>DAOTTI010000016.1:0-26717 GCA_034437795.1 Chloroflexota bacterium | reverse complement strand
CCCAGCCCGGCGGTGAGCGCGAGCAGGTTGAAGACGGCGCTGGCCAGTCGCGCCAGCGCCGCCGGCTGCCCGCTCGCCTTGTGCTCGGCGAAGACGGGGACCAGCGCCGACCCGAGCGCCCCACCGGCCACGAGCGTAAAGATCGTGTCCGGAATGCGGAAGGCCGCCACATACAGGTCATAATCGGCGGACGTGCCGAACTGTGCGCCGATCAGCACGTCGCGCGCCAGGCCCAGCAGGCGGCTGGCGACAAACCCGATGAGCAGGATCGCCGCGGCGGCGCCAATCGACGGGCGCCGCGAGCGTTCAGCGGCAGCGGCGGCCATCGACGCAGGCGGGAGCACGGTGCGGGTCAGACGTAGCAGGACTGTACCGGGCGAGGGCTAGCGGCGGCCGTGGCCGCCACCGGCCAGCGCGCCGCCATCCGCGACGGGAGGGTACGCAAGCCGGTCGCGCAGAGCAACTGCCCCGCGCCCGCCGCCCGTGCGCTACGGGCACGGATCGCGCCAGGCCATGGCCGTCGTTCCCCCTCTCCGCGTCGGAGCGGGGGCTAGTGCCGTTTCAGACGACCTCTTTGGGAATGCAAGCCCGCGCACCAGGGAAGGCAATGCCAAATCGCTGGCCTGATGGTGCACTAGGGGGTGACGTCCCTGCTCCCTCCCGGCGCGGCCACCGCGGGTGACCTCCTCTCCCCATGGCCGTCGTTCCCCCTCTCCGACGCGGAGAGGGGGCTAGGGGGTGAGGTCAGCTGCGGCCCCCGGAAAGCGTCCCTGCCAAAGGGAGACCTTGAGCCAGCCGTGCCGAAGGAGAGCGTCTCTGCTCCGCCGCACGCAGCGCACCTCCCGGCGGTCGACGCGCCGCAACCAGGCAACTGCAGCCACCTGCGCGCCCACGATGCGCTACACTCGCCCCGCTGATGGCGACCGTTCAGCTCACCCCGGACAATCTGGAATTCGTCATCCTCTGCTTCGAAGGTCCCGATCAGCCGTACTCCATCGCCGGCGGGTTGGGCGTGCGGGTAGCCGAACTGTCGCAGGCCCTGGCTGAGCTGGGCTTCCGGACCCACCTCCTGTTCATCGGCGATCCTGACCTGCCCGGCTGGGAGGAGCGCCTGGACGGGCGGCTGGTGCTGCACCGCTGGTGCCAGTGGATCAGCCACTTCCACCGCGCTGGCGTCTACGACGGCGAAGAAGGCAAGTGGAACGACTTCAACGACAGCGCCCCGCCCTTCGTCGTTGAGCACCTCGTCCGGCCGGCGCTGGACCAGGGCAAGCTGGTGGCAGTCCTGGCAGAGGAGTGGCACACAGCAGAGGCCACCTGCCGCATCAGCGATCTCCTGCACGCCCGTGGTCTGCGCAACCGCGCGATCCTGCTCTGGAACGCGAACAACGTCTTCTCCTTTCACCGCATCAACTGGGGCCGTCTCAGCTTCGTGGCCACCATCACCACCGTCTCGCGCTACATGAAGCACATCATGTGGGATCTGGGGCTGAACCCCCTGGTGATCCCCAACGGCATTCCGGACCGCTATCTCCTGCCGCCGGATCCGGGAGCGGTGGCCGCCCTGCGCAGCCGGATCGACGCCGCGCCGCTCCTGTTCAAGATCGGGCGGTTCGATCCAGATAAACGCTGGATCATGGCCGTGGAAGCCGTGGCGCGCCTGAAAGAGCGGGGCTTTCCGGTGAAATTCGTCATGCGGGGCGGGATCGAGCCCCATGGCGCAGAGGTGCTGGGGCACGCCTACCGGCGCGGGCTGCGCGTGCGCGACGTGCCCCCGTGCGGCTCGGACCGGCAGGCGCTGGAGGCCATCGTCCAGCTGGCCGCCGAGGCCGACGTGCTCAATCTGCGGTTTTTTGTCACAGACGAATTGAAGCGGCTGTGCTACGGTGCATCGGACGCGGTGCTGGCCAACAGCGGCCACGAGCCGTTCGGCATCGTGGGCCTGGAGGTGATGGGTGCCGGAGGCGTGGCCGTCGTCGGCGCCACGGGGGAGGACTACGCCGTCTCGTTCCAGAACTGCCTGGTCACCGAAACCGACGACCCGGAGGAGCTAGTGGGCTATCTGTTGCACGTGCGCTCCAATCCGCGCCTGGCCGACGAGATCCGGCAGGAGGCCAAGCGAACGGCGGCCCTTTTCACCTGGCCGGAGGTGATCGAAAATCTCCTCGGGAAGCTGGAATACCTGGCGCTGAGGCAGGGGGTGGCGGAGACCGTCCCCTTCCCGCCGAGCGCGTGGCCAGGCGGCAGTGCCGACAGTGCCGAGAGCGCCTGGAAGGGCCTGTGACAGTTGCTCGCCACCGCCTCGTCGGGCGCCGGCCGCTCGGCGTGTCCTGGGACGCGGCCGTTTCCCGCGCTGCCGCGGCCGGACATCCCGTTGCGCCGCGCCGCTCCGCGGCGCTGCCCTTCCGTCGCTGTGGCCCAGGCAGCGGAGGCGAGTGCGTCGAGGCGCTCCGGGCTGCTGCGCCGGCCCGGCACGCCACGTGCCTGTCTGCGTTCCAGCGGCAGGGCGCGCAGCGTGGCGACCGGCGCGGCGGCGTGGAGGAGAACGCCGGAAGACCACTACCGCCGGAAGGCCGGCGCCATCGCCGGTCGTGGCCTGCCTACCTCTGCTGGAGCGCAGCCGAAAGGATGACATCGTGAACATTGCATTTCATTGCTGGGAGTTCCCTCCAACCATCGTGGGCGGCCTCGGGACCTACGCGCAGTGGATCACCACCGCGCTGGCCGACCGCGGGCATGAGCTCTACGTCTGGACGCCTGAGCACACGGCGTGGCGGCCGTCGGTCCCGCCGGTGGATTCCAAGTGCGTGCGAGTGCGCCGCGTGCCCCTCTTCGACGCGACGCCGCTCTTTCCGTACGTCATCTCGGACGAGCTGCGAAGCTGGGGGCGCTTCTTCTCTGATCTGCTGGTCTTCAACCTCCAGGCGGCGGCGCAGACCCGCCTTACCGAGGGGCTGGAGATCATCGCCATCCAGGACTGGCTCTCCGGCATGGCCGGCTTGATCCTGGCGGGGGAGCGCCGCCTGCCGGTGGTCTTCCATGTCCACAGCACGGAGTGGGGACGGCAGCCGGGAGGCGGCGCGCCGGCGGTGCACCACTTCGAGGGGGCCCTGGCCTACGCCGCCGACGGGATCGTCACCGTCAGCCACGCCATGAAGGAAGACATGGCGGCGCACGGGTGGGATGCGTCCAAGATCTTCGTCGTCTGGAACGGCGTCGATCCGGAGCGCTACCGGCCGGGCGCGGCCAGCCCCGAGCAGGTGGCGGCTTTGCGCCAGCGCTATGGGATCGCCTCCGGCGACCAGGTGATCTTCTACATCGGCCGGCTGACGCCGGTGAAGGGTGCGCTGCAGCTGGTGGAGGCCCTGCCGCGCGTCTTCGCCCGCTTCCCCGCGGCGCGCCTGGTCATCCTGGGCGTCGGCGAGCTGGAGGAGCCGATCGCGCGGCGCGTGCGCGAGCTTGGGATCCAGGAGCGCGTCACCCTGCGCTACGAGTTCGTGACCGAGGACGAGCGCATCGCCCACTACGCCCTGGCCGACCTGGCGGTCTTTCCCTCCACCTACGAGCCGTTTGGCATCGTCTGCCTGGAGGCGATGGCCATGGGCAAGCCGGTGGTCGTCGGGGCGCGGGGCGTGGTCGGCTTCCGCGAGCAGGTGATCAGCCACGGGCCGGGCCAGACCGGCCTGCACGTGAACGGCCATGACCCGGCCGACATCGCCTGGGGGATCGGCGAGGCGCTGCGCGACCCGGCCCGTATGGCCCAGTGGGGCGCCAACGGGCGCCGGCGGGTGCTGGAGCACTTCACCTGGCGCCACGCCGCGGAGCGCACGGAGGCTATCTATCAGGAGCTGATCGACCGCCGGCAGCGGCGAACGGAGAAGGAGGAGACACGCTAACGATGGCGAGCAAGACGGACCGGCCGAACATCCTGCTGGTGATGAGCGATCATCACAACGGGTATGCCCTGGGTAGTGAGGCGGGCCACAGCGGGCGTCCGCCGGTACGGACGCCGGTGATGGACCGGCTGGCGCGCGAGGGGCTGTCCTTCGCCGAGGCGCGCACCCCCACCCCCATGTGCGCCCCCGCCCGCGCCGCGCTGATGTCGGCCCTCTATCCCCACGCCAACGGCATGTGGAACAACAACCACACGCCGGCGGCCATGCGCCGCGACATCTACCCGGACGTGCGCCTGTGGTCGGAGCACCTGCGAAGCGCCGGCTACCGGCTGCGCTACCTGGGCAAATGGCACGTCTCCGACGTCCGATCGCCGGCCGCCTTTGGCTGGGAAGAGCCGGATCCCATCCCCGTGGGTGGCCGCGCCGAAGGTGGCCCGCCAGGGCGGCACCCCCGCAACGAGCCATACCGTCCGCGGCCAAGAGAGATCCGCCTGGCCGAGCCGGCGAGCAGGGCCCCCGCCCTGGAGCACGCCCTGTACCAGGAGCGGGAGGGCTGGCCCCGCCGCGTGCTCTACGCCACCAGCACCACGCCCCCAGAGGGGACGCGTGACGGGCGGGTGACGACGCGCGCCGTCCAGATGATCGAGGAGCAGGCCACGTGGGACCAGCCCTGGTGCCTCTACGTTGGCTGGACCAACCCGCACGACCCGTACGTCGCCCACGGGCGCTACCTGAGCCAGTACCGCCTGGAAGACCTGGAGGCGCTCCGTGACCTCCCCAGCTACGCCGACGACCTGCGAGATAAGCCCAACATCTACCGGCGCCTGCACGAGCAGCTGTGGGGGCACCTGCCCTGGACTGAGCTGGCGCAGATGATCCGCCACTACTGCGCCATGATCACGTTCCTGGACGAGCAGCTGGGGCGGATCCTGGACGCCCTGGAGCGCACCGGCCAGGCCGACAACACCATCATGCTCTACACCAGCGACCACGGCGATTACGCCGGCGCCCACGGGCTCTTCGCCAAAGGCGTGCCGGCCTTTGACGAGGCCTACCGCGTGCCCCTGCTCGTACGCTGGCCGGCCGGCATCATCCGCCCGGGCCGGCGCATCGATGCCTTCGTATCGCTGATCGACCTGGGCCCCACGCTCCTTGAGCTCGCCGGCGCCCCGCCGCTCTCGGAGGCGCACGGCCGGTCACTCCTGCCGTTCCTGCGTGGTGAGACCCCCGACGGCTGGCCGGACCAGTTCGTGGGTGAGTTCCTGGGACACGAGAACTTCTACACTCAGCGCCTGGTGCGGACCCGCGAGTTCAAGTACGTCTGGAACGCCTTCGACTACGACGAGCTCTACGACCTGCGCCGCGATCCCTACGAGACGACCAATCGGCAGGGCGATCCGGCGTACCAGGCGGTCAAACGAGACCTCGTGGCCCGGCTGTGGCGCTGGGCGCGCGCCACGGGAGACATCATCCAGAACGCCTACCCACTCAACGCCATCCTCCCCTACGGGCCGGGCGTCGCCGGCACGGAACCGCAGCCCTGAGCCAACCGGTGAGCGGCGCCTGCGTTCCGCTCCGAACGCCGGAGCGCGCCGCCGCCCCGCTTCTGGTCTCTCACGTGTTCTGTCACGTGATACCAATCATGCCCTGGTGATTGATGGTTCGTATACAGTTCGTATACACATGTGATTCCAGAACTAGGCCAGCAATTTTTATGCCTATACCTTCCATGACCTGCATATTCTTGCTATACTACTAATCAACAGCCATTCCATAGCAGGAACGCAATGCTCGGCCAGCCGTTGGACGCTGTGGCGGTCTCGGGGCCCGGTGGGGGAGTGCGGGCCACGGGTCGGATGATGGCAGGGCCTTGTGGGAAGGAGCGGCCGGTGGGGTAGCAGGAGACGCCCGTAAAGCCACGGGCGGCGCCGCGTGCGACCGGCAGCCTGGGCAAGGCCCCACTCCCGCCACCGTGGGGAGCGTGCCTCTGGGGCCGCTCCAGGCGGCCCGCATCCTCATCGTCGACGACGAGCCGTCCAATGTGCTGCTGCTTCAGGCCCTGCTGGGCCGCGCCGGTTTCGAGAACGTCACCGGCACCACCGACCCCTATCAGGCTCTGCCCCTCGTTCAGCAGGAGCAACCGGACCTGATCCTCCTGGATCTGCGCATGCCTGGCCTGGACGGCCTGGCGATCATGGCCCAGCTGGCCCCGCATACCGGCGGGCCGATCCCCGTGCCCATCCTGGTCCTTACCGCCGACGTCACCCGCGAGGCCAAGGAGCGGGCGCTCCTGGCAGGGGCCAAGGACTTCATGACCAAGCCCCCGGACCCCGTGGAGGCAGTACTGCGCATCAAGAACCTGCTGGAAAGCCGATATCTGCAGCGCCAGCTCCACGAGCACAACGTGCGCCTGGGGCAGGAGGTGCAGGCCCGCACGCACGACCTGGAGGCGGCCTACCGCGAGCTGGCCGCCACGCAGTTGGAGGTCCTGGACCGGCTGGCGGTGGCGGCTGAATACCGTGACGACGGCACAGGTGAGCACGCGCGGCGCGTCGGGCGGCGCGCCGCGCGCACGGCGGCGGCGCTTGGCCTGCCGCCGGCGCTGGTGGAGCTCATTGGCCAGGCGGCGCGGCTGCACGACCTGGGCAAGATCGCCGTCCCTGACCGCATCCTGCACCTGCCGGCCAGGCTTTCGCCCGAGCAGTTCGCCATCATCCGGCAGCACACCACGATCGGCGCCCAGATCGTGGCCGGCAGTCGCTCACGCCTGCTGCAGATCGCCGAGGAGATCGCGCTCTCCCATCATGAGCGGTGGGACGGCACCGGCTACCCGCATGGGCTGGCCGGCGAGGCCATTCCTATCTCCGCCCGCATCGTGGCCGTGATCGACGTCTTCGACGCTCTGACGCACGACCGGCCGTACAAGCGCGCCTGGCCCCTGGCCGACGCGGTGGCCGAGATCCGGCGCCAGCGGGCGCGCCAGTTTGACCCGCGGGTGGTGGACGCCTTTCTCCGCACCCTGGAGGAGGAAGGGCAGTTTCAGGCCGCCTAGCGTGGAGCGTGCACGGCCGGCGACGGGTCCCCTGTCTCTGTGGGAGAGGGCCAAAGTGAGGGCTCACCTGCGGCCTGGCGGCGCCCGTTTACTTGGCGCTCGCCGTGACCTGAGGCTGCGGGTCCAGCCCGTAACCCAGGCCGTGCGCCGAGACGATGAAGCGCGGGCTCTCTGGCCCGGGCTCGATCTTGCGGCGCAACCGGTGCACGTAGATCTTGAGGTACCGCGCCAGGTGGGCGCCCTCCGGGCCCCAGAGCTGCTCGACCAGCACGTCGTGGGGGACGATGCGGCCCGCCACGGCCGCCAGGTAGGCCAGCAGGCGGAACTCGGTCGGGCCAAGGTGGACCGGTGAGCCGTCCAGGAGCACGCGGCGGGTGGCCAGATCGATCTGCAGCCGGCCCCCGCCGAAGGAAAGGGGTTGCTGGGGCACATTCGAGCGCTGATGGCGTCGAAGCTGGGCCCGCAGGCGCGCGGCCAACTCGGCGATGCTGAACGGCTTGGTGACGTAGTCGTCCGCGCCGGCGTCTAGCCCGCGAATGATCTCGTCCTCGTTGCGCAGGGCCGAGACCATGATGATCGGCACCGGCGAGAGCTCGCGCAGACGCCGGCACAGCTCATAGCCATTCATGCCCGGCATGAGCACGTCCAGGAGCACGGCGTCCGGCGGTGACTCCGTGAACCGCGCCAGCGCCTCAGGGCCGTTGAGGGCCGTGACCACGTCATAGCCGTATCGGCGCAGGCCCTTTCGCAGCAGGTCAAGCATGCCGGCATGGTCATCGACCGCCAGCACCCGCGCAGTGTCCACCGCCGGGGACACCGGCGGCGCAGCGCCCTCGGCTGACGCCGACCCCCACAGCGCCGGCTCGGCCCCCCGCCGCGCAGGTGCTCCCGCCGTATTCATCGCCATCCGCGGCGGAAGTCTAGCACGCGCCCGCGCGGCCGGAGCAGCAGTCACCCCGCCCGCGCGCAGCCGGCGCTCGTACTCTGCCACGATGATTGTGCTGGGTACCGCAATCTGGCTGCGTCCATCAAAATGATCGTGGCCAGGTACGAGCACGGTCAATAGGGGATGCTTAGCTGGAAGGTCATCTCCATCGGCTCGCCGCTGTAGCCGCTGGCCGTGGCGTAGATCGTCCCCGTCTTGAACGGGCCGGAGCTGACGGTGCTGCGCGTGGGGAAACGGCTGCTAAAGATGTCTGGCGGGACGACGACGGTCATCTTGACCAAGGTGGCGCGGCCGCTCTCCACCGGCTGGACGGTGTACCTAATCTGGGCCAGCTGCACCGCGGGGAGGTGCTCCAGTCCCAGCGCGCCGTTAGTAACGAAAACGAGGGCACTTGACCCGCTCGGAGTAAGAATGAGCACGGGCGGATCTTCCTCGCACCACTGCTCCATGGCCAGCGCCGCGGGGACAGGACCGAGCAAGAGCAGGAACGCGACCAGTATTGCCAGTAGTATGCATCGCGTGCACTTCATCGCGCGACCTCTCCTACGGTTTTCAGTAACCTCAGGCCATCGCGTGGCCGGGAAGCCCCCCTGCGCCCGCGGGCCCACAGGCGCCCTCGCAATGCGAGCACCGGCCGAGATTGCTGTTACTTACTGTCTACCAATCCGCGCCCCATCCGCCATGCCCGGCACGGCTCCTCCCCGATGGAACCGCAGCCCGCAGCCGGGCGGCCGCCCGCCATTGTATACGACTTATCTACCAAGTTGTCAACATCGCCCGCACCTGCGCGCCCATCGGGATCCTGCCGCAAGAGAGCGTTCCTCGCCGGCGTCCGATCCGTGCCGCCGGTGGTCACACGCCCTGGTCTCCTGCCGGTGCGGATAGGGGCCTCGCTGGCTTCCGACGGTTCCGGTCCCCATTCGGTGCCCCGAACCCAGGGCCCGGAATTCGGGCCCGCCGCCCGCGGATCGCGCAGTGCGACCGGCGGCGCGGCTCCCTGGGCACCTGCGGGCGTGACCGTCAAGCCGCAGGGCGCGGCGGCGGCTCCATGAGGCGCGCCACGAGCGGCGGAGTGGTCTGCCGGCGCGGTCGAAGGCCGGGGGCCAGCGCGTCCGCCGCCGGAAGATCGATCCAGAACCGCGCCCCTCGGCCGGGGGCGCTATCTAAGCCGACGCGGCCCCCCTGCGCCTCAGTGAGCGCCTTCACGATCGCCAGGCCGATGCCGGTGCCGGGCGCGACGTTGAGCCCGCCCACGGCCTGGCCACGGTAGAACTTCTGCCAGACGTAGGGCTGCTCGTCGACAGGGATGCCCGGCCCGCGATCCTCGACCTCCACGCGCACCATGTCCGGCGGCCCCTGGTCGTAGCTGGCCAGCAGGCGCGCGCGCAGGATGATCGGGCCCTCGGGCGCATACTTCTGGGCATTGGCGAGCAGGTTATAGACCGCCTGGGCCACCCGCGCCGGATCGGCGTGCACGGGCAACGTGGCCGGGACCTGTGCGGCCAGGCGCTCGCCCCCGGGCTGGCGCCGCAGGGCAGCCAGCAGGTCGTGCAGCACCGGCACCAGGTCAAAGTCCTCTGGCTGGAGCGTCACCTCGCCCCGCTCGATCCTGGCGAAGTCAAGCAGGTCATCCACCAGCCGCGTCAGCAGCCGCGCGTTGGCGTAGATCTGCTCCGCGCACTCGGTCGTCTCCGGATCCCGCGCCGGCTGGCCGGGCGGCTGGCTCCGCAGCAGCTCCGCAAACCCTGCGATCAGCGACAGGGGCGCGCGCAGCTCGTGCGAGAGCGAGCGCATGAACTCGGTCTTCATCCGCTCCAGGTCCCGCCAGGCGGCCAGTTCCGCCTCCCGCCGCGCCAGCTCCTCCAGGCGCACCGTGCGGTCCATCGACCAATAGATGATGGCGGCGGGCAGCACCATGGCCAGCACGATGAGGGGGTCCTGCGCGCCAGCGCGAGCGACGACGGCCCCGATCAGGAACAGCCCCGCCGACTCGAGCACATGCCGGCGCTGGCCGCCGGCCCACACGCGGAGCGGGTGCTGACCAAGCTGCCGGCCCGTCATCAGGGCCACGGCCAGCGTATTGGCCAGGTACATGGCAGCGCCAGCCGCCGGCACGGCCCAGACATTCTCCCAGCGGTCAAGGGGCGCCGGCACCTGGTGCGGGACGAAGGTGTAGTAAGCCAGGGCGCCCAGCGCGGTGGCGACCATCGCCTGGCTGGTGTTAAAGGACGCGCTCCGCAGCGTTCGCATCGGCCGGCCGGTGGCCGGGTTGCGGCGCAGGGCGAGCGTCAGCTGGCCGATGAGCTGGCTCAGGCCCACCAGCGCCACGGCCAGCGGCGCCCCGAACAGAAGCAGCGCGGCGAAGTAGGCCGCAGCGGAGACATCTACCTTGCGCCGCGGCGCGATGGCCACAGGGAAATGCTGGGCGGCAATCCCCAGGGCCAGCAGGAGGCCGATGAGACCCAGGCCTTCGGGGACCGGTCCTCGCCACGCCCAGAGCCAGAAGAGCTGCGCTCCGGCCGCGGCGCAGGCCATGAGCCAGAGCAGGGTCGGCACGGAGAGACTGACCGCCAGTGCACGCATAAGACAGGCTCCCTACCGTGCAGCGCCGGCCCCGCGCCGCCATGCCTACGCTCGTCGCACTCCACGGGTGCCACCAGCTCTTCCGGACGGTGCACCGTTCCGCTCCCTTTCCCTATTGGTCCGGTGGCCGTTCCGCCTCCAGCGGGCTCCCTGGGCCAGGGTGAGGGCTCCATCTGCGCGGAAAAGGAGTGGCACCGCGCCCCCTGCTGGTCGCTGCCGGCGTGGCTCGGCGCACGTCGGTATACCATACCTTGCCGCCGCCATGCCCACGTTGCTCTCCGGCGCAGGATGTCATCAGCCCGTCCGGATGGTGCGCCGTGACGCTCCGTGTCCCTGGGGTGACCCCATCTCCGGCGGTCACCCCAGACGCGAGGGGAGGGCTCGCTACTCGCCACTCGCCACTCCTTTCCCACCTCTTGCCTCCGGCGGGCAGCCTGGGCAAGGCGAGCACTCAGCCGGCCGCGAACGCTGGCGGCACCGGCTAATGGGCCAGGAGACGAAGGACGGGCGATCGGATCTCCCAGAAGACAGGACGTGCAATCCGATATACTGTACTGGCCGCTGCGCATTGCAGCTGGTACGGCCGGGGGAGCCGTAGCGCGCATGCGGCGCGCACGGAGCCAGGCGGGGGTAACTCAGATGGTAGAGTGCCTGCCTTCCAAGCAGGTTGTCGCGGGTTCGAGTCCCGTCCCCCGCTCCAGGTCCAACATTGCCCAGAAGTGACGCTCGGGGAAACGCCCGTGGCTGCCGGTTGCGCTGCCCAAGCGGGCACCGAAGCGGATCGGGAGCGCCACAGACCACTACGCTCCGCGCGCGGCCGCGCTGTGGCCGGTTTCGTGCGCCGGAGCAACTGATTGGGCGCGAGCGGGTCGACGACCTCGTCCAAAGGCACGGTCCCTCCTGGGTGTGACCGTCTCCCGCCGGAGAGGTTTCCCCAGCGCTACTCCCGTATGCCTGTCTCCCGGCGGAGAGGTTTCCCCAACGCTACTCCATCACGTCAAGCGCGGCCGTTTCCTGTGCGTCCGGCGCGGCCTCTTCCGCCTCGGGGACTGTCCGGCCCCACCACGCCAAGACGTGGTGGCCGCCTGGTTCGCCGCTGGCAAGCGTGACGGGGCTGTCTCCCGCGGCATCGACCCGCTGGTCGGGCGGGCCCAGGTCCTCCCCAGCGCGTGGCCAGGCAGGGCCGCCTGCGCGACGTCACTACCGGTTGAACGTCTCGGCGGCCTTCTTGAAGACCAGTTCCATCTGCGTCTGCAGGTCCTTAAGCGCCTGGTCCACCGTCGCCTCCCCGTTCACCGCCCGCCGCACGTGCTCCTGAACGATCGGCTCCAGTTCGATCCACTGGGCATGGTAGGGCACCCCGTCGCCGTAGGCCTTCTGCGAGTCCATGTAGACCTGGAAGCTCTCGAACGGGGCCAGCGTCTTCTGGAAGGCCAGCTCCACCGACTTGCGCACCGGCTGGGTGTAGCCGCCGGCGATGGTGATCTCCAGCCCTTCCTTGCCGGTCATGAACTTCACCACCTCCCAGGATGCGTCGCGGTTGCGTACGTTCGGCGGGATGGCGGAGGCGCGGGTCGTGGCGCGGGTGCGCCGCGGGGCCGTCCCTTTCGGGGGCAGCGCCATGGCGGCGTGGTCCTTCATCCACTCTAGCCGGAGGTAGCCTGGCACTGAGTCGCGCGTGCGCAGGTCCGTGGCCTGGCGCTCATTGGCCCAGTCGCTGCGCTCGCTCGGCCGCGCGATGATGTGCAGCTTGTTGATCCAGTCCACGTAGCGCTGCCACGCCTTGATGTTCGTGGGCGAATAGACCTTCACCACCGTCTTGTCCGGCGGGATGATGCCGGAGCCTTCGATCATCGCCCCACCGTAGGACCAGGCGTAGTAGGGGAAGTGGCGGATGTCCTCGGCGAACGGCTGGATGATGAAGGTGCTACTGCCTTCGGGGAAGCGCTGGAGCAGGCGCCGGCCGGCGGCCTCCAGGTCGTCCCACGTCCAGTCGCTGGTGGGATACTTGATGCCCGCCTCGTCGAACAGCTTCTTGTTGTAGTAGAGCACCGACGTGCCGGTGAAGTCCGGCAGCGCCAGCAGCTTGTTCTGCCACTTCATGCCGTTGATGTAGACGGGGTAGAAGTCGTCCAGGTTCACCGCCGCGCGGTCGCGGTTCACCAGCGGGTACAGGTCAGAGAAGAGATTGCGGGCGATCGAGTCGACTACCTGCTTGTCGTTGGTGTGCAGGATGTCCGGGGGCATGCCGGCGGCCGCCATCGTCGTGGGCTTCAGGATCATCTGGGCCTGAGGGATCGACTGCACCTCGGTCTGGATGTTCGGATAGCGCTGCCTCACCACGTCCGCCGCCTGCTGCATCAGCTTCACCTGGTCTTGCCCAACCCAAGTGAGGTAGATCAGCTGGATCGGCTCCCTAGGCAGCTGCGACGCGCCGGCCGTATCCCCGCGGCCGGTGGCCTGCGCCCCGCAGGCCGCGATGAGCGGGGTGGCCGCTGCCGTCAGAAGCCTGCCCAAAGCCGCTCGCCGGCTCGTCCGGCGGCGCGGCGGCGGCAGGTCAGGAGCCGCTAATGCGACCGGTGTCGGTTCCATCCTCGTACCCTCCTTCGTTCAGGCGCGGTTCGACCCGCTTGAGCGCGCGTCCGGCTCGACGCGGGTGTGCCTACCGCGCCATGCTAGCAGTTCACGCGGGGCCGGCGCCCCTGCTCGCGCTGCCGCCCACCGGCGCCTCCGCTGCCCTCTTGACGAACACGATGCCGGCACGAGATGAGGGGACGAACGACGAACGCGCATGCGTCCGTCGCCCTTCATCTGGCCCTTCCCATAGCGACGAGGTGACCGAGGCTTTCGGTCAGGTGCGGGGGGCCGATGGCAGCCTGTCCTAGCCACAGCTTCCGATGGCGACGAGGTGACCGAGGCTCTCGGCCAGGGCACTGGCCGGTCGCGGCGAGGGAGGGCAGCAAGTGGCCGGTGGGGCAACCGCACGCCGGCGCCGGGCGTTGACTCTGGAAAGTCGCTCTCAGAGGAGAAGCACCATGCAGGTACGCGCCGTGGATTTCGTGCTCCTTGGCGTCTCTGACACGCAGAGGGCCGCCGCCTTCTATCGGGAGACGCTCGGCCTCACGCCGGTGGGCGAGTGGCCGCCCCACTGGTACGAGTTCGACGCGGGCGGGACGACGATCGCCATCGCCAAGCCGCCGCCGGACGCGCCCCAGCCCCCCTACCGCGGCGGGACAACTATCGCCCTGGCCGTGCCGGACGCCAGGGCGGCCTTGGAAGAGCTGCGGGCCAAAGGCGTGACCATCATGCAGGAGGTGCATGAGTCGCCGGTCTGCTTCATGGGGCTCATTGCCGACCCCGACGGCAACCTCCTGTGGCTGCACCAGCGCAAGGACGGTACGGCCGGCTAGCGCCCATCTTCCTGCCAGGCGCTCGCTCCCTCTTTGTGGAAGAGGGCGCCACGCGCTCGCCAAGGCCGTAGTGGGCAGCGCCCCGCGTCGCAAGCGTCACTATCAGAGGGGCCTGCTGGTCACGGTCGCGCCGCCCCAGGACCGGCATCGGCGCGGTGGCGGGCGTGCGAAGCCCATCGCTTGCGGAGCCACTGAGTGGCGCTGGGCCGGCGGCTCCTGCGCGCCTCGCAGCCCGTCAAGTATGAGCAGAGCGGGGGCCGCTGGCATACCTAACAGCACCATGTATAATGCTACTAGGTACGCCCCGAGCCGAGGTCACCAAGGGCGCGAGCCGTGTGACATCATGGAGATCAACAAGGACCTGATCGCCGCTTCCTCCACCCCGATCGTCCTGGCCATCCTGGCCGAAGGGGACAGCTACGGCTACGCCATCCTCCAGCGCGTGCGGGAGGTGTCCGGGGGCCGCATGGCGTGGACGGACGGGATGCTCTACCCCGTGCTGCACCGGCTGGAGCGGCTCGGCTTCGTCGAGGCGCGGTGGGAGGTCGCGGAGAGCGGCCGCCGTCGCAAGTACTACCGCATCACGCCGCGGGGCCGCGCTCGGCTGGCCGAGGAACGTAGGCAGTGGGAAACGGTGGACGCGACGCTACGGGGCATCTGGCGGGCGCTCTCCCTTTCCGTCCCCGCCGGCCACACGGCGGCCGGCGCGCCACTGCCGCAGGGAGCCTGAGCGATGCCGGTCCCAGGTGACGCGGTATCGCTCGAGGAGCAGATCGACCAATGGCGGAGCTACCTCCGCCGCCGGCAGGCGATCCACGCCGTGGACGTCGCGGAGCTAGAAGACCATCTGCGCGAGCAGATCGCGGCCCTGGTCGACGCGGGGCTGGCCCCAGACGAGGCGTTCCTGGTGGCGGTGAAGCGGATGGGCGACCTCGACGCCCTCTCACGGGAGTTCGCGCGCGAGCACTCGGACCGCCTCTGGAAGCAACTGGTCGTTGCCCCCTCCGATGCCGGGGCGCCACGTGCGCGGGCCCGAACGGACGCCATCGTCGCCTTCTGTCTGGCGGTGGCGGCGGCCGTGCTGATCAAGGTGCCGGCGCTCTTCGGCATGCAGGTGGACCAGCACGCCGGCTTCTACGCCCGCAATCTGAGCCTCTTCGTGCTGCCCCTCCTGACCGGCTACTTCGCCTGGAAGCGGCGCCTTCACCCCGGCACGCTCCGCTGGCTGGCCGTGGCGTTCGTCGCGGCGGGGGTCTTCGCCAACGTCTATCCCTTCGCCCCGCGCGGCGCCACTGAGGCGCTGACAGCGCTGCACCTGCCGATTGCGCTCTGGCTGGTGGTGGGCGTCGCGTACGCCGGCGGCCGGTGGGGGCAGGTGGCCGGCCGCATGGACTTCATTCGGTTCTCCGGCGAGCTCTTCATTTACTACGTACTGATCGCCCTCGGCGGGGGCGTGCTCACGGCGTTCATGGCGATGATCTTCCAGGCCATCGGGATCGACGTCGAGCCCTTCTTCGAGTCGTGGCTGCTGCCGTGCGGCGCGGCGGGGGCCGTGGTGGTCGCCTCCTGGCTGGTGGAGGCCAAGCAGAGCGTGATCGAGAACCTGGCGCCAGTGCTGGCACGTCTCTTCACCCCACTCTTCGCCGCCGTGCTGGTCGCCTTTCTGGGGACTATGCTCTGGACCGGGCGCGGGGTCGAGATCGAGCGCAACGTGCTCATCGCCTTCGACCTGCTCCTGGTGGTGGTGCTGGGCCTACTGCTGTACTCCATCTCCGCCCGCGACCCATGGACGCCCCCCGGCGCCTTCGACATGGTGCAGGTGGTGCTGGTGGCCAGCGCGCTCGTGGCCGACTTGGTCGCGCTGTGGGCCATCGCCGCGCGCATTACCGAGTTCGGCTTCACCCCGAACCGTGTGGCCGCCTTGGGCGAGAACGTGATCCTGCTGGTCAATCTGGCGTGGTCCGCCGTGCTCTACAGCCGCTTCCTGCGCAGGCGCGGATCGTTCACGGCCCTCGAGCGCTGGCAGACGGGCTACCTACCGGTCTATGCTGTATGGGCGGCGATGGTCGTCGTCGCCTTTCCGCCCGTGTTCGGCTACATCTGACAGGGTGCGGGCCGGCACGTTGTAGGAAACGAAGTCAACGGCCCTCGGCTTCATGCCCTTACGCTCCTTACACGTTCTGCCGCCGCGCCTCCTCCGGAGGCGCGGCGGAGTTGCGATGATAGCACATCTGTTCTAGCCAGGGTCATCGGCGAGCAAAGCCCACACCCTCGCCTTCGGTCAACGGGAGCGGGAACTGCTTCCTGGTCGAGCAGGCTCCAGGCTGGAGCGCCGGCCGCGGAGCGTCCGCGCGGGATGGAAGGGACGCCAGGCGAGGGACGGAAGATGAGGGATGGACAAGACGGCGCGCCGGCCACCAAATCTGCCACACTGTCTGCTGGCCACGGCCCGACCGGCGCGACCGGCGGGCAGTGCACGGGCCCAGTACGTGGGAAGGAGGGTCGCCAGCGATGAAGATCACGGACCTCAGGTGTGCCGTTATCGGCCAGAACCCGGTGGTGCGCATCGTCACCGACGAAGGGATCAGCGGCTACGGCGAGGTCGAGTCGGCCAAACCGTACGTCAAGCCCCAGGTGCTCTACTACAAGCAGGCCATCCTGGGTGAAGACCCCACCAACGTCGAGCGGGTGATGCTCAAGATCCGCCGGCGGGGCAGTTTCAAGCCCTGGGGGAGCGCGGTGAGCGCGATCGAGATGGCCCTGTGGGACGTCGCTGGCAAGGCGGCCGGCCTGCCGGTCTATAAGCTGCTCGGCGGGAAGATCCGCGACCGCGTGCGCGTCTACAACGGCGGCGTCCGGTTCCCGATGAACGGCTATTCGCCCCAGGACTACGCCGAGAACATGGCCAGGATGAAGGAGGCCAGGGAAGGGTTCACCATCATCAAGCAGGGCATCGGCTTCCACAGCCCAATGCCGGCCCGCGTACCCGACTTCTTCTACGGCGACCCCCATCCGCCCCAGACCAGCGGTTTCCAGGGCAACCGTGGCCTGCTCACCGAACGCGGCCTCAAGCACGTCATCGCCTGCGTCGAGGCAATGAAGGAGGTGCTGGGCGACGAGGTGGGCCTGGCACTGGACTGCGGCCCCGGCTGGACCGTCCCCGACGCCATCCGGCTGGCCAAAGCGCTGGAGCCACTGAACGTCATGTGGCTGGAGGACCTGATCACCGGCGACTACACGCCCTACGTTAACGCCAGCGTCTACCGCGAGGTCACCCAGAGCACCTCCACCCCCATCCACACCGGCGAGCAAATCTACCTCCGCCAGAACTTCAAGGACCTGATCGAGCAGCACGCCGTGCGCATCATCGGCCCCGACCCGGCCGACGTGGGCGGCCTGGCCGAGCTGAAGTGGGTGGCGGAGTACGCCGACCTGCACGGCATTCTGATGGCGCCTCACGGCGTGCTGGACGGGCTCATCGGCCTGGCCGCCCTCGTCCAGGTCTCGGCCACCCTGCCCGAGAACTACATCGCCTTCGAGTACCCCGTCGGCCGGCCGGAGTGGTGGTACGACATCGTGGAAGGGCTGCCCAACCCGATCGTCAAGAACGGGTTCATCGAGGTCTGGGACCGGCCCGGCCTGGGGGTGGACTTCAACGTGGCGGCCGCGCGGGCCCATCTGTCAGACGAAGACCGCGACTTCTTCGGTTGACCTGCCTGGCACCGTCCGGCCACGGCTGGCCACGTCTCTGGTCACACCGCGCGCTCCATGTCCACGAAGTAGCGGTAGACGATGCAGGCTGGCCACGGCTGGCCACGTCTCTGGTCAAGCCGCGAGGGCCACCAGCAGCAGATCAGCTACCCTGCCGCAGCCACACCTGCGTCCGCCGCCCGGCGAGGCTGGCGAGCTTTGATCCGCGTCGCCAGGTCCGTGGCCAGGCCGATCGCGGCGAGGCCGACCAGGAGGTGCAGCACCTGGATCAGCCAGTGCCATGAGCCGGGCAGCAGCCGGCCCTGGGTGACTCCCAGGATCGGGAGCACCAGACCTCAGACGCCAGCCAGGGCGGCCAGGCCGGCGAGCAGCCACGGCAGGAGCACGAGCACCAAGCCCACCAGCATGTGCCGGGCGATCGGGCTCAGCGCGCTGCGCGTCCAGAAGACGCCGCCCAGGATGATCTGGGTGAGCCCAGCCAGGCGGACCAGTAGGTGAGCGACAGTGGTAACGGCCCTCATCTCGGAGGCTCTCGTCTCGGTTCAGTACGTTCAGTGCATTCGGTCGGCAGCCGTCGCTGTGTTCAGGTGGCTGCGACGAGAAGGCGCCATCAATTGCGCTACCCTGTAGATCAGATCGCCGCACCCCGCCCTGGTGTGGCACGGCCTCTGCAATGAGGTGGGTCGGATCTGCATCGCATCGTACATGGGGAGGACGCGACGATGAATGGCTACGACCTCCAGCAACGCTTGCTCGAGGCGGAAGCGAAGCTGAGCCAAGCCGTGGAGCGCCTGCACGCGTTGCGCCGCGCCGCGCTCTACGGCAGCTACGACCCACTCGAGTTCGACCGTGCGGTGATGGCCTACCGCGAGGCGGAAGCAGAGGCCCAGCACGCGCGCGAGGCGTGGACGCAGTGGGAGGAGCGCGCGTCACCGGCCGGCGGTGGCATGCCGGTGGGCCGCTTCGCGCCCGAAAGTCTGGCGCCAGAACCTACCCCGCGCATGCGCTTCGTGAAGTGGCTGGTGGAGACGGGGCGCCTCACCGAATGGCCCGCCGAGGAGGCAGACGCCACCCCGCAGGCCGACGCTCCGCGGGCGGCCTGACGCCCCTTGGCGCCCGTAGCGGGCTGAACGGCTGCAGCCGGGCCAGGTACCATTGGCCCCGAGATGGCTGCGCCGGCCGCGACCCGATTGCAAGCGCGCGACGTCGCCGCGCTGCCCTCAGGCGGTGCCGCCATTCCGCTGTGGGTCTGGGCGATCGGGCTGGGGGTGGTGACCGCCCTGTCGCGGGTGCCCTTCCGGAGCCGGTACCTCTTTGCCTGGGATAGCGCCAGCTTCGCCCTGGCCCTGGACCAGTACAACGTCGCCTTTCATCAGCCCCAGCCGCCCGGCTACCCGCTGTACGTGGCCGCGGCCCGGCTGGCGCGCCTCGTCTTCGGAGAAGCCAACGCCAGCTACGTCGCCCTGAGCATCGTGGCCAGCGGGCTGGCCGTCACCTTCCTCACCCTGGCCGCCGGCGCCCTCTATGGCCGGACGACGGCCCTCCTGGCCGCGACGCTGTTGGCGACCAGCTCCGTGTTCTGGAGCCAGGGTGTGGTGGCCTACCCCTACGCCTTCCTCGCCTGCTTCAGCGCCCTGGTGGCCTGGCTCTGCGCCTGCCTTCGCGCCGGCACGCCCCATGCCCCTGCCCTCACCGTCCTGACCGGCGGCATCCTGGGGCTGGCCGCAGGCTTCCGGACTGAGCTGCTCCCCTTCCTGGCCCCGCTGTGGCTCTACGCCTCGTTAGGCTCCGGCGGCGCGTGGCGGGCACGGGCGGCTGCCGTCCTGGCCGGCTGCGGCCTGGCCGGCCTTGCCGTGCTGGCGTGGTACGTGCCGATGGTGGCGCTCAGCGGCGGATGGGCAGCCTATCAGGCAGCGACCGCCTCCTATTACGCCTACTTTATCCAGACCACCTCCGGCGCGGGGAAGCTCCTGCTCGGCTTGCTGGAGAACACGCGGGCCCTGGTCGGCTATCTCTACAACGGCCTGGGGCTGGCCTTGCTCCCCATGCTGTACTTCCTCGGGCGCTACTTTGCCCCGCCGCGCCTGGTCACGGACCGGCGGGCGCGCTTCGTGCTCCTGTGGCTGCTGCCGCCCCTCGCCTTCTACGTGGCGGCCCACATCGGGAACCCCGGCTACGTGCTGTCGGTGGTCCCCGCCCTGTGCGTCTACACGGCGGAGGCGATCGAGGGCTTCCTGGAAGACGTGCGGCAGGCGCTGGACGCCCTGGCGGTGCGGGCGCCGTGGCTGGCTGTGGCCGAACAGGGCTGGGTGACGCCTGCCGCCGCGGCGGCCGTCGCCGCCATCGGCCTGACCAATACGGCGCTCTTCCTGGCCGCTAACGGCGAGGGGCGCTACCGTGAGATCCGGCAGATCGACCTCATCCTGGAGCGCCAGACTGCCTACCTGCGGGCCCACTACCCGCCCCAGAGCACGGTTCTCTTTGCCTACGATCGCTCTCGCCAGTACCGGTACTACCTGCCGGAGTACCGGATGGAGCTGCTGTTCAATGTCGCCGTCGCCGGCGCCGTCACAGACACCAGCCGCTACTGGGAGCGTCGTAGCCTGTTCGTGGTCCCGCCCGGGATTACCGCCGTCGTCTTCCCCGACCTGGAACAGAACACGAGCGACCAGCCCGGGCCGGTGCAGGCGGTCGATCTGGGCGCGGGCGTGAGGCTGTATGTGGCGCACGTCGCGGCCGGAGATGAGGTGCGGTACGGCTACCGCTACGCCAGCGTGCAGCGACGGACGTGACCGGCCATGACCAGCGTCAGCGGGCCAGGCTCGATCGTGCAGCGGGGCAGCCGTCGCCGGACCAGGCGGCCCCGCGAACCTGCCCTCTTGGCGAATGTGATCCGCCCTTGGCGAATGTGATCCGCCCTTGGCGAATGTGACCCGCCGGCGGGGGGGAGAACGCGCATGCCGTGGTTGAAGATCGTCGAGCACCCACTTATTGAAGATTGCCTGGGGCACCTGCGCGCAGCGGACACGGATATGGCCGACTTTCGGCGCTACGCGCGCCTGCTCACCCAGCTCCTGTGCTTCGAGGCCACCAGGGACCTAGCCCTCGCTGAGGCGACGGTGCAGACGCCCCTGGAGCGCGCGACCGTCCGCTTCCTGGCCGACCAGGTGGTGCTGGTGCCGGTGCTGCGCTCGGGCCTGGCCATGCTGGACACGGTGAGCACTCTCTTCCCGCACGCGCGCGTGGGGTTCGTTGGGCTAGAGCGCGACGAGCGCACGGCGCAGGCTCGGGGCTATTACCAGAAGCTGCCGCCCAACATCGCCGGTGCCAAGGTGATCATATTGGAACCGATGCTCGCCACTGGCGGCTCGGCGCTGGCCACCCTCGACATCGTCTACGGTGCTGGCGCCACCGACGTCCGCCTCATCTGCGTTGTGGCGGCGCCGGAGGGGGTGGAGGCGGTGCATGCCCGCTATCCGGCCGCGGCCATCTACGCGGCCGTGCTGGACCGCGGCCTCAATGCTCGCAAGTTCATCCTGCCCGGCCTGGGTGACTTCGGCGACCGCTACTTCGGCACCGAAGGGCCCGCTCCGGCTTAACCCGGACTATCTACAGCCGGTGAGGCGTTCCCTCTCCCTTTGGTCGTCCCGCCTCCGGCAGGAACCGTGGGCCAGGCCACGGCCCGCCTCGCCCCCCGCCGCGTCCCCGCGCCGGAACAGGAGCGGCGGCGCGCGCCACATGGGGGGTGGCCTCATTCCCCCGCTCGCGCGTGCGGGAGCGGGGGCGGCGGGGCCCAGCCGCGCCCCTGCCCCCCTCGGCCCCACCGTGCGGCTTGGCCCCGGCCGTAGGGGGTGAGGGCTATCCTCACCTCGCCCGGTGCGGCGCGGCTACGCTGGGTCAGACCCTCTCCGCGTCTCCGTGTCTCTGTGTCTCCGTGTCCCGCGTCTCTGCGCCTCCGCGTCGGGGCAGGACCAGAGGGATGCCCCGGCGGCCGGCTTGGAGGCATGGCCCGTCCCCTGGCAGGGCGCTGGCGTTGCGCGCCTGCCGCTCCGGCCGATAGACTGCCCCCGCGAACGCGCGATCCGCGCGCACGGCCGTGCCCCCCGCAGCGGCCCCCACCGTGCAAGCAGAAGGGAGTAGACGCGTGGAGTCCCCCTGGTCCGCCTACATGCAGATCGGCATCGTCCACTTCATGATGTACCCCGAAGCCATGCCGGGCGGCGATGACGTGATCCAGAGCATCGAGCGCATCGCGAGCGACCCGTTCTTCGAGGTGCTGGAGATCACCAGGATCAACAACCCACAGGTCCGCCGGCAGGTGCGCGAGATCGCCGATATCGCGCACGTGGACCTCGGCTTCGGCGCCCAGCCGGGTATCCTGCTGAACCGGCTCAACACTGCCGCCCTGGACGAAGAAGCGCGCCGCGCCGCCGTGGCCGACGTCAAGCAGAGCATTGACCAGGCCTACGAGCATGGCTGCCGGCTCCTGGCCATGATCGACGGTCTGGAGTCCTGGCCGGGCGAGGAGCAGAAGGAGCGCGCGCTTGACCAGGTGACGAAGTCCTTGATGGAGCTCTGCGCCTACGCCGAGCAGCAGGCCAGGGACTACCTGCTCACCATCTCGCTGGAGACCTTCGACCGCGCCATTGAGAAGAAGTCGTTGCTCGGCCCGACCCGCGATGCGGTGCAGGTGGCGCAACGGGTGCGCGAGAGGTATCCCAATTTCGGGCTGACCATCGACCTGAGCCACCTGCCGCTGCTCGGCGAGACCCCCAGGGAATCGCTCACGCTGGCCCGGGACTACATCGTCCACGCCCACGTCGGGAACTGCCAGATGCGCGATCCGAGCCTGCCGTCGTACGGTGATAAGCACCCGCGCTTCGGGGCGCCCGGCACCGAGCACGACGCCCGCCATCTCGCCGAGTTCCTGTCGGTCCTGATGGAGATCGGCTACTTCAGCAAGCCGGCGCCCACCCGCCGGCCGGTGGTGACGTTCGAGGTGCGCCCGCTGCCGGGCGAGAAGCAGGACCTGCTGCTGGCCAACTGCCGGCGGGTGATGGAGGAAGCCTGGTCCAGGGTCCAGGGGCCGCCGCCCGCGCCGGCCAGGACGTAGCCGGCGCAAGCTGGCGCCTCCGTCCACCGGCGCCGGCCAGGCCCCAGGGTGGGAGATGGGCTCCGGCTGGTGCGGGTAGGCCGGAGCGCGCGTTCAGCGAGACGACACTGACACGACGAGAAGGGGTTCATGACCATGCCCAAGGTCTTTATCACTAGGCGCATTCCGGAGATCGGGCCGGAGAAGCTACGCCGGCAGGCAGGGTGGGACGTGCAGCAGTGGAATTCTGACGAGGTCATCCCGCGTGACCGGCTGCTAGAGGCCATCAGGGGCTGCGATGCGGTGCTCACCCTGCTCACAGAACGGGTGGATGCGGAGTTCCTGGACGCCGCCGGGCCGCAGCTCAAGGTGGTGGCCAATATGGCGGTGGGGTTCGACAACTTCGACGTGGCGGAAATGAGCCGCCGCGGTGTCATCGGCACCAACACGCCGGAGGTGCTGACCGATACCACGGCCGACCTGGCCTTCGCCCTGCTGATGGCGACTGCCCGCATGCTCCCCCAGGCGCAGCAGTACGTCCGTGACGGCAAGTGGAAGACCTGGGAGCCGCTCGGCTTTCTCGGCCAGGACGTGCACCACGCGACCCTGGGCCTGATCGGCCTGGGGCGCATCGGGGCGGCCGTGGCGCGCCGCGGCGCCGGCTTCTCCATGAAGGTGATCTACTATGACGCCGTCCGCCGCCAGGACCTGGAGCAGCAGTACGGCTACGAGTTCCGCGACAGCGTGGAGGCCGTACTGCGCGAGGCCGATTTCGTCAGCCTGCACACGCCCCTCACCCCCGAGACGCGCCATCTGATGAACGCCGAGCGCCTGCGCCTGATGAAGCGCACCGCCGTGCTCATCAATACGTCGAGGGGCCCCGTCGTCGACACTATGGCCCTCTACGACGCCCTCAAGAACGGGATCATCTGGGCCGCAGGGCTGGACGTGACCGATCCCGAACCCCTGCCGGCCGACCACCCCTTGCTGGCCCTGGAGAACTGCCTGGTCGTGCCCCACATCGCCAGCGCATCGGTGAAGACGCGTAATGACATGAGCGAGCTGGCGGCGGACAACATCATTGCCGTCCTCTCTGGCCAGGCGCCAAAGACGCCCGTGAACCGCGAGGTCGTCGAGCGCCTGGGCCTCCGCTAGCCACAGGTAGCACGGGACCCTGATGGCGATGACACGTTACGGAACGGGGCGGCCCTGGCCGGCGGCGCGCCTCGCCAGCGCGGGTCAGGCGCCGCCCGCGCGAGAGTGGCGCGCCGGCCACGGCCATGTTCGGCCCACAACTGCACTGTGAGGGGCTAACGATGACGATGCGGATCAGGATCACGGCCGGCAGGGTAGGCGTCACGGCTCAGCTCAATGAAACAGCCACCGCGCGGGCCATCTGGGACGCTCTGCCCATCACCGGTCGCGCCAGCACCTGGGGAGACGAGATCTACTTCAGCATCCCTGTGCGGATGGACGAGGAAGACGCGCAGGCGGTCGTTGCCAAAGGGGACCTGGGCTACTGGCCTCCCGGCCGGGCCCTGTGCATCTTCTTCGGCCCAACGCCGGTTTCGCCCAGCCCTGACGAGATCCGCCCTGCCTCGCCGGTCAACGTCGTGGGCCGGGTAGAGGGCGACCCGAGCCAGCTGAAGGGCGTGCGCGGCGGCGATCCTGTAAGGGTGGAGCGAGCGTGACTACGCCTTCTTCGGGGGACCGTACCGGCTCGTCCGGCGCCGGTCACCCCATCGCGGCGACAGAGACGCGAACGACGCTGCGCATCGGGATCATCGGCGCCGGCGGCATCGCCAGCAAGCTGCACCTGCCGCAGTTGGCGGCGCTGCCGGACGTGCGGGTGACGCGCCTGTCCGGCCGCTCGGAGCATCGCCTACGCCTCCTGGCCCAGCGCTTCGCCGTGCCCCGCTGGTCGCACGACTACCATGACCTGCTCGATGATCCCGAGATCGACGCCGTCGTAGTGGCCCTGCCCCATCCCTTGCACGTGCCGGTGGCCCTGGAGGCCCTGGCGGCCGGCAAGCATCTGCTGGTGCAGAAGCCGCTCTGCGACCGCTTGGACGACGCCGACCGGTTCGTCGAAGCGGTGGAGGCCAGCGACCGCGTGGTGCTGTGCCTGCCGCACCTCGCTCCCGCCGTCTACGCCGCCCGCCAGCTCGTTCGCGAGGGCCGGATCGGCAAGCTGTCCGGAGCCAGCGGGCGTAGCTCGCATGGCGGCCCGGAGGTCTACTATGCCGAGGTGCGGGACACCTTCGGCGAGACGGGCAACGACCTGTGGTTCTTCGATGCCCGGCGCGCCTCCGTCGGCGCCCTGTTTGACATGGGGGTCTACGCCACGTCGCAGCTCGTGGCGGTGGCCGGCAGCGTGGTCAGCGTCTTCGGGCGCACGGCGACGCTCGACAAGCCGACGACGCTGGAGGACACGGCCATCCTTCTCCTGGAGTTCGAGCACGGCGTCCTGGGGACGATGGAGACGAGCTGGTGCGACCCGGCGCGCACCAGCTTCCTGCACGTGCACGGGACCCGCGGCAAGCTGACCAGCCCCGGCCACGCGGGGAATCCCCTGACCTTCTGGGAGCCGGGCTCCTACACGCGAGAGGACGTACCGCCTGTGCCCCACACCATCGACGTGGCACCGTTCGACTTGGGCAACGCGCACCGGCACTTCGTGGACTGCATCCGGCAGGGGCGCCAGCCACCGCTTTCCAACGCCCGCACCGCCCGCCACGTCACCGAGGTGCTGCTGGCCGGGCTGGAATCAGCCAGGACCGGCCGCCCCGTCCCAATCCGTTCCCGCCTGGCCTAGCCTGAGTGACTTATGGGTGGAGCCCTCTGAGCCCTCCACCTTGAACTTTGAACCTGATCTAATCTTCCACCACCTCGCCGGCGTCCGGCGGGCGGTCGCTGAAGTCCCGCACGATCTGCTGGTAGGTCCGCGACGGCGCGATGACCGAGACCACCCGCCCGTTTTTCCAGAACAGCCTGGTATTCGGATAGAAGCCGAAGTACATCAACGCCACTTCGGCCGGCAACGGCCGGTCAAAGATGATCCGGTACTCGTCCTCGCTCACTCGCTCGATCTTAGGCCGCCGCGCTGCCATCACCACGGCTCTCCCCCTGTGGCGCGTTCTCCCTCCTGGCCGGGAGAGGCCCGCTCAAGCCGCACCGGCGAGAAGCGCTGCCCGCGGCCCTCGAACGCGCCGGTGAGGGGGCCGGCCGGCGTCTCTGTCGCCGGCTCAGCCTCCTGCCGTGCCTGCTGCGCACCGCTCCCGACGCCATCTGGCTCGTCGCTCGCCGGATCGACGCCGGCCGGCGCCGCGGCGTGGGGGGCCATTCGGACCGGCCCCTCGGCCGGCGCCCCGTCTGGTGGCCGTGCCGCGCCCGCCGTCTCAGGCCCGGCCGGCGCCTGGCCCATCAGGGACGCGGCAGGACGCAACGTCCGGGTCGGCAGGGGTGGGTCGGGCGTGCCCCAGCGCTCGGAGATCTCGTCGGTCTCGTGCCCTTCCAGCGCCGGCGGCTGTTCGTGGCCCTTGCGCCAGCCCTGCACTGCGTGCCGGCCCAGGCCCAGGTAGTAAGCCCCCGCGACGCAGGCCAGGACGACGCCCATCGCCAGCAGCGGGGGCGGTTCCGTGAACGATGCCACGCCAAAGCCTAGCGCATCCGCGCCAGCGACGGAACGTCCGCCCTCCAGCGCAGATCATCTACGGCCGGCGAACCGTTCCCCCACCGGTGAGGAGACGGTCAGGGTGAGGGCGCCGCTCGTGTATACGCCAGGTGGGCGCGGACCATTCCAGATCACGCTGGACGCCATCTCGGACGACAGCGTGAACACCAGGCGAGCACGGACCACGCACAGCCCGTGAGGGGTTCCCGCTCCCTTTGGGAGAGGGCGAGGGTGAGGGCTCCACTAGGGATGGGTCAGGCCTTGGCCGCGCTCGGGTTCTCGATGGGGACGCCGATGACGCTGCCCCACTCGGTCCAGGAGCCATCATAGTTGCGCACCCGCGGATAGCCCAAT
>DAOTTI010000015.1:0-7130 GCA_034437795.1 Chloroflexota bacterium | reverse complement strand
CCGGCGGCGTCCGTGCCGGCGTCCTGATGGCGCCGCTCCTGCCCGGCCTCTCCGCCGATCCCGACCAGATCGCGCGCACCGTCCGGGCGGCGGCCGACCACGGCGCCTGCTTCATTGGCTCGAATCTGCTCCACCTGGACGCGGGCATCCATGACTACTTCTTCGGCTTTCTGGAGCGGGAGTTCCCCGAGCTGCTGGATGGCTACCGACGCTTGTACGGGACGAGGTACGCGCCCAGGGCCTACCAGGCGCAGGTGGCGCGGCGGGTGCAGGAAGCCAGAGCGATGGCCGGGTACGGCCAGGAGCACCACCATCGGGTGGAGGCGCCCGCGGCGCCGCGCCAGCTGGCCCTGCCGCTGTTAGCCTGTTGAGGCCGGTATCAGGCACCGCTCAGGCCGGCCAGTCTGGGCAGGCGCCACGCTCTCGGCGATCTCGTTGATCAGCGCCAGTGGTGGCTGGCTTCGCAGCAGTTCGTGGAGCAGGTCCTTGCCCGAGAGGCTTGGCGCTGCCGGTCGTGCTCACGGAGCCGCCTGCGCGTTTTGGCAGCTGCGCCAGGAGGCGCGGTCGAGAGGCTTGGCGCCGCCGGTCGTGCTCACGGAGCAGTTCGTACCGGCCAAGCTGCTCCGCCAGTTCTCCCCAAAGAGCCCAGCCCTCGAACAGGTTGGCCGCGGTGACGACGAACGTGGCCGACACGGCCCGAATGGTGGCAGCTAGCCGACCACGGCGGCCTTCAGGGTCTGGGAGGCGAGGTGGTGGCCCGCTGCACCTCACCTCGAGGTAGTCGCCCCGGCTCCAGTCCCTGGCCGAGCCTGGGAGACGAGGTGGTGGCCCGTTTCACCTCACCCCGCGGTGACGTCGTGTACGTCATGTGGCCTCACCGAACCACGGAAGAACCTGGCCCGCTGATGCGTCCCCGCAGCCGCGGAAGATGGTTTCTATCGATAGTAGCTGCTCCTGCCGGCTGCGGTGGATCTACCCCTGCCGGCGCCACCAGCAGGTGGATATCGCAAAGCTCCGGGTCGAAGTCGTCCCGGGCGAAACAGCCATAGCCCAACGTATTCCCCACCGGAGCCCATGCGCTCTCCTACAGGGAGAGGGAACTGTTTGCTGGCCGTAGGGAACTCGGTCATGCCGTCTGGAGCGCCAGCACCGCGTGTGAGGCCGGCGATCCACGCAGGACTCCAGGCTCGCTCTCGCGCCTTCGCCACAGGCGCGTGGCTCGCCGCCATCCGCGCTCGCTAGACGAGCAGGTGAACAAGGGGGCGCCACAGGCGCGTGGCTCACCGGAGGCCGTGCACCACCTCGGCGATTACGTCCATGCCGGCGCCGACCAACTGCTCGTCGGCCTGCGTCCCCATGTGACCGATGCGGAAGACCCGCCCCGCCAGCCGGCCATAATTGCCGCCCACCGCCAGGCCGCGCTGGCGCAGGCGCCGGTCGAGGTCCGCCCAGCCAATCCGCTCCGGCACGCGAAAGGCGGTCACCGTGGGCGACGAGGCCCGCTCGTCTCTGGGGAAAAGGTCCAGCCCGATCTCCCGCCCCCGCCGCCGGCACAGGGCGGCCACGCGCTGATGCCGCTCGTAGGCCGCCTCTAGGCCCTCATCCAGCAGGAGCCGACACGCCACCTCAAGCCCCGCCAGGGCGTGCCAGGAGTGGGTGTAGGGGAAGAGCCGGTCCGCCACCGCCGTCCGAAACGGGGCCAGGGCGTCGTACCCCTCGTAGCCAGCGCGTTCCACCGCCTCCCAGCCGCGGGGGCTAACGGCCACAATCCCCAGTCCGGGCGGGGCGGAGAGGCACTTCTGGACCCCCAGCAGGCAGAGGTCGATCCGCGCTGCATCCGTCTCCAGCGGCGCCCCGCCGATGCTGGAGACGGCGTCGACGCAGTACAGCTCCACGCCGTAGCGGTCGAGAAGGCCGCCGATCTCCGCCACCGGATTGAGCGTGCCGCAGGGCGTCTCGCAGTGGACGGCGGTGACCAGCCGTGGCCGGAACGACCTGATCGCCGCCTCGACGCGCTCGGGGTCGGCGGCCTCGTCGTCGCCGAACGCGACCAGACGCACGTCCGCGCCGATGCTGCGGGCCATCTCGGCCAACCCTTCGCCGAACAGGCCGGTGGACACCGCCAGCACCCGGTCGCCGGGCAGCACGCAGCTCTTCATCGCGCCCCACAGGGCTACCATGGCCTCCCCCAGCATGATCACCGGGGGTTGCGCCGTGCCCATGATCGCCATCAGGTGGCGCTGCACCCGCTCATAGAGGGCGAAGAATGCCTCCTCCAGGTCGGGGGACGGATAGTCTTTCTCTCGGGCGGCCAGCACGGCGGCCGGCACGGCCACGGGGCCGGGCACGAGCGGAAGGCGATACTGGTCCATCGCGCCGTACCTGTCGCACCGCTAGCAGGGCAATGGCCGTGCCGGCCCGGCCGCGCTAGCGCGCCTCCGCTTCCGGCGTCGGCGAGCCGGGGCCAATGACCGTCTGCACCGGCTGGATGGCGTCGATCATGGCGTACATCGCGCCAGCGTCATGGCTGAACTCCTCGGCGCGGTCGGCCATCTTCTGCAGGTCGTCCTGCATCTCCGCCAGCTGGTCGTGGCTCAGGCCGGCGACCCCCTCACCGTGCTGGGAGAGGAAGCTGAGCAGGTCCTGCCAGGACGACGCGTTCGAGGCGCGCAGCACGGCGCTGAGCGGTTCTTCCGAATAACGTCTGGCCATTGGCACTTCCTCCTGCGAAGCGTCCTCGCCTGGTCGCACCAGGCGGCGCTGCCGGTGCGCGGCCTGCAGATTACGTGCCGCACACGCCGCTACCCGCCTAGCGGCACGGTGGCGCGGCGCAGTTCATGGGCGCCGTCCGCACGCGCATACTCGTAGTAGCAGTAGAGGGTGGCACCCCGCTGCACGGCCTCGACGTAGCGCACCGACCCGGTGCCGTGCGGGGCGACGATCGCCGGACCGCGGGGCGTGAGCTTGGTCCAGTGTCGCAGGTCGAGCGAGACAGCCAGGCCGCAGCGCTCCTCGTAGTTCTCCCGCTCCGAGGCCGAGCCATCGTAGAAGCCGAGCCAGACAGGGGGCAGCGGGACCACGGAGTTCAGGCGCGACTGGTACCGGTCCCAGGCGTCGCCGGAGCCGACGTCCAGGATGCGCCCCTGCCACGTCCAGCGCAGGCCGTCGGACGACGTGGCCAACGCGGTGGGGGCGGTAGTGAGGCCGGTGTTGAAGATGTCGGCCGTGCCGTGCATCCGCCGGCGATCGTCTTCGGTTTGTGGCGCGGGAGCGGCGGCGTAGCTGATGAGCATGTACCACTCGCCGCCAGCGCGGAAGACGTAGGGGTCCTTGACGCCTTCCACGTGTTCGCCGGTGGCCTCGCGCACGGACCCGGCCGAGAACACGGGCGACGCAGACTGCGGATCGAGGCGCTCCGGCCGCTCCGCCTCCAAGACGTCGATGCGCCACCGGCCGTCGGCCGGGTCGACGTAGCTGGCGTAGAGGCGGAACCGGCCGTTGTCCGCCCGCGCCAGGCAGAACTTCTCCATGGAGGGCGTGTGCCAGGCCTTTTGCTCCACCTCCCACACGTCCTCGAAGCGAAGGCCGTCGGCGCTGCGCGCCACCCGCGCCACATAGCCCCGATCGCCCTTGCCGTCGGGGTTCACACCGCGGGGCCGGCGCCGGCGATAGGTCAGCCACCAGCACCGCTCTGCCTCGTCCCACAGCACGGTAGGCGCCCCCACCCAGTAGCCGCTCCCCGGGGCTTCCGGCTCCATCACCACCTCCCCCGCCTCGGGCACGAACAGGGGCGCCCGCAGCGGGCCAAAGTGCTTGCTGGTGGCGGGCGAGCCGCCCCTGACGCTGGTCGTCGCCATCTTCACCGCCTGATACCTGCTCGTCCTTGCTTGCAGCTACCGTACCGCGGAGGATACCGGTCCCGCTCCTCGCAGACACAAACGGGGTGCGCGCAAGTGATCCAGACCAGCCGCCATGGCGGACCTCACCGCCTTCGGTCGCGTCCGCGCCGCACCCCCTGCCCCACGCCACCGCACCGTGCGGCTGGGCTCCGCCGCCCTCTCTCTGACATGAAGAGGGGGCCGACGGCCACGGGCTGACGCCATCCGGAACTCTTGCTCACGCCTACGCTCGCGTAGCGTCACCTTACCACAGGTGGCGGCGCGGTTGAGCGCCGGTCGTGTCGCTCTGGTTTCAACATGCGGCGCTCATCACGGAGTGGTCGCCCCTGCGGGCGATGGGCAACTGCCGTGAAAAAGCGCATGAGCTTTCGCCCGTTCGCGGGAACCGAAGTCGGGCGCATATTGGCTATGGCTGCACCTTCTCAGGCGCACCAAGCGTTGCCGGTCGCGCCAGGCGACCCGGCACGGGGGCGCGCTGACTATGGCGACTGCGTCCCCAAGCGGCGCCCAGCCTCCGGCTGACGCGGTGGCGCCTGTTGGGGCAAGGCCGGCGCCGGCGCTCGTTGCGGCGCTGCCGAGCCGGTGGCGCCAGCTGCGCGACCTGTACTGCCTCATCGGCGTGGTGGCCGGCGCTGCACCGCTACCGTCGGCGCTCTGGGGCGCCCTCAAGCTGGGGCAGGGACTGCTCGTGCCGTTCCAGCTCTGGCTGACCAAGAACGTGGTGGACGCCCTGGCGGCGCAGCTCGGCGGCAGCGGTGGCCAGGAGGCTTCGCTGTGGCCGGTGTGGCTCGCGTTGCTCGCAGGGGCCCTGCTCGTCCAGCGCGCGCTCGACGGCCGGTCGCCTGATCCAATGCGATCCGTCCGCCGGCGAGCGGGCCGGAATGCCCATCCCACGGCGCGAGGCAAGCTAGCGCCGCCCAGGGCTCAGGCAGGCGACGGAGGTTAGCCTGGGCTCCGCCCAGCGACGAGTTTCCCTCTCCCTATGGGAAAGGGCCAGGGTGAGGGCACCGCTAATGAATAAGCCAGGTGCTAGAACACCGGGGAGCCGAGGGCGGCCGCCCAGATCATGGCAATAAAGACGAAGGCCAGCACCAGAATGAGGGCTGCGCCGGCGACCGCCGCGACGTCAAAGAGATCGATCTGCATGGGACGGGACCCGGTTCAGAGTTCCAAGTTCACGGTTCAAAGTCCAAGGTTTGGCGGGCCAAGCGACTGGCGGGCTGGAGATCGCTGATCGCGCCTGCCAGAAGAACACAATGCCTGGCGAAGCGCCAGGCACACTCGCATCGGGTGGACCACCGGGGACTCGAACCCCGTACCTCCACAATGCCATTGTGGCGCTCTCCCAGATGAGCTAGTGGCCCGCATCCGGCGCTTGGCCGGACATCAAATGATACCAGATGGTCAGACGATCCGCGGCCGGTCGACCGGCGCGTCCGGCGGCACCCCTTCCTCCACCAGCAGCAGAGGGGACCCACCCACGTAGTAGTACCCCGGCGGATCGCCGCCAAAGAGCTTGAAGTGGCGCGTGGCGGCGGGGAGGGTCAGCACCCACTGCTCCCCCTGCGGCTCCAGGGGCGCCTCGTTCCCCGCTTTATCCACCACCCTGGCGGCGGCGCCGCGCTTCGGCAGGGCGACTCGCGCCGGCCGGCCATCCCCGTTCCACAGTACGGCCACGCGCCGCGCTCGCTGCTGGAAGACGACGTTATGGATCCACCAGGTGTAGCGCGGCGCGAAGCGCCGGTGGTTGGCCGGATCGGCGCGCTCGAGCATGGCCAGCTCCACCCGCTCCGCTCCTGAGAGATATCGGGCGGCCACCTGATAGGCGCGGTAGGCCGGCCGGACGCGCTGCGGGTCGGCGTTGAGCGGGTCCTCGTGGTAGCGCACCAGCCCCCATAGCTCGTCCGGCACAGGGGGCCGGTCGTCCTGCATCGCCTGCCAGAAGATGGTCTCGTATCCAGCGGCGATGCCCAGGGCGTAGGCCTGGATGACGAAGCTGGCCTGCTCATCCATGGTGATGCGGAAGCCGTCGTTACGCTGGGCGGGGTCCCAGCCGGGGACAGCCGTGTCGTCGTACGGCATGGCGTTGATCTCGGTGGCCCAGACCGGTTTCTGCAAGCCGAACTGGGCCAGGCGCTCGTCCACGCCCAGACGATCGCTGGCCTCGGCCGCCCAGGGCACGCCCCCGCGCTTGCGGTCATAGAGGTCATGGGGGTTGCGGTAGAGGTTGAGCGCCACGATGTCGAAGAAGTAGCCGGTCGCCGCGCCTTCGGGATCGCGGGTGGCGACGCGCAGAAATCGGGTCAGCCACTCCTTGTCACGGTGGTAGCTGTACGGCGCCAGGACGATGCGCGCCCTGGGATTGACGGAACGCGCCGCCAGCCAGGCCACCTTCAGCAGGCGGTAGTAGTCCTCCAGCGTCCCCGCCCAGGTGTTATACCTCGCGTTCGGCCCCGTGGGCGGGATCTCCACCTCGTTCCAGATGGCCCAGGTGTCGATCCGTCCCGCGTAGTAGCGCGCCATGTTGCGTACGAAGGCGGCCCAGTAGTTGCTGGGGTCGTCGATCGGCAGGTCGAGGCCCCTGGGCACCGATCTGACCCCGTGCGCGGGATTGGCCTGGGCCCACGACGGGGTGCTCTTCAAGAGGCCCATCATCTGGTAGCCATGCCGCTGGGTGCGGCGCAGGGTGGCGGCGTCGATGTAGAAGTCGTTGAAGTCGTCGGGGCCCTGCCGGTAGACCTCGCTCCACTCCACGATCCAGCGCGTCCAGCGCGCCCCGAGCTGGTGGGCGAAGGCGGCCGCGGCAAAGCCCTCGTTCACGCCAAAGTGCGCGTCGCCGGGCGGGATCACCGGCGCAGGCTCCGGTGTCGGCGATGGCGTCGGGGATGGTGGGCGCGCCGGTACCGTCGTTACCCCTCCGCGAGCGGGTCGAGCGGTGGCGGTGGCGTCGCCGTCCGCCGCCGAGGTCGTCCTGCCGCAGGCGGCCAGGGAGCCGCTACCGGCGCTGCCGAGGGCGCCGAGCATGGCCCTGAGCCAGGCGCGGCGCGGGCCGCCCCGGGGGCGTGAGGGGCCGCGGCCGGCGGGGGAATGGTCATCGCCGGGCCTGGGAGCGGGCCACGTGCGGCGCGGGGTCGTACGGCGGGCCGGCGAGCGGTCGCCGGCGTCGTTTCTACCTGATGTCATCACCGGGGAGTGCGCGCCGCCCCGCCGGCGAGACCAGGGGGCAGCAAC
>DAOTTI010000014.1:0-6752 GCA_034437795.1 Chloroflexota bacterium | reverse complement strand
GCCCCAGGCGGGGCCGCACGGAGACGCCCGCCTCCACCGGCGCGCGCCCCGCTCGCCGGCCCGGCCGCCAGCTAAGGCCCTGCGCGCGGAGCTGGATCACGGGAAGAGCTCCGGATGGACCGCCTTCGCCAGCGCCTCCAGTCCCTCAACCAGGCGCGGCCCCGGGCGGGACACCAGATTGTCCGGCACGCCGCGGATGGCCCCTTTCTTCACCGCCTCAATGGCGTCCCAGCCGGGGCGCTGCGCAAAGCGGGCGGGGCTGGTGGCGTCCGGCGGCGAAAACGAGCCGACGGCGACGATGATCACCTCTGGATTGGCCCGCACCACTTCCTCGGCGCTGATCTGCGGGAACTGGCCGGTGGCTCCAGCGGCGATGTTCTCCGCCCCGGCCATCACCAGCAGGTCGTGCACGAAGCTCCCCGGGCCGGCGGTAAAAGGCTTCGACGGATCAGAGGCATCCAGCTCGTAGTAGGCACGCACCTTCCTGGCGGTGCGCGTCCTGGCCTGCACCGCCTCCATCCGGCCCCGCATCTCCGCCACTAGGCGCGCGGCCTCCGCCGGCTTCCCCACCGCTCTGCCGAGCAGCTCGATGTTAGCCAGCGTGCCGGGGATGTCCTTGTACTCCAGCACCACTACGGGAATCTGGTGCGGCTCCAGCAGCGTGGGGAAGTCCGGCCTCGCGCCGGCCGTCACCACCAGGTCCGGCTGCAGGGCAATCAGCTGCTCCAGGTTCACTTGCAGCCCGCCCAGCTTCGGCTTGGCCTTCGCCTCCGCCGGAAAATCGCTGAAGTCGTCGGTGCCCACGATCCGGTCGCCGGCGCCGATGGCGTAGAGCGTCTCCGTGTTGCTGGGGAGATAGGAGACGATCCGCTGGGGCTGCTTTTCCAGGCGGACCTGCCGCCCCATGCCGTCCGTGAGCGTGAGCGGATATGTCACGGACGCCGGTACGGTCGTGGCGCCGGGCGCCGCGGGGCGCGCGGCCGTTGCCGTCGCCCCGGGCGCTCCTGCGCGCCCGGCGCCGGCCGGGGCGCAGGCGGCCAGCGCGGGGAAGACGAGCAGCAGGACGAACGACCACACCGTGGCGAGGGCCCGCCTCCCGGCTGCTCGACGCGTGAAACGCGATTGCTCGCTGTTCATCTGGTAAACCCTCCGGACGATCTGCCTGCCGGGCACACCGGCCGAGCCAGCCGGCCATGCCCACTCGTCACTCCTCAGCCGCCTGCTCCCGGACGCGATCCCGCAGGGGCGGCTGTCGTCCAGAAAGGCCGAGGAGTAACGCCCAAACAAAACCCCCTTGTCTCGACTGAGACAAGGGGGTGAACAATCAGATGCGCACCTGTGGCGCGCGGTCCGGAGGGGAGGGAGACGAAGACGCTCTCACCACCGGTTGCCTTCCCCCTTTCTCTCGAAGGTGTACGGCGCTTCCTCGGGGCGGGCGACCTGGCTCTGCCCTCCCATCCGCGTGCAAGGCTCAACGTTATCGTTCATGGCGCACGGCGCCGCCAGCGAGTTCTGCTCCTGGCGCCGTGGACGTCGAGCCGGTCGGGAGAGCAATACAGTTGCGGGACAGCGCCGGCCTCTCACCGGACTTCCCCCGCTCCCGAGTGCTACGTATGCGCTTGTCAACTCCAGGCCACCAGCGGCCTGTGGCCGCACAGTGTAGCATGCGCGGCCAGGGTTCTCGCCATAATGGTGTAGCCATTTCACGCGCTTGCTGCACCGCTGCGTTCCCTCTTCCTGTGGGACGACCAGCATTCCCTTCTCCCACAGGGTAAGGGTGAGGGCTCCCTCCGTTCCCTCTCCCTATGGGAGAGGGTGAGGGTGACGGCGCCTTTGGGACACTTCCCTTTGCCATACGGAGAGGGTGAGGGCTCCGCCAGCCGGGAACATAGCCGCCCTCCAGGGGGCGGCCGGTCCAAAGTGTGAGACCGGCGCCTCAGCGTGCGGCGGTGGTGAGCGCCGGCTCGATCTCCGGCAGCGGGGCCTCCGCCGGCGCCTCGGTCTCGATCCCCAGCGCCAAGGCCAGCGCGCGCCGCAGGGGCTGGGCGACGCAGGTGAACGCGGGGGTGTCCCGCAGCGTGTACTGGCTGGCCCCCGAGCCACGGAGCTCCATCACCAGATCCAGGAACTCCGCCGGACTCTCCGCCTCAAAGGCCACCACGAACTCCTGGTCGTCCAGGCCGAAGGAGTAGGTGGTATTGATCTTCACGCCCGGATAGCGGTGCCCGACAGCCATGTGCTCGTCCATCATCCGCTGGCGCTCGGCCATGGGCAGGGCGTACCAGGCGCGGGTCTTGACGAAGGGATAGACGAAGAGGTATCGCCCGCCGGACGGCTGGAGGCGCGTCCGCCGCCCCTCCTGCCCCTCGTGGACGTGCTTGTCCACGTAGATGGAGCGGCGGGTCATCGCCAGGTATTGGTAACTGGTCTCTAGATAGGGAAAGAGACCGGTCGTCCGTAGCTGCGAGGCGAACCGCTGCAGGCTCTCGGGCTGCTCCGCCGCCTGCCAGAGCAGCACGTCGGCGTCGCCCCGCAGGCCCACCAGGCTGTACGTCCGTAGCAGCCCTAGCTCCTCGGCGGCCGCGTCCACCACCGCCTCGAACTCGGCGGCCAGCCGCTCCCGCTCCGCTGGCGGGAGCCGGAACGCCTCCGGCCGCACCCGATAGAAGGTAAATGCCACACACACCCGCGGTCCGCCGTCGCGCCCGCTATGCCCCGGCCGGCCGGCCGCGGCCGGCCCATTGCCTGCTGCCGGCCGGGCCGCCCCCGTCGGCTGCCCGATCTGCCCCGTCTGTCCGATCTGCCCCGTCTGTCCGGTCTGTCCGGTCTGTCCGGTCTGTCCGGTCTGTGCTGCCTCACTCACGTCCGTGGTCCTCGTGCCTCTACAGGTTTCTGTGTCTTTCTGCGACTGCCATCACTGTCGATGACCGTAGGAACTTCCGACGACGGCCTACGCATCCGCCTCGATCAGGCCGGTGCGGATGGCGTACTTGACCAGCTCCGTCTGGCTGTGCAGGTTCAGCTTGGCCATGGCGCTGGTACGGTGATGCTCCGCCGTCTTCGTCGATACCACTAGCTGCTCCGCGATCTCGCGGATGGTGAGCCCCTCAGCGGCCAGCTGTAGCACCTCGCGCTCGCGGGGCGTCAGCCGGTCGTGCGGCGCGGCCGCCACGTCGTCGGGGCCGAGGCGCTGCAGGTAATCGGCCACCACCCGCTTGGCCACGCCGGGATCCAGGTAGATCTCCCCAGCGGCAGCGGCGCGGATCGCCCTGGCCAGCTCCGTGGCGGCGGTGCGCTTGAGCACGTACCCGGATGCGCCGGCGTGCAGCGCGCGGGTCACGTAGGCCTCGTTGTCGTGCATGCTCAAGATCACAACGGCGGTGCGCGGGTAGTCGCGCTTGATCTGGCGCAGCGCCTCGATCCCGTTCAGGCGCGGCATGGTGACGTCGATCACGGCCACGTCCGGCCGGAGCTGCCCCACCAGCCGAACCGTCTCGTAGCCGTCGCTCGCCTCCGCCACCACCGCCATGTCCCCCATGCCCTCCAGGCACAGGCGCACGCCCTCCCGCACAATGGCATGGTCGTCGGCCAGCAAGACGCGGATCTGCTTCCTCGCGGTGGTCATCGTCGTCATTGTCATCACGTCAGCACGGTCACGTCGTTACACGGTCATCACGGTAGCCTGGCCATCCAGGCCGTCAGGCGCAGGCCTCACTCAGTGTCACCGGTACCTGGGCGCGCACCAGCGTCCCCTTGCCCGAGGGCGCGGGCCCGACGGTGCACCAGCCGCCCAGCAGGGCGGCGCGCTCGCGCATGTTGAAGATCCCCATGTGGCCGGGGCGCGCCCAGGCCTCGTCTGGCAGGCCGATGCCGTCGTCCTCCACCTCCACGTCCACCAGGATGAGCCGGTCCGCGCGTGGCCGGTCCGTTTCTGCGGATTCCGTGGCGCCGGTGCTCCCATCGGGCTGTGGTTCCCACCCCGTTACGGCGCCCGCGGCACCCTCGGTCCAGGCGGTCGGCCATGAACTACCCTGGCGCTGGGACAGCGCCAGCGGAGCAACCCGCGCCTCCCCCGCGCACGGGGAGACCGGCAGGTGGGTCGCAGCCGGCGCCGGCGACGCCGCGCTGGCCAGAGCGAGCGTCGAGCGGGAGAGCCGGATGGTCACCTGCTGCGCACGGGCGTGCTTCCCCACGTTGGTCAGGGCCTCCTGCACGATCCGGAAGAGCGCCGTCTCCACCGCCGGCGGCAGGCGCTGATCCGCGCCGCTTGTCGCGGCCGGCTCAGCCCACTCCCCGAGCAGCTCCACCGACGCCGAGAGGCCGAACCGTTCTGCCTGGGTAGCGGCCAGCCAGCGCACGGCGGGGATCAGGCCATGGTCGTCCAGCACCGCCGGCCGCAGGTCCAGCGCCAGGTGCCGGATCTCGTCCAGGGTCCGTACGGCCAGGTCGCGCAGGCGGGCCACCGTCTGGTGCGCCGCGCGGAGGTGGGGCACCTCCTCCGGCATGGCCTGGAGCCCGCGCTCCAGCCCCATGATCAGGGCGGCCATCGATTGCATCGTCTCATCGTGGAGTTCGCGGGCGATCCGGCGCCGCTCCTCCTCCTGCGCCGCCAGCACCTGCGTCGCCAGCCGCTCCAGCTGCACCGTCTTCTCCGCCAGCTCGCGGCTCTTCTCCTCCAGCCGCCGGTTGCTCTCCTCCAGCAGGCGCACATGCTGGTCCAGCCGGTCCCACAGCCCGTTGACCGCCTGCGCCACGGCCACGATGTCGGGGTCGTCGTAACGAGAGACCGCGACCCGCGCGGCGGCCGCCGGCCGCTGGCCAGCGTCCCAGTGCTCGATGGCCTCTCGCAAGGCCCGCAAGGGGCGGAAGGCCAGGTGCAGAATGACGGCGGTGAGCAGGCCGCTCAGGGCGATCGCCGCCAGCACCATCAAGGCATGGGTCAGGGGCGTGAAGGAGCCGCTGAGCACGAACTGGCGCGTCAGCGCCGTGCCCACCACCGCCCCACCCAGCACGACGAACAGGTTGGCCGCCAGCAGGCGCCAGAAGAGGGGCGGGCCGGCCAGGTAGGCCGGCTCCGCCGCCGGCGCAGCATCCTCCAGCACGACGGTGCTCGCTGCGCGGGCCGGCGCGCTGCTGGGGAGAGGCGACGCTGGGCGCAGGGCGGCTGCCTGCGAACTGTCCATGAGCTGAGTGCCCAACTCTGGAAGGATTCTACCTCTGTTCAGGGTCTATTCAGGCGCGACCTTCTCGCGCCGAGCCCCATTCCAGCGCACGCCAGGGGCGCCCGCGGGTAAATAAGGCGTGCGGGGGGCGACATTAGGGAGCACTCCCCTCCCCGACATCCTTCGCCGGTGCGGTACGCTTTCCTGCCGGTGCCATCCCGCGCCTGCACTATCCCGCGCCGGCACCATCCCGCGCCTGCACTAGCCCGCGCCTGCACTATCCTGCCCGATGCCCAGCATGAACGCCGAAACGCGCCTCCTCGCCGCCTTCCGCCGCCAGCCGGTAGACCGCACCCCGGTGTGGTTCATGCGCCAGGCCGGCCGCTGCCTGGCCGAATACCGCCAGCTCCGCCAGAAGTACGACATCCTGACCCTGGCCCGCACCCCGGAGCTGTGCGCCCAGGTCACGCTCATGCCCGTTCAGCGGTTCGGCGTGGACGGGGCGGTGATGTTCGCCGACATCATGCTGCCCCTGCAGGCCATGGGCATCTCATTCGAGATCCAGCCGGAGATCGGGCCCATCGTCCACAACCCCGTGCGCACGGCCGACGACGTGGCCCGCCTGCGCGTCGTGGACGGTGAAGAGGCGACGCCCTACGTCATGGAGGCCATCCGCATCCTGCGCCGCGAGCTGGCCGGCGGCAAGGCCGCCCTGATCGGCTTTTCCGGCGCCCCCTTCACCCTCGCCTGCTACATGATCGAAGGGCGGCCGTCGCGCGATTACGCGCGGGCGAAGGGCCTCATGTTCTCCAATCCCAGCCTCTGGTACGCCCTGCTGGACAAGGTCACGGAGCTGGTGATCCGCTATCTGCGTGCCCAGATCGCAGCCGGCGTGCAGGTGGTGCAGCTCTTCGATAGCTGGGTGGGCATCCTCTCCCCCCAGGACTACGAGCAGTACCTGCTCCCGTTCTCACGGCGCGTCTTTGAGTCGCTAAAGGACACCGGCGTTCCCACCATCCACTTCGGTACGGGCAACGCCAGCCTGCTGGAGCTGATGAACAGCGCCGGGGCCGACGCCATGAGCGTCGACTGGCGCATCCCCCTCGACCAGGCCTGGGCCCGCATCGGCTACGACCGGGCCATCCAGGGCAACCTTGACCCGGTGCTGCTCCTGGCGCCCTGGGAGCGCGTCCAGGCGGGGGCACAGGACGTGCTCCGGCGCGCCGGCGGCCGCCCCGGCCACGTCTTCAACCTGGGCCACGGCGTCCTCCCCGACACCGACCCCGACCAGCTGGTCCGGCTCGTGGAGTTCGTCCACGAGGCCACCGCAGCGCGTTGAGCGCCGCCCTAGTGCTCCATCAGGCTAGCGATTTGGCATTGCTTCCCTGGTGCGCGGGCTTGCATTCCCAAAGAGGTCGTCTGAAACAGCACTAGGGCGGAAGGGGACGTAACGACCGGCGAGCCTGGAGTATTCATGGCCGGCGACGGGTCCCCTCTCCCTGTGGGAGAGGGCGACCCTGATCGCGCCGCTCGTGGACAACTCAGGTTACGCGCCTCCGGCAGACGGCACCGCCACCGGCCACGCCGGCC
>DAOTTI010000013.1:0-17693 GCA_034437795.1 Chloroflexota bacterium | reverse complement strand
GGCCGGCGTGGCCGGTGGCGGTGCCGTCTGCCGGAGGCGCGTAACCTGAGTTGTCCACGAGCGGCGCGATCAGGGTCGCCCTCTCCCTGTGGGAGAGGGGACCCGTCGCCGGCCATGAATACTCCAGGCTCGCCGGTCGCTCGCCGGTTGGTCGCCGGGCGACATGCACCTGCCATCGCGGATGATTCACCAGCGGAGCCATCAGCGTCGCCCTCTCCCGATGGGACAGGAAACGGACCGCCGGCGGCGAAGAACCCGCGCGGTCGGCGGCGGCACGGTTTGAGGGCGGCGCACACAAGGTCACGGGGAGAACGCGGACAGAACGGGTCGTAACGAAGAGGCACAGTCATGCGCATGAAGAACTACTTCCAGGCGTCGCTGGATCTAGAAGGGCGGCCCTGCCTGGTGGTCGGGGGAGGGGGCGAGGCGGAGGAGAAGACGGGGCGGCTGCTGGACGCGGCCGCGCAGGTGACGGTGGTCAGCCCCGCGGTGACGCCACCGCTGGACGCCTGGGCGCGGGACGGACGGATCACGCTCCACCGGCGCCGGTTCGAACTGGCCGACCTGGACGGCATGTACCTGGTGGTGAACACGGTCAAGAGCGACGCGGCGCTGTCCCAGCAGTTGTACGAGGTCTGCGAGGCGCGGCGCATTCTGCTCAGCGCCTACGACCAGCCGGCCGTCTCCAACTTCGTGATGGTCTCGCTGGTCCGCTCCGGCTGGCTGCGGGTGGCCTTTGCCACGGGGGCCGTCAGCCCGGCGCTGGCCAGCACGCTGCGAGCCCAGTTTGAGCAGGTCTTTGACGACGAGTTCGCCGCCTATACCGAATATCTGGCGGCGCAGCGGCGCGAACTCGAGGCGCGCCTGCCCAAGGGGCCGGAGCGGAGCGAGGCCTTGCGCCGGTTGGTGCGCGGGCTGCGGATCACGGCGCAGGTGGAGTACCCGCCGGAGTACCTGGCCTGGCGGGAGGCGCAGCGCGCCGCCGCACGGATTTAGGCACTCCGCACAAACAGACCGGCTCAGACGGCGCCTGCCGGCGCCCTGCGGGGGCATTCCGGGCCGTCTCGCGCGGGAACGAGCCGGTCCGGGCCGTATGATTAGTGCAACCTGCCCGAACCAGCGTGGCAAAGTTTGGGCAGGACGCACGTGGGCGCACCGGAACCAGCCGACTACCATGCCGGTGTCCAGCACGCGGCCGGCGGCGCCAGCGCCGCAGCCAGGCGCTGGCCCCGAGCCGCTGCCGGCCGGCGGGGGCGCGGGGACGCCACGTGACATGCATTAGGCAGGTGCATGGCTGGCATCACGGTAGAAGAGGCGCAGCAGACGGTCCTGCCGGCAGGCACGGTCCTGCTCGGCGGGCGCGACGGGTTTGCGCGCACCATTACCGGCACGGCAACGCTGCGGGCACGCACCCCCGCGTTTCCGGCGCTGCGCGGGGGCGAGCTGGCCCTGGTCTCGCTGCCCCTGCTGCGCCAGGTGGAACCGCAGCTGCGCCTGGAGCGGCTGCTGGCGCAACTGGCCGACGCCGGCGTGCAGGCCATCGTGCTGCTTGAGGCGGCGGAGCTCGATCGAACGCTGCTTGAGGCGGCGGGTGCGGCCGCGGACGAGCACGCGCTGCCCGTCTTCGTCGCGCCGGCAGGGCAGACGGCGGAGGCGATCGACGCGGCCGTCCACCGGCAGCTCGCCGCCCGCCGCGAGGTGCTGCTCCAGCGAGGCCAGGAAGTGCAGCAAGAGCTGACGGCCCTGGCCCTTGCCGGGCGCGGCCTGCCGGCCATTGTGGAGCGCTTGGCCGCCATCACCGGACTGCCCGCCGCCTGGGAGGATCGGGCGCTGGAGGTCCGCCACTGGGCCCTGCCGCCGGCGCCGAGCGCGGGCGCCGCGCGGCTGCCGGCCGACCTCCCCGCGCTCCTGCGCGCCGGGCGCCTGGCCTTGCTGCGCTGGGCGAACTCGCTGGCCACCGGCACGCACGCCGACCTGGCCGTCCTGCCCCTGTACTCGGACCGCCCGCTGGAGGCGTCCCCCTGGAAGCGCCTGGTGGTCCCCTTCACCGCCGGCGGCCAGGTGGCTGGCTATCTGTCCCTGCTCTGCCGGCACGAGACGCCGGACCAGGAGGCGCGCCTCGCGCTGGCGGGGGCGGGTCTGGCGGCGTCGATCGAGGCGCTGCGGATGCGGACGGTCACTGAAGCGCAGGGGAACGCGACCGCCAACCTGGTGCGGGACTGGGTCGCCGGCCGCTTCGAGCATGTCGGCGAGCTGGCCTCGCGGGCCCGCCAGCTCGGGCACGCCCCTCGGCCCCCTTACGGCGTCCTGCTGCTGGAGAGTGACCAGGCACTTTCGATGGACGGCCTGGAGCGTCTGGCTCAGGCGGTGGCCGGGGGCGCACCGCCCGCCGAGGCGCCGGCGCCGCTGTGGGCCACTTTGGACGAGCGCCGGACGGTGCTGCTGGTGCCGGTAGCCACCGCGGCGACCGTCGAGACGGCGGCGGAGGCTGTGCAGGCCCTGCTGGCCTCACCCCTGCCCGGCACGCGGGCGCCGGCGGATCCGCCGGCGGTGATGGGCGGAGTGGGGCGGGCGGCGGCGCGCATCGAGGACGTGCCGCGCGTCTACCGCGAGGCGCTGCAGGCCCTGGCGATTGCGCGCCGCCTGGGCGGCCGGCACCGCGTGGCCTTCTTCGGCGCGCTGGGCGTCTACCGCCTGCTGGCCGCCGTCACCCCGGTGGAGGAGCTGGCGAGCTTCTACGACGACACCCTGGGGGCGCTGGTGGCGCACGACCGGAAGAGCGGGGGCGAGCTGCTGCGGACGCTGGAGGCCTACCTGGCCACTGGCGGGAGCCTGATTGAGACGGCGCAGCGCCTGCACGCCCATCGCAACACGGTGCTCTACCGGCTGGACCGGATCAGCGAGGTGCTGGGGGTGGACGTGCGCCACCCCGAACAGCGCCTCATCCTGCACCTGGCGCTGCGCGCCGGGCACCTGCTCGGAGACCTGCAGCCCGGCAGCGCCGCCGGTCCGGGTGGCGAGGCCGGCGGCCAGGGGCCAGGGGGGCCCGCTGGAGCAGATGGGCCGGATAGGCGCGCTGCTGAGCCGGGCCCCTTGCGCTCGGCCCGCTCCAGCGAGCGTGGCGAACGCGCCAGCGCCAGCACGGACGACCTGTGCCGCGCCGCCGGCTAACCGCGGAACGAGGTGGCGGGAGGCTCGCCGGCCAGGGCCGCCTGCAGCATGGCGGCATACTTGTGCGCGCCGATGCGCGTGAGGCAGTCGGCGTAGCGCTCCCCTTCGAGCCGGTGGGCCAGACAGAGGTCGACGATCGCCTGGATCGCCGCAGCGCGCAGGTCGGACAGCACGTCACCGCGGGGTCCTTCACCAGCAAGCAGCGCGTCCTCCAGGCCGGGCCGGTGCATCTCCTGCCGCGAGGGGCCATGGCGGGTCCGGCGCCCGCCGGCGAGGCGGGCCGACCCTGAGGCCGAGCGCGGCGCGGGGTGCGCCGGCCGCGTAGGAAGGGCGGGCGATGCCGCCTGGGAGGTGGCCGGTGGCGCCGGTGGTGCCGGTGGCGCCGGTTGCGGAACGTACACGGGCACAGCCTAACGCTACCGGCGGCGGCGCTGCTACAGGCGGCGCGCCCAAAAGTGGGCCGCGCCCTTTGTGCACCGGCGCCGAACCACACCGGGCCTGGTCGTTCGAACCATACGTGCGCACCGGCGCCGCACCGCGCCGGGCCGGACTGCTAGAGCCGAACCGCTCGCCAGCGCTCCTGCGACGACGTGTCACCCGGCGCCGCACCGCGAGAGGCTACTCCGCCGGGCGGTGCCCCAGCAGGGGTTTGCCAAACGGGCGCACGCTTTTGCCTCGACCGGGGGCAGGCAAGACCGCCGCGGCGGCGCCTCGGCGCGGGCGGGCAAAGCGGTGGCGGTGCGCCAGACGGCCTCCGGCCGGCGGCCTGTACGAACCGCACAGGAAGGCGGCCCGGAGCTTGTGCTGCAGCCACGATGCCAGGATGAACGCCAGCCACTACATTCTGGTGTTGATGCGGCTGTTCTGCGCGCGGCGGCCTGCAGGGTCCCGTCGCACATGGGCACACAGCGTGAGGCGGGCCACCGCTGGGGCGCAGCCGAGGCAACGCCGCGGACGATGGCAGAACGTGCTGCCAGGAGCCAGGAGAGAGACCGGAGCATGATGCAGGTGGACGGGGCGTCGGCCGACTGGTTCGCGCAGGCGGTGCTACGGCTGCGTGCTGGTGACTTCGTGGAGGCGCGTCGCTTGCTGAGCGAGGTGATCCGCGTCCAGCCGGCCTGCGCGCCGGCACACGCGTACCTCGGCCTGGCCTGTCTGCAGCTGAGCGACGTAGCCAGCGCCAAGTGGCACCTCGACCGGGCGGTAGAGGGAGACCCCGAGGAGTTTCTGGCCTGGGCCAAGCGCGGCGAGCTGTGGTTCCGCCTGGCCTGCTACCCGCAGGCGGTGGCCGACCTCCGGCGGGCGCTGACCCTGGCCGCGCCGACCGCCGCCAGCCGTCGCTGGACGGCGAAGCTGCTGGAGGAGGCGCAGCACCGGGCGCGTGGTAGCTTCACGCGGTCCATCGCCTGGCCGCACGTCGGGGCGCTCGGAGCGCTCGGGTGCGAGCCCGGTCCTCCACGGGGCCGTCTCAGGTCCGTCGCCTGGCTGCACTGGGGGGCGTTCACGGCCCGCCTGCGCCGGTGGCTGACGCGCCGCGGCGGTGCAGGGCACAGGGCGCCGGCAGCCGGCGAAAGGCCGGGACGAACGGGGCAGCTGGTGGGAGCTGAGGCGGTGGCCGGCATGCCCCCCGGCTGTGGCGCCGGGCTGCCGGAGGCGGTGTGATGGGGAGCGCCATGGCGGCCGCCGTACTCGTGGGGGGCATGCTCTGCATCATGGCTGCCCGCGTGGCGGTGCCGTTCGGCCAGCGCGTTTCTGGCAGGGTGCTGCTCGAGCACCGGCTGAGCGCGCGCGAGCGCCTCCTGCTGCACCGCCACAGCCTGTATGCGCTGGGCTTTGTGCTGCTGCTGGGCGCCGTCTCGGGCGCCATCCCGCGGGGTCTTGAGCTGGCCGGCGTGCTCGGCGCGCTCGCCATCACCCTGGGCCTGCCGGCGGTGTACCGGTTCACCGACCGCGGGGTGGGCCTCAACGGAGTGGTGTTCCGCACCTGGGAGGAGTTCACCGGTGTGGACGACATCCGCTACGGGCTGCGCCTCGACGGTCGCGCCGGCGTGAACCGCTTCACGGTGATCTGCCTCCCCGGCAGCGCGCGGGATCGCTTGCGGCGCCTGATGACCGGCCGGCTCAGGCGCCTGGGGCCGGGACATCCCCGCGGCAACGGGAGGCGCGGGGCGCTGCGCAGGGTCGCCCAGCAGACGTGACGAGACGGCAACGGAGAGACGGCCGCGCCGAAAGGTGCAGCAGCCACAGCAAGGCATGTCACATGTGCACAGCAGTCGCTACGCGGAATGGAGGGTCCGTCTACTTCTTGGCACCTGAACCAATCTGGCAGGACGTGACACGAAGCAGGACGTGGCCGGATGCACCACTAGCCACTAGAAGGAGGAGTTGGTGAAACCTGGAATGATGAGCTCGGTAGCCCAGCCCCGCGCTGGCCGGGGCTGGGGCCTGCGGGCGGTGCTCTGCGCCCTAGCCGTGGCGTGGCTGCTCGCGCTGGGAGCCGTACCGGCCTTTGCCGACGATGGGCCACCTGCCCCCGACCCGGCGGGCACGGTGATCGGTGCCGAGCCGGAGGCGCTGATCGGCATCAAGCCGGCCGAGATCACGGACCGGGACCTAGCGCGGGCGAAGATCGAGGAGCCATTCGCCTACAAGCTGGCCACGCTGGTCAACCAGAACCGCCTAGGCATTAACTTTGTCTGGGTCTTGATCACGGGCTATCTAGTCATGTTCATGCAGGCGGGGTTTGCCCTGGTGGAGACCGGCTTCTGCCGCGCCAAGAACGCGATGCACACCATGCTGATGAACTTCCTGGTGTATGGCCTGGGCATGACGGGGTTCTTTATCTGCGGCTTCGCGTTCATGTTCGGCGGCATCGGCAACGTCGGCGTGGGCAACCTGGGCGGGCTGGCCCAGCTGAATAAAGAAGTCACCATCTCGATCGGCGGGATCGACTGGGGCCTCATCGGCTATAAGGGCTTCTTCCTGGCCGATGGGACCTATGACGTGGCCATCGCGGTGATGTTTCTCTTCCAATTGGTGTTTATGGACACCACGGCCACCATTCCCACCGGCGCGATGGCCGAGCGCTGGAAGACGTCCGCCTTCATCGTCTACAGCCTATTCGTGTCCACCATCATCTACCCCATCTTTGGCAACTGGGTCTGGGGGGGCGGCTGGCTCTCCCAGCTGGGCAAGATCGGGCTGGGCAGCGGGTACGTCGACTTCGCCGGCTCTGGCGTAGTGCACGCCATCGGCGGATGGACGGCGCTGGCGGGAGCGATGGTCCTGGGCGCGCGCCTGGGCAAGTACAACCGCGACGGCACGGCCAATCCCATCCCGGGCCACAACCTGATCCTGGCCACTCTGGGGACCTTCATCCTGGCCTTCGGCTGGTTTGGCTTCAACCCGGGGAGCACCCTGGGCGCCTCCGGGAACGGCAACCTGCGCATCGGGCTTGTGGCCACGACCACCATGCTGGCATCCGCCACGGGGGCGCTGGCGGCCATGGCCTACTCGTATCTCACGCTCAAGAAGCCTGACCCTGCCTACATCCTCAACGGCATGCTGGCCGGGCTGGTGGCCATCACGGCGCCCTCCGGCTTCGTCAGCCCGCTCTCGGGGTTCATTATTGGCGCCGTTGCCGGCGTGCTCGTCTGCGTCTCACTCGGGTTCATCGAGAGGGTGCTCAAGGTCGACGATCCGGTGGGAGCCATCTCGGTGCATGGCGTGAACGGGCTGTGGGGGCAGCTTGCCGTTGGTATCTTCGCCGACGGCACGATGGATTACGGCGGGACGGTGGTGAAAGGGCTCATCGCCGGGGACGCCACCCAGCTCGTGGCGCAGGCGATCGGGGGCATCGTCGCCTTCGTCTGGGCCTTTGGCGTCAGCTACGCCTTCTTCAAGGTCGTGGAGAAGGTGATGGGGATGCGGGTCGCTCCCGAGGTGGAGCTGGCCGGCCTGGACGTGCCGGAGATCGGGACGTGGGGCTACCTGGTCGACGACATGCCCGGCGAGGCGGCCTGGCCGATGCCCGCGCACCTGGCTGGGCGGCAGCGTGAGCGGACCGGTGCCGCGGCGCCGGCCACACCGGCAGTCGCCGGTCTGGCGGGCGCGGGCACCTGAGCACGCGCCGTTGGAGCCGGCCAGGGATAGCGGCCACTGCCCCTGGCCGGCTCCAAGCGCTGGCGTCGGGCTCTACCCCCGAGGGTGCGGGCGGGTCTGCCGCGGCGCCGTGTCTCGGGCTAAGTTCGTGTTGAGGCAGCCACTTGGAGACCTCTGCTCTGCTCCTCGTCGTCGCGGTGATCCTGCTCGGCGCCAAAGTGGTGGAGGCGGCCAGCCGCCGGCTGGGCCTGCCGCCGGTGCTGGGCGAGGTGCTCTATGGCGTCCTGATCGGCCCCAGCCTGCTGCACTGGGTGGAGCCGGGGGAGAGCATCTCCCTGCTCGGTAGTCTGGGGGTAGTGGTGCTGCTCTTCATCGCCGGGCTGGAGACCAGGATCGCTGACCTGCGGGAGGTAGGGTCCGCCGCCCTACTGACCGCGACCGGCGGCGTCGCCGTGCCATTCGCGCTGGGCTTTCTGGTCGGCCGCTGGTTCGGTCTTTCCCCCTTCCCTAGCCTCTTCCTCGGCACCATTCTGACCGCCACCAGCGTCAGCATCTCGGCCGAAACCCTGCGCGCCCTGGGCAAGCTCCGCACGCGGGCCGGCACGACGATCATGGGGGCGGCGATCGTCGACGACGTGATGGGCATCCTGGTGCTGGCTGCGGTGGCCGCGGCCGGCGATGGCGGGAGCCTGTGGCTCCCCGCAGTGCGGGTGCTGGCGTTCACCACGGCCGCGGTGGTGATCGGGCTGTGGGCGCTCCCGCACCTGATCCACGCGGCGCACCGCCACCTCACGCGTGACGCCCTGCTGGCGCTGGTGCTGGCGGTGGTGCTGGCCTACGCCTGGGCCGCCAGCCGGCTGGGGGGCCTGGCCGACATTACGGGCGCCTATCTGGCCGGGCTGCTGGTGGCGCGCACTCGCTTCCGCACCCAGGCCGCCGAGGGGGCGCTAACGCTGGGCTACGGGCTGCTGGTCCCCATCTTCCTGGTCTGGGTGGGCCTCCAGGCCAATCTGCAGGCCCTGGCCGTGGCCCCCCTCCTGGCGATGGCCGTGACCGCCGCGGCTGTTGCCGGCAAGCTGATCGGCTGCTACGCCGGCGCGCGGTCGCAGCTCGACCATCAGGACGCGCTGTGGGTGGCCACGGCCATGATCTCGCGGGGCGAGGTGGCGCTGGTAGTGGCCGCGGCCGGCCGGCAGGCCGGCCTGGTGAACGACCAGGTCTTTGGCGCGGCCGTGGCCATGACGCTGGTGACCACGCTGGCCACGCCCCTGGGCCTGCGTCTGCTGCTCCGGCTGGGGCGCACCCACAGGGAGCCGTTGCCTGAGGCGCTGCCGGCGACCGTCTCAGCCGGCGCGCCAGCGCTGGAAGCGGCGGCCGGCGCGCCCAGGGCGTAAGCGCCGCGGCTGCTGGCGCGGATTGACGAGTGGAAGGGCCGGCCAAGGGCCGGCCACCGGAACCCAGGCTAAAGGGCCTGCGGTGACGGTGCTGCGCGCCCGCTACGGCCCGCTACGGCGCACAGCCTTCGTCGATCCACTGCCGGAACAGGGCGATGCGGTCCTCCGGCCAGGCTTCGTCACACGGCATCGAGCCGTCGGCCAGGCGCTCGTAGATCTCTTCCGCGTGCTCCTTCACGTCCTCGTACTCGCTCAGGTCGAAGGCGAACTCCATGGCCCTGATGTCCTGCTCACGAAAGAGGGGCCGGATATCGGTCGCAAAGCTCGGCATCGCTGCACCTCCCTGCTTGCCATTGCTCTCTGACTGTGCCGCTCCGCTTAACCACGTGCAAGGTTCTTCACGGTCCAGCGCCGGCATGGCGCCGCATCTACCCTGGATCGTTCATGGGCGGAGCCCTCACCCTCGCCCTCTCCCATAGGGCGAGGGAGGCTGGCTCGAGCGGTCGTACAGCCGGTTGGGTACCCGAACCCGCTCCCATAGGGAGCGAGAGACACCACGGCCGGCGGCTAGGCCTATCGCCCCGAACCCGCTCCCATAGGGAGCGAGAACTCATCCGTGTCGCGCTCCCTGCTCGCTCGCGCGGGGCGTCAAGCCGCACGGCGCACACTGCCCTGGGCGCGCTGCGCCGCGACGAAGCTCTGCAGGGCGTCGTCCCAGGTCAGCGGGCGACCCAGACGCGCCGACTCGGCCTGCCGGTGCTCCCACAGACGGAGAAAGACGTCGGCGGTGCGCTCGCCCGGAAAATACTGAGCCAGCCGGAGCGACCGCAGGCGCCGCTGGAGCGGGCGGAACAGGCTGGCATACCAGCGCGCGGCCGCCTCGCGCAGGTCGGCGCACCCTTGGACGGCCGCGTACTCACGGATGAGGGCCTCCAGCCGCGCGTAGCTCTCCACGCGGGCGGCGCCAACCTGGGTGAGGCCCGTCTGCTGCTCGAAGGCGCGGCGCGCGGCGAAGACGCGCTGGGCAGCGGCGTCGGCCAGGACCAGGAACTCCGTCACGACCGTGTCGATCCAGAGCTGGCCGAGGTGGATGGCCGCCGCCACGCGGTAGTGACCGTCCAGCACGTAGTAGCCGAAACCGAGCTTGTAGAGCTCGACCGGCCGTAGGGGCTCCCCGCGCTCCATCGCGGCGAGCAGGCGCCGGAAGCGCCGGTCGTCACTTGGCCGCTTGTCGAAGCGGCGGAGGCCGGCGCCGGCTTGGCCGGGCCGGGCCACGCTGCCGATGATCCGCGCCGCCTCGACGGTTCGGTGCCCGAGGAAGCGGGGAGAGACGGGGCCGGCGCGTGCGGCATCGTCGGCGAAGTTGCGCAGGCCCTTGTTCGGCGGGTGGCGATCATGCTCCCTGCGGTCCGGCCGCACCAGGAGCACGGGACAGGGTGCGTGGCGCGCGACCTGCTCGGCGATCCCCGCGGGCAGCAGGCGCAACAGCCCAGTCCGCAGGGGGCAGCCGATGATGATCAGCCCCGCGTCTTGCTCCTGCGCCACGTCGAGCACCGTGGCCGCTACCGGCCCGGTGCGCAGCAGGGGCTGGACGGCTATGCCTGCCGCGCGCAGGCGCGCCGCCGCTGTATCAAGGTAAGTCCTGGCCAGCGCCTCCGCGACCGAGACGCTGCCGTCGGCAGCCATCGACTGCGCGGGCAGCACGTGCAGCAGGATGACCGTTGCGCCGAAGGCATGCGCCTGCTCTTCCGCGGTGGACAACAGCTTGGCCTCGTCACGCGACTGCACAGTGAGCGGGACGAGCAAGCGATCGAGGGTCCCCATGTTCTGCCTTTCGCGGTCATGCCGCAAGATCGAACTGCCGGCATGACCGTCAGAAGACAATGTAGTGGCGGGGGAGCGGGCGCGCATCGGGCGCGGCGACCAAACTTGCGCGCCGCTCGTCGTGCAGGACGCACCAGGCGCCCGAGCGCCGGCTGGGGCTTTCGGAGGAACTTCTCGCCTGCGTCCGGTGAGCGTGCCCGACGGCAGCCGGCTAGCCTGGGCAATTCATCAGCGGAGCCCTCGCCCTCTCCCTTTGGGAAAGGGGACTGATTGCCGCCGGGTCTACCGCCGACCGGATCTCATCCGCCACGGAGCGCACCACGGGCGCCTCGGCGGCGTGGTCCCGACGTCGGCGCTGACTGAGCAGCGGTGCCGACCGCTTCATTGGGGAGATGGCACGCTGCCACCTCCGCGGCGGGGCGCCCTACGGCGGCTCGCTGTGCGCCTGCGGGACGGAGCCACCTCTCCCCGAAGGCGCGCAGGGCGTCCAGGACGGGCAGGGCATCCCGCCCCTTCTCCGTCAGCTCATACTCCACGCGGGGCGGGATCTCAGGGTACATGCGGCGGGTCATCATCCCCCGCTCACAGAGCGCCCGCAGGCGATCGGTCAGCACGCGAGGGCTGATGCCGGTGGACGCCTCCAGCTCCTTGAACCGGCGGGGCCCACCGGCCAGTTCGCGCAGGAGGAGCAGCGTCCAGGTGTCGCCCAGTAGCGCCGCGGCCTCGGCCACGGGGCAAAAGCTCTCCCCACCAGGCGGTGGGGCCTCGGCCGCCTCCGCAGGCGCCGGCGAGTGGCGGCCGCTGGCGGTACGGGCGAGGGCCACGTGGGGTGCAGATCGTGTCACGGCCGCTGCTCCTGGGTACTCATGCTCGTGTCCACCCAATAGTACCAACGCTATAGCGACATCCCTTGACGTAGCATTGGTCCGATGCTATAAATACCATTGTTACTACGTTAAACGCAGTAAAGCAAACCAGGACCGCGCCAGGCGCGGCCTCGAGACGGGTCACCCAATGACCAGTACTTCCAGCCCCGCCGTTCCCGCTCCAGCCCCAGGTGGAGCCCCCTCCCAGCGAGTGACCACGTGGCGCATCGATCCGGCGCACTCGCACGTGGAGTTTGCCGTCAAGCACCTGATGGTGGCGACGGTCAAAGGGCGCTTCGCCGACGTGGAGGGCACCATCCTCGTCAATGAGGCGGATCCGGCCGGATCGCACGTCGACGTCAACATCGCCGCCGCCAGCGTCGACACGCGCGAGCCCCAGCGCGACGCGCATCTGCGCTCGCCGGACTTCTTTGACGCCGACCGGTACCCCTATCTCACCTTCCGGAGCAGCCGCGTGGTGCCCAAGGGGAACGGGGAGTTCACCGTCTACGGCGATCTGACCATCCGCGGCGTCACCCGTCCGGTCGCCCTGGAGGGCGAGTACCTGGGCACGAGCCAGAGCCCCTTTGGCTTCACCGTGGCCGGCTTTAGCGCCCGGACCAGGATCAACCGCAAGGACTTTGGCCTGACCTGGAATGCCCCGCTCGAAACGGGGGGCGTGCTGGTCGGTGACGAGGTGCGCGTGAGTCTGGAGGTGGAGGCGGTTCGAGAGGAGGCGCCTTCCGGCGCGGCGTCCTGACGGCGCTTCCGGCCGGCCGCGCCCGTGGTGACGTTTGTCTCCACTGCCGCCGGTTTCACGCCCGTACACGCCTCCCATCCGCGCGGCCGGCCGCGCCCGTGGTGACGTCGTGACGTCCGGCGGGTCGGTCCGGCCGGCAGCGGCTACGCTTTCAGGAGATCCGCAATGAGCGAGGACACCAAAGGAAGGGTCACGATGTCTGGGCCAGAACGAGGGAGCCAGCCGGCTGGGCCAGATACGGCCGTGGGCCCGCAGACGGCCTGGAACGAGCGGGCCATCCGGTCGGTCTCGGCGCCGCTGCGGCCGCTGCCGGGGAGCGGTATGGGTAGTCGGCTGGTGATCGGGCAGGGGTCGGGGCTGGACGCGCTCGACCCCTTTCCGGCGCTGATGCACGACGACGTGCCGCCGCAGGTGATGTTCCCAATGCACCAGCATCGGGGCGTAGAGGTGGTGACCTACGCCCTGGAGGGCGCGCTGTACCACGACGACTCGCTGGGCAATGCGGGGATGGTGGTGGCCGGCGGGGTGGAGCGGAACCGCTTTGGGCGCGGCTACGCCCACTCGGAGGCGCCGGCCGGCGGGGAACCCTACCGCGGGCTGCAGCTCTTCATCATGCTGTCGCCGGACGATCGCGAGCTCGAGCCGGCGTTCCAATTGCTGGCCCCAGGGGACGTGCCGGAGGTGGAAGGCGACGGCGCCCGCGTCCGCGTGGTGGCGGGGGAGTACGCCGGCCGGCGCTCGCCCCTTGAGCTGCGCAACCCCACCTTGTACCTGGACGTGCGCCTCGCCCCCGGCGCCGTACTGGCCCTGCCGGTGCCGGCGGCGTACCAGGGGATCGTTTACGTGCTCTCCGGCCGGGGGCAGATTGGCACGCCGGCCGTAGACGCGGGCGCCCACCAGCGCCTGGTGCTAGGGGAAGGTAACGTCTTGCGGGCGCGGGCCGCGCGGGGGACGGAGCCGCTGCGCTTCGTGCTGATCACCGGACGGCCCATTGCCGCGCACCGTCACGCACGCAGCAGCAACCGCTAGTCTGGACTATTCGCGGGCGGAGCCCTCACCCAAAGGGAGAGGGGGCTCCCCGCTGGGGCGCCGGCATTGGACGGAAAGGCCTGCTATCTCCCCAGGAATCCGCGCGAGAGCGTCGGTCGACAGTGCCCGTGTGGGGCGATGGACGACGAAGGACCAACGATAGAGGTCAGCGGAGCAGCTGCTGCACGCGGCTGACCACCTGCTGGGGCAAGACCGGCTTCTGGAGAAAGTCGTCGGCGCCAGCGCGGATGGCGTCCTGCGCCTCCTGGAAGCTCAGCGCCGTGAGCACGATCGCCGGAACCGCCGGCGCGGCGCCGCCGTGCTTGAGCAAGCGCAGCAGCCGGAACCCGGAGAGCGCAGGCAGCTCCAGCTCGAGCAGGACCAGATCCGGCCGCTCGCGCTCGACGGCGTAGAGGGCGTGGAGGCCATCCCCCGCCGTGATGGGGGCGTATCCCTGCGCGGACAGGTGGCGGGCTAGCTCGGCCACCCAACCCGGCTCCCGGTCCACGATCAGGACCTTCTTGGCCGCACCTTCATCCCTACGGCCATCCGCTGCCTGATCTGCTGCGGGTACGCTCCCGTGCTCGGCCGGGGCCGGCCTGACGGCCGCCACAGTCGCTGCGCTCATGCTCCAGTTCCGTTCTATTCGCTGCTGTCCTACTGTTGCCGGTGCTGCCGTCGCCGCCCATTGGCGCCGTACGGCGAGCGTTGACGTCACACCGCAACAGCCGTAGGCTACACCCGCGCCAGCCCTGGGCACAATAGGCATAGTGCCCAAAAGGCGCCGGCTCCGGTTGTGCAGCCGGCCTCTGGAGGCGGGCCAGGTCGCTCCCGTATGCTGGGATTGGTCCGGTGCTGGTCCCCATTGGTGCCGGCCCTACGCCCCCTTCCTCCACTCCTGGGGACGGAGGGTGCGGTGCCTCCCGCCGCACCCTCCGTCCCCACCCCCTTGTGGTAAGCCCGGATTCCTGAGCGGAGCCATCTCCGCCGCCCGCTTCGCGGGCTCCCGCTCTCCCAGAGGGAGCGGGGACTGTCTCTGAGGCGGAGCCCTCACCCTGGCCCTCTCCCTGTGGGAGCGGGAACTTCTTCCAGAGGCAGGGGAAATGTCCCGCAGGCTGTGAGGCATCCGCGCCAGCGCTTGCTTGCGGTACTGTCCCCGCGCGCGGGGCATCGGGTGCCCTGCTCGGCGTGCACCGGCGGCCAGGCGCCCCACCGGTTGGAGGCGGCGCACAGCGGTTGGGGCGGAGGTTTGTACCGCCTGTCCATAGGCCGCGTCTGCCCAAACGGGCTAGAGTAAGCGCGGTACGCAATGACGCGTCTTGGCCGGACGCCCGCTTGAGCCAGCGACGCCTCCGAGGGGCGGGCGAGATCCTAACCAGCGAGATCTCACCAAGCAGAAGCACACAACCGAGGAGGCTGTCACGTCAGTGGACCCGACCATTGAGAAGGTAGCCCTGGCGGCTGAGGCCAAGGTCCGCGCCTTGCGGCGTGCTCCCCTGGGCTACTTCATTCTTTCCGCACTGGCCGGCATCTACGTCGGCTTCGGCATCGTGCTCATCTTCGCCATCGGCGCCCCGCTGGCGGCGGCGGGATCGCCCCTGACCAAGGCGCTGATGGGCGCCTCGTTCGGCGTCGCCTTGAGCCTGGTCATCTTTGCCGGCTCCGAGCTCTTTACCGGCAACAACCTGTTCCTGACGGTGGGGGTGCTCACCGGCCGCTCGCGCATCAGTGAGCTGGCGGCCCTGTGGGGCTGGTGCTTCGCGGGAAACCTGGCCGGGTCGCTGCTCCTGGCCTGGCTGGTGGTCCAGTCCGGAGCGCTCTCGGCCGACCCTCAGCAGAGCTTCGTGCTCAGGACCGTCGCCACCAAGATGACGCTCCCCTTCTGGCCCCTGGTCGTGCGAGGCATCCTGTGCAACTGGCTGGTCTGTCTCGCGGTATGGATGGCCCAGCGCGCCCAGAGCGAGACCGCCAGGTTGGTCCTGATCTTCTGGTACCTCTTCGCCTTTATCGGCGCGGGGTTTGAGCACAGTGTGGCCAATATGACCCTGCTCGGTATCGGGCTGTTCCTGCCGCACGAGGCTCCGATCGGCTGGGCCGGCTTCGCCTGGAACCTGAGCGCGGTCACGCTGGGGAACGTCATCGGCGGCGCCGGGTTCGTGGCCACGCTGTACTGGTTGAGCAGCCCTGTGCGTCGGTTTGCCGGCGCGGGAGCGCAGCCAGACGCTGTTGCTCCGGCCATGGCCCGCGCTGTTCCGGCCGCAGCTCCCGGCGCCAGGTGGTCATACCCGAGTGGGGCACCACTGAACGAGGCGCGCCCAAGCGGGGCGCCGCAGCCGGCGTCCTAGCGCCTGATCAGGCTCACCAACTGGGGCGTGCCATCCCTGGTTCTCCCTGGTTCGGCAACGGAGCGACCGGAGCGCCGGAACGGAGCAATCAGATTACAGGAAGAGAGCAACTGCTCACAGATTGCGTTAGCCGCCAGAGCCTGTTGGACCGGAACGGAGCAATCAGATTACAGGAAGAGAGCAACCGGAGCGAAGGAGCATTCCCAGACAGGTCGTCCAACACAGCGCTAGCATGCGGTGGCCGGCGCTCGGGCCTGGCGCCCCCAGCGCGACGGTGCGGGCGCAAGCGCCGGCCCGCCGCCATCACCACAGGAGATCACGCAGCATGCCCAACAAGATCGAGGAGATCAAGAACGCCAAGCATCCCCTGGACATCATGCCGGACCTCCTCCGCTACGCCCGCGAAGGGTGGGAAGCGATCACCGACGACGACAAGGAACGGCTGAAGTGGTTCGGCGTCTTCTTCCGCAAGCCAACGCCTGGGCACTTCATGCTGCGCGTGCGCATCCCCAACGGGTTTGCCACCAGCAGGCAGGTCCGCGAGATGGCCGCCATCACGCGCGAGTACGGGCGCGACGTGATCGACGTCACCACGCGCCAGCAGGTGCAGCTGCGCTGGATGCGCATCGAGCACATCCCAGACATCCTGGAGCGCCTGGCCGCCGCTGGCCTGACCACGCGCCAGACGGGGATGGACAACAGCCGGAACGTCGTCGGCTGCCCCCTGGCCGGACTGACCGCCTACGAGCTGTTCGATGCCTCGCCGGTGGTCCGCGCGTACCATGACCGGCTGCTCGGCGACCGGCGCTTTGCCAATCTGCCGCGCAAGTTCAACGTCACGATCACCGGCTGCCTGGAGAACTGCACCAACACGGAGGCGCAGGACATCGGTCTGACCCCGGCGACCAAAGTCGTGGACGGGGAGTTGGTGGCGGGGTTCAACGTCCGCGTCGGTGGCAAGATGGGCTCGGGGGGCATGACCGTGGGCGCCCCTCTGGACGCCTTTGTGCCGGTGAGCGAAGGGGCGGAGCTCTGTGCCCAGATCACGCTCCTGTTTGCGGAGCACGGGCCGCGGGAGACCCGCTCGCGGGCGCGGATGGCCTTCCTGATCGAGGACTGGGGGATTGAGCGGTTCCGCGCCGAGGTGGAGGCCCGCCTGGGGCACCCGCTGCTGCCGGCAGGGCAGGAGGCGCGCCACCGCCACCAGACGGACCACCTGGGGATCACCCAGCAGAAGGGAGCCGGCCTCTACGCCGTGGGCCTGTGCGTGCCGGTAGGCCGGTCGTCGGCCGGGCAGTTCGATGAGCTGGCGCGGTTGGCCGATACCTACGGCAGCGGGGAGGTGCGGTTCACCATCGGCCAGAACGTGATCCTGATCAACATCCCCGATTCAGCCCTGCCGGACCTGCTGGCCGAGCCCCTGCTGCGGGAGCTGCGCCCGGATCCGTCTCCGATCATGCGGGGCACGGTGAGCTGCATCGGGATCGACTACTGCAATCTGGCGCTGGCGGAGACCAAGGCCAAGGCCAGAGAGGTGATCGATCACCTGGAGCGCACGTTGCTGGGCCGTGGCCCCTCGAACGGCCCCATCAGGGACATCAACGGGGCCGCAGGGACCGGCGGCATGTCGAACGGCACGGTCACCGACAGCAATGGCGCGATCGTCCACGCGGCACTACCACGGGAAGGACGCCAGCTACGGCTCCGGCCGATCGCCATGAACTGGTCAGGCTGCCCCGCCGCCTGCGGGAACCACCAGGCCGCCGACATCGGCTTCCTGGGCGGCAAGACGCGGGTCAACGGCCAGGTCATCGAGACCTTCGACATCTTCGTCAACGGCAGGACCGGACTGGACCCGCGCCCGGGCCAGAAGGTGCTGGAAAAGATCCCCGCTGATGAGGTCCCGGCCATTGCCGAGCGGCTGGTGCGCGCGCACGCGCGTGGCGAACCACTGGTGGAGGTGGCGGCGGAGATCGCCGCCGGCCGGGCGCGTGAGGCCCCCGGCGGCCGCGGCACCGGCGGGACGGAGCGGCAGCCGGCCCTGGCGGACGCCGTGGCCTGAGGGCGCAAGCTGCTCGCTTTGGGGCGGGTGAACAAGGGGCTGCGGATGACGGTGTATCTGGTGGGGGCAGGGCCGGGCGACCCGGGCCTGCTCACCGTGCGCGGACGCGACCTCCTGGCTCAGGCTGACGTCGTCCTCTAC
>DAOTTI010000012.1:0-78394 GCA_034437795.1 Chloroflexota bacterium | reverse complement strand
GCCGCGCCGGCGGCGGTCCTTGCCGGCGCCTGCGGCCCGCAGGCGCCCGCGCCGGGCACCAGCCTCGCCATCAAGCCGGGCACCAGTATCCGGCTCCACGTCCGCACCGGCACGGAGGTCGATACGCTCGAGGAGCGCATCCCCATTCTGGAGCGGGAGCAGAACATCAAGGTCGTCGTCGAGCACTTCCCGGGGGGCGAGTACTACGAGAAGGTCAAGATCCTGCTGGCCAGCGATAGCATCGGCGACGTGCTGTGGGGCGCCAGCGCCACCGGCCAGGGCAATCTCTGGGCCTACACCGGGGTGATCCGCTTCGTCGACGACCTCATCAAGGCCGAGAAGTTCGACCTGAGCCCCTACTATCCGGCAGCGATCGAGGGCGTCAAGTTCGAGGGGAAGCTGTACGGCCTGCCGTACAAGCTGCAGCCGGGCCCGATGGGCATCTACTACAACGTGGACGCCTTCGAGAAGGCCGGCTACCGGCCGCCCGACCTGAACACCACGTTCGACCAGCTGACCGACCTGGCCAGGAAGATCCATCAGCCCGGGGTCCTGTGGGGCTTCTTCGGCACCGGTGCCAACCCGGGCTATCAGTGGGTGGTGCACTACCTGCGCGCCTGGGGCACCGACGTGATCTCGGACGATGGCAAGAAGTCGCAGCTAGCTACCCCCAAGGGCCTGGCTGCCCTGCAGTGGTACCACGATCTGGTCTTCAAGCACCGCGTCGCCCCGCAGCTGCCGCCGCAGAACGCCGACTTCGAGCGGGGCCAGGTGGCCATGTTCCAGAGCGGCTCCTGGTCCAAGAGCGTCCCGCTGCGGGTCCGCGACGCCTTCCGCGTGATGAATACGCTCATGCCCAAGGGGCCCAGCGGGCGCCGCGGCTCGATGGGCGTCACCGACTTCATGGCCATCACCAAGGCCTCCAAGCACGTGGCCGAGGCCTGGGCGCTGACCAAGCACCTCACTGATAAGGAGACCGGGATCCGGCTGGGTGAGGGCGGGGCGACCGGCGCGTCCGGCACCAGCGGCGGGCGAAAGGACGTCTTCCACAGCGAGCGCCTGCTGAAGAACCCGCTGCACAAGGTGTGGATCGAAGCGGCAGAGAACGCCCTGCCCCTGAAGGTGCCGTGGAACTTCGAGGGCGAGGAGCATCAGCGGGTGCTCAACGAAGGGATGAACGCCATCCTCAGCGGCGAGCAGGCGCTTAATCAGTCCACACTGGCCGAGCTGGACCGCCGGCTCCAGGTCGTCCTGGACCGGCCGCGCCCGGGACGCTAGCCTGGGCTATTCGTGGTCTCGCGCCTGGTGCAGGGCCCGCTGCCACAGGGCGCCCAGGCTGTATCGGCCCCGCCACAGGAAGTAGAGGCCCCCCAGCAGAAAGGAGCCGAAGCTCAAGGCGTGCATCACCAGGGCATAGCTGAGGGCGGCGTGGGGCGCCACGCCAAAGAGCTTGAGCGTCTCCATCGCCAGCAGGTGGTACACGCCGGCGTAGGCCGGCGCGGATGGGATGGCCATCCCCAGATTGGTCACGGCCAGCACCAGCACGGCCGCCGTCGCCGGGACCGGCAGGCGAAACGCGCCCATCACCGTGTACAGCGCGGCGGCCGAGATGCCCCACAGGGCGGCCGAGAGCGCCACCTGGGCCAGCAGGCTCGACGGGTGAGTCAGGGCGTCGAGCGCGCCCAGGCCTGACCCGACAAAACCGGCCAGGGCGCGGCCGCCCCACACAACGGAATGGACCTCGGCGCGCCGGCGCACCCAGGCCTCGACCGGCCCCCGCGCCTGCCCAAGGATGAGCAGGGCGAGCAGGGCCCCTACCGCCACCAGCGCCACCGGCACAGCCCCCCGCGCCGCCCAGTCTGGCAAGGGACCCGCCAGGCCGGCGACGGCGAGGAACAAGAGGAGCGTCAGGACGTCCAGCAGCTTCTCCACGACGATCGATCCGACGGCGCGGCCGGCGCCGACGCCTTCCGTCTCGCTGATCAGCAGGGCGCGCACCAGCTCGCCCACCCTCCCCGGCAAGATGGTGTTGACCAGATAGCCGATCAGCGTGGCGGCGAGGGCGCCACGGAAGCGCACGCGGCCCGCGGGGCCTGCCGGCGCCAGGAGTTGCTGCCAGCGCCACACCCGCACAGCCATGGCCCCCGCCAGCAGCCCGACCGCCGGCACCAGCAGCGCCGGACGCGCCTGAAGCATGGCCGCTCCCGTGCCGGCCAGGTCCACCTGGCGCACGGCCAGCAGGATCGCTCCCGCGCTCAGCAGCAGGCCGAGCCCCGTCCTGAGCACAGCGGCGGTCCGACTTGAACCCAGCCAGAAGGATCGCCGGCGCATCGAACCCCGCGCCTTGCACCTTATCGTTCCCAGGCGCATCGAAGCCCGCGCCGTCCCCCAATTGTGCCGGGGCGCACTCCGGCACGGCAGGCGATCCGCTCGCCGTGCCCGTGCCCGGGTCCGTGACTGCCGGAGATCAGTTCCGTCTCCCTGTGGCAGAGGGAGAGAGGCCGGCGCCTGGGCGGCGTGGGGCCGGCGCGCCTGTCCCCCTGTCGCAGATGGCGACGGCTCCGCCCGTGAATACGCCGCGCTACGCGTCCAGCCAGAAGGGCTGTGACCAGGCCATGCGCCCCGCGCCGTCCACCGCCTCCACGCGCACCCAGCGGTCGCCTCGTTGTGGGCGGTACCAGCCGGTCTCGCCGGCCACCTGACGGCGCGTGGCCCCGTCATCGCCGACGAAGCGGATCGTCGTTGCGCCGGGGGCGCTGGCCACGATCGCGCCGGCCTCCTCGTCGACGCCCAGCGCGCGAAAGTCCGGGCCGTTGCTGGCGTAAAAGCGCCCCGCCAGCAGCGCCTCGCGCAGCGCGCCGGCCGAGAGCGACGGCGCCGCCACCGCGATCCAGCTCTGCCCTACCGCTGGCTGGTGGGAGTCATCGGTGGCCACGGCCCACACCGGCCGCTCCGGCCCCGCGGCGGTCAGCGCCCGCCGCCACACCTCCAGGTTGTGCGCCAGCCCCTCCGCGGAGCGCGTGGCCAGGGTATTGAAGACCTCCACAAACCGGAAGGGCAGCCCTGCGCCGGCCCACGACGCCACCTGCTCGGGGGAGAGGGGCGCTGAAGGATGGCTGGGATGATTGCAGCACACCAGCGCCCCCATGGCGGCCCAGGCCTCGATCCGTTCCCCCGCCGCGCGCCGCGACGCCACCAGCGGCGGATCGACGGCCGCGGGGGCGGCGTCCTGGCCCATGAACCACACCCCGAGGTGGGCGCTGGGGTCGGTGCTCTCCACGCCGGGGATGATCAGCACCGGCCGTTCGGCCCCGCCTGCAGGCTCGACCAGGCCGCTGCCGGGGAGGGCGCTCACCCGATCGTGGTCGGTCAGCACGACGAAGTCGTACCCCGCAAGCTGGTACAGGGCGGCGCGGCGAACTGGAGGCACGTTCGGGTCACCGTCGAATGAGCGGGCGGTGTGCGTGTGCAGCTGGCCCTTCCACCAGGGCAGCAGGTCGGCCCCCCAATACGGATCGCGCACCTGCGGCCCGTGGCGCAGGGAGACAAACGGGTCTGCCGTGCGCGCCGCCGGCTGCGGCCGCGCGCCAAATGACACCAGCCGCTGCGCGGCCGGCCGGCCAACGGCCGTGCTGCCGGCCACCGCCGCGGCGGCCCCCGCACCCACCACCATGCCTCGCAAGAAGCGCCGTCTCGTCCCGCTCATAAGTCTCGCCTGCCACCCATGTGATCGACGCGCCTCCGCGCCTGGCCAGGCTCCTCCATCCAGCGCGTGCCGGCGCCCGCCATGGCGCGCACCGAACACCGCTGGTGGCCTCTGTCCAGGCGCTCACCGGTCCCGCTACTGGCGTGGGGCGCTGGTGTAGGGCGTGAGCCAATTGTAACCGGATTGCAACCCGGTTGCAACCACCCTTGTAACCACAGGGGGGCGCGCAGCACTGCCCGATTGGCCGGGGGGCGGACCGGGGGACGATGGACCTCGCCCCCTTCAAAGGGGGCCGCGCCGCACCTTTGCCCCCCGGCCCCACCGTGCGACTGGGCCCCGCCGCCCCGTCTCCGACGCGGAGAGGGGAAAGCCGGCCATGATTTGGCGCCATCCGGACCGTTAGCGCATGCCCTAGCAGTGGGCACACGCCACACGTCCGGATCTGCCGTATCCCCGCGTCGGAGGGGAGGCGGCGGGGCCGAAGGGGGTGGCGTCCCTCACCCCCGCCGCAGGCGCCAGAACACGCGACACAGCCAGCGGGGCGGCACCACCCGCTCTACCCGTTCCAACGCCCGCACGGCCGGCAGCGGCAGCCGGCGGTAGACGTACGGCGAGCAGAGAAAGCACGGCACCTCGGCCTCCACCGCCAGTCCCAGCTCCGCCGCCAGGGCACGGACGGCCCGCGGCCGGTGGGTGAAGACCTTCCCACCCCAGCGCGCCGCATCCAGCGCCAGCAAGGCGCGGGGCGTCCAGACGTAGGTGTCAAACACCAGCGGCGCCCCCGGCGCGGCTACGCACCGCATCTCGGCCAGCAGCGGGCCCAGCTCCCGCCAGTGAAAGGCGAAGCGTAGGGCCACTACCCCGTCGAACAGGGTCGCGGGGAACGGCAGGGCGAAGGCGTCGCCCTGAATGAGGTGGATCGACGCCCCTTCCCGGCTCCAGAAGGTCGGTAGCTGTTGGCGCGGCGCCGTTTCGTCCGGCGCCGCGCGGTCACGCTCATCGCGCCGCACGGCACCCGTCGCTGCCGTCACCGCGCTGGCCTCGCTCCCCCGTGCCGGCGCCGCCAGTGCGGCCTGGGCCTGCTGGAGCATGGGCACGGAGAAGTCCAGCGCGGCCACGCGGTAGCACGAGCGGTACAAGACGCGCGCCAGGCGGCCGGTGCCGCAGGCCAGGTCCAGCAGGCGGGCCCCCGCCGGCAGGTCGCCCAGCAGGCGCAGCACCAGCTCCAGCTCGCGTTGGTTAACGCGCGCCCCGCCCGCGCCCCCGAAGCGCAGGGCGTCGTACTTAGCGCTCACTGAGGGCCGGGCGTAGAACAGCCGTTTGTCGCGCCACCACGGCGCGGTAGAGGGCGGCATGGCGCTCTGCCAGCTTTCTTGGATCGTACGCCCGCGCGTACAGGCGCCGCGCGGCGGCGCCGCAGGCGGCGCCGCAGCTCGGGTCGGCCAGGACGGCGGCCAGGGCCGCCCCCAGCGGGGCCACCTTGCCCGCGGGCACCAGCAGCCCCGCGGCGCCCCCACCGGTCAACTCCCGCAGCAGGGGCAGGTCGCTCGTCACCAGCGGCACCCCCAGGCACATCGCCTCCAGCGGCACCGCGGGGAAGGCCGCCTGCCCGATAGTCAGCGTGTAGGGCGCGGCCAGCACGTCCACAGCCGAGAGGAGCAGCCCCACGTCCACGCGCCCCAGCTGGATCACCTGCTCCGCCACGCCCGCCTGTCGAATGGCGCGCTCCACCGGCCGCCGGTCGCCCAGGCCGCTCCAGGCCAGTACCAGCATCGCCTCCGGCACGCGGTCCAGCACCAGCCGCAGGGCGCCGGGCAGCAGCTCGGCTCCCTTCACGGGGTGGTAGTGCCCGACGTAGCCGATCAGCTTCCGGTCCAGCGGCAGCCCCAGGCGGCGGCGCGCCTCCGCCCTGGGCCACCGCCTCAGCTTGGCGGTATCCACGGGGCTAGGGATCACCGCCACCTGGTCCGGCTTAAGCCCGATCCGGAGCAGCTCCTCTCGCTGCACCTCGCTGCCCACGACGTACTGCCGGCAGCGGTACGGCGCCAGGCGGGCCACCAGCCGGTTATTCACCACCAGCCTGGGCAAGAAGAAGCGCGGGGCGCGGAAAAGGTGCCCGCCGGCCAGGACGGTGCCCGCCGGCGCCAGCTGGGCCTCGAAGCCGGCTACTACCGGCCGGCCCGTGGCCCCCTGCACCAGCGCGCCCAGGGCGGCAAAGGCCGGCGTGGGCAGGTTCAGGTGGACCACGTCCGCCTCGCGGGCCAGGAGGCACAGGTCGCGCACGATCCGTCCGATGCGCAGCACCTTGGGGGCCAGAGGCCGCGCGTCGCCCGTCTCCAGCGCCCAGCGCTGGTCGTGGTACAGCATCTCCTCCGGAAAGGCCGAGACGACGCGCACCGGATGGCCAAGCGCACGCAGCTCGCGGCCGAGCGCTACCAGGCTCTCAATCTGGCCGCTGAGCATCCGCGGATGAATTGATGCAAGACAGATGCGCATGGCCATCGCGCTCACTCCTCACTTATGGCCTCAAACCGAAGCCAGGCTCGAACCCCTCGGGTCAGGAACTTGCGCCAGTGCCCCCGCCAGGGCTCCTCCCGATACCCTCGCCCGAAGCCAGACCCGGACCCACCGGCTCCCTTCCCTCAACCCTCTTACTTTGAACCTACTTTGAACCTAGAACTGTGAACCTAGAACTGTGAACCTAGAACTCGTCTAGAACCCCAGGCGGAACTCCGGCAGCTTGAACCAGTGCATGTTCTTCGCCTCCGCCCAGCGGTCCACCAGCCGGAACAGCTCGCTCGCCCGCCCCCACTCCCGCGCCGCACGGTTGTCCAGCTCCTGCGGGTCATCCGGCAGGTAGTAGAGCTCCACCTCCCACTTGCGGTAGTCGAGGATCAGCTTCCACAGGTCGCCGGTGACCACCGCCAGCAGGGTGTCGTCCCCGATCTGGGCGAAGGAGACGCGGTCCCGGCCGTCGTCCTCGCCCCGCAGCAGCGGCACCAGGCTCCGTCCGTCGATCTCCGGCGCCGGCGGCAGGTGCAGCAGCTCCAGGATCGTCGGGAGCACGTCGATCTGCCGCGCCAGCGCGTCGACCCGTCCCCGTGCCGGCACGCCCGGCCCGGCGAAGAGCAGGGGGACCTGAATGTCGTGGGCGTAGAGGCTATCGCCGTGGAACCACACGTCGTGCTCGCCAAATCCCTCGCCGTGATCGCTGGTGACGACGAACAGCGTGTTCGCCAGCAGGCCCAGATCGTCCAGGGCGGCGAGCAGCCGACCAATCTGCTCGTCGGCGTAGCGCACCTCGCCCTTGTAGACCGCCCGCAGGTGCTGCACCTGGCGGGGCCCCGGCGCCCACTCGCCAGCGGCGTAGGCGTGCCAGGTACGCCAGGACCCGTCATAGACGTCGTCGGCCGACCAGACGTAGTCGGGATCGTAGAGCGTGTCGTACGGAGGCGGCGGCGTCCATGGATAGTGGGGATCGAAGTAATGCACCCAGAGCAGGAACGGGTCGCGCCGGTGGACCGCCAACCAGTTGATGGCGTGGTCGGTGGAGACGTCCGCGCGCCCTTCGAGCTGCTCCTCGAGCGCGTCCTCCGTCTGCGCCAGCGGGGCGAGGCGCTGCGCGATCCAGAGCTGGTCCTTCACCCGCCGAAAGACGCCGGCCGCCCCCTGCACTACCGGCAGCGCCAGGAACTCCGGCTCGCCAATGGCGGCGGCGATGTAGGTTTGGAAGCCCTGGTGCAGCCCCGAGAAGGCCGGCTTGAGGCTGGTCCACGGCGCGATGCCGGCGGTGGTGTACCCCGCAGCGCGGAGAAAGCGCGCCAGCGTGGGGATCTTCTCCGGCAGTCGGTCGGTCATATGGGCCCGCACGCCGTGGCTGGCGGGGTACAGGCCCGTAAAGAGCGACGCCAGGGATGGATTGGTCTGGGGCTGGTGCACGTGGGCGAAGCAGAAGAGCGTGCCCTGCGCCGCCAGCCGGTCCAGGTTCGGCGTGGGGCTCGCTGCCCCGGCCGCGCCCGTTTCGCCCACCTCGAAGGCAGCCGCATCGCCTGCGCGGAGCCCGCGCCCGTGCTCGCCCGCGCCACAGAGGCCGAGATGGTCCGCCCGCAGCGCATCGACCGTGATCAGCACCACGTTCGGCGCCCCCACGCCGCGCAGGTCCGGCTCAAGCGCGGCGGGCAGCGGCGCCGCCAGGGACCACTGGGGCGCGGCCCGGCCGGGCGTGGCGTGAACGTGATACGCGCGGGCCTCCAGCACCACCTGCACCGGCAGCACCAGCGCCACCAGCCCGACCAGCGCCAGGGCGCCGGCGCTGGTGGCGCGCGGCCAGCGCAGCAGCGTGCCGATCAGGTGCCGGCCGGCCAGGAAGTACACCAACAGCGCCCCCAGCACGGCAGCGCCGGCCAGCTGGAAGGCCGGTGGAAGGGCCGGCGCGTCCGGAAGGGCGAGCCCCGGTCGCGCCCGCGGGAGGCCCGTTCGCTGCAGACGCTCGTACCAGAGCACGCCGCCAACGGCGATCCCGCCGGCGGCCATGGCCATGAACTGCGCCACCGCCAGCGGGCGCTCGGCCCGGCGCCCCGCCAGGAGCGCGCCGGCCAGCGCCAGCGGCAACGCCAGCAGCGCCCCCGCAGCCGCACCCACCAGGCAATCCACCACCACGGCATAGACGGCCGCCTCACGCAGGGCGGCCCGCGCGACGCGGCCGGCCGTAAGGAGGTAGCCTTCCACACTGCCAACCCCCCCGCCGGCCAGCGCCCCGAACAGCATCCCCCGCGCGACGTGTCGCGCGCACACGCCCAGGACGTCAGCCATCAACGCTTCCGCATTCAAGGTTCAACGTTCAAGGTTCAAAGTGCAAAGTACAAAGTAAGCCGCACCCAACCTTGAACTTTGAACTTCGAACCTCGACCCCGGACACGCAAGACGCGCGCCGCGGTCTCCGGTAGGGGGAGCGCCCTGAGGCCATCATAACGGTGGTACAACTTGGTGGCAGTACCAATTTGGTTTCAAGCCGGTTGCAGCCTGGTTTCAGCCTTCAGGTACGGCCGAAGCCCGTCTCAGGGGGGCGATGATGCCGCCTTCAGCCGTGACGCAGACCTTTCGCGCCCTGGTGGTGCGGCGAACTGATGGCGGGACCAGCCTGGCCATCGAAGAGTGGTCCCCCGACCAGCTAATGCCGGGCGAGGTCACCGTGCGCGTCGAGTACTCGTCCATCAATTACAAAGACGGCCTGGCCGCCCGGCCCGATGGCCGTGTGGCGCGCCGCTACCCGCTCATCCCCGGCATTGACCTGGCCGGCACGGTGGTGAGTAGCGACGATCCGCGCTACCGGCCGGGCGATCGCGTGCTGGTGCACGGCTATGAGCTGGGCGCCGGCCACCACGGCGGCTATGCCGAGCTGGCCCGTGTCCCTGCCTCGTGGGTCGTGCCCCTCCCGGCCGGGCTCTCCCCCCGCCAGGCCATGGCCATCGGTACCGCCGGCTTCACCGCCGCCCTTTCCGTGGCGCGCCTGGAGCACCTGGGCCTGCGCCCCGAAAGCGGGCCGGTGCTGGTCACGGGCGCCGCCGGCGGCGTGGGCTCCACCGCGGTCGCCATCCTGGCGGCGCGGGGCTACGACGTGGCCGCCAGCACCGGCCGGCCGGCCTGCCACGACTTTCTGCGCCAGCTCGGCGCCCGCCAGCTCCTCGACCGCTCCGAGACGAGCGCCGCCAGCGAGCGTCCCCTGGAGCATGCCCGCTGGGCCGGCGCCATCGACTCCGTTGGCGGTGCCACCCTGGCCTACCTGCTGCGGACCACGACGTACGGCGGGAGCGTCGCGGCCTGCGGGCTGGCCGGCGGCTCCACGCTCCATACCACCGTCTTCCCCTTCATCCTGCGCGGCGTGAGCCTCCTGGGCATCGACTCCGCTCACCTGCCGCTGTCAGAGCGCATCGCCATCTGGCAGCGCCTGGCCGGCGACCTGCGCCCCCCGAAGCTCGACGAGCTGATTGCCACTGAGGCGTCGCTGGACGACGTGCCTTGCCTGCTGCAGGAGATCCTCCGCGGGGCCGTCCGCGGCCGCGTCGTGGTCCGCGTGGCCGCGTAGCGTCTCACCCTGCGGTAGCTGCTTCGCTCAGAATACGAGCGTAGCCAGCAACGCCCCCGCCACGCGCGACTACCCTCGCTGCCCCGGCTATGGCCGTCGTCCCCCCTCTCCGTGTCGGGGAGGGAGCCGCAGGCAAGCCCCACGACCGTGGCTGTCGTCCCCCCTCTCCGTGTCGGAGCGAGGGTGGCGGGGCCAGGCCGCACAGCCGTGGCCGTCGTCCCCCCTCTCCGTGTCGGAGCGAGGGTGGCGGGGCCAGGCCGCACAGCCGTGGCCGTCGTCCCCCCTCGCCGTGTCGGAGAGGGGGCTAGGGGGTGAGGTCTGCTCCTCCCCCGGCGCGGCCGCGGCCGAAGGGGTGAGGTCCGCCATGGCGGCTGATCCGGACGTGGTGCGTGCCCCGGGGCAAGCTGCCCGCAGGCGGGAAAGAAGGCCGGTACGCTACAACTACACGCTGAGAGTGGGCGAGAAGGGGCAAGAGAAGCGACAACGCGATTGATGGATCGACAGGAGGACACGATGCCCGTCATGGCGCAAGCACCACGGTGGCGTTCCCTTGCCGGCTCAGCGCGGCCGGCTGGTCCCAGGTACGGCCCCGCCGCGACCAGGCGCCGGCTCCTGCTGGGGGCGGGGGTCGCCGGCGCCGTGCCGTTCTTCAGCGCGTGCGCGCCCGGTGGCGCCCCGCCTTCGCCGCAGAAGGCCGTTCAGGGCAAGGTCACCGTCCTGAGCTACCAGACCTCCAGCCCCAGGTGGGACATGCAGGTTGCGCTCTACGACGAGTTCAACGCCAAGCACAAGGACCAGGGCCTGCAGGTGGAGTTCATCAATCCCGGGCAAAGCGTGATGGAGAAAGCCATCGCGCTCCACGTCGCCGGCACGCCGGCCGACATGTGGGAGTGGCCCCGGCTGTGGCGCGAGATTGAGACCATCATTGCCGATCTCTCGCCCTACTTCAAGCGCGACAAGATCGATCAGGGGATGTGGATCCCCGCGGCGATCGAGAGCATGAAGCAGGGCGACCGGATCTGGGGGATGCCGGTCAGCATCTCCGCCGACGCCATGGCGGTGAACCTCGACCTCTTCGCCGCCGCCGGCCTGCAGCCCCCGCCGGTGGACCCCGACGACCGCTCCTGGACAATGGAGAAGTTCCTGGACACGGCGCGCAGGCTCACCAGGGGGACCGAGCAGTTCGGCTTCGGCGGGGGCTTCACCGGCGGCTCAGCCTGGATGAACGGGCCCACCTACTTCGGCTACGGCCCCGTCGACTGGGCGGCCAAGAAGATCACCATCAACACGCCCGGGTTCCAGCAGGGGCTCCAGTTCTGGGCGGACATGGCCACCAAGTACCACGTGCAGCCCTACGGCGATGAGGCCAACCGGTTGCGGTCGGTGCCCGGCCAGCACATCTTCACCACCGGCAAGATCGGCATGGCCGTCATCTTCAACCTGGCCGAGCGCCCCAGCTTCCGCTGGATGATCGCCGCCCTGCCGTACACCCCCAATCCGCAGCAGCCCCGCAACGTCTCCGCCCGCATCAGCGTGCACGCCCTGTTTATCGACTCCGACAGCAAGAACAAGGACCAGGCCTGGGAGGTCTTCAAGTACTGGATGAAGCCGGAGAACGTCGCCCGCTACGTGCTCTCCGACGGGCACGTGGTGACCCCCCTGCTCAAAGGCGCCTTCGAGCTCACGGCCAAGGACTTCCAGGACCGGATGGGCGCCGACCCCAGGGCCTACTTCCTGCAGGGCCAGCGCTCCAAGGTCGATGGCTGGCTCTACTACCTCTTGAAGGACTTCGCCAAGGCCCGCGCGGAGATCGATCCGCTGTGGACCAAGGTCACGGCGGGGGAGATGTCGGTAGGCGACTTCACGTCGCAGGCCCAGGCCATCACCGAACGCCTCGCCTCATTCTAGCCCGGCTTCATCACCCTAGGCGCCAGTTCCCTCTCCCTCACCACAGGGATGCAAGCTGGCCTGGGTTCCTGATGAACCATCCAGGCCAGCCTGTATGCTTCACGAGCGGAGCCCTGACCGCCGCCCGCTTCGTGAGCCCCCGCTCTCCCACAGGGAGAGGGGACCCCTCGCTGGCCGTGACTAATCCAGGCTAAGTATCCGCTGGTATGTTCGCGCCGCCCTGTCCATCGATGCCCGGCCGTCCTGTCCCACACGAACGTACCAGCGCCGACTTAGTACCTGGCCACGGTGATCTTGATGGGCGCAGCCAGATTGGGGCACCCAGTAGCAGCATCGCGGCGGAGTACTAGGTCTCCCCCCGCCTGCCAGATGGCGATGACTTCCCTCTCTCACCGGGAGCGGGAAGCCTCACCTGCGGCCCCCTCCCTCGAAGCTCCGGCGCCCGCTCCCTGTGAGAGAGGGCGAGGGTGAAGGCTCCGCCGATGAAGCGTGTGGTAGGTCCGCGGGCTCCTCCCCTCTTCCACCACAATCACACCGTACCTCAGGTCCGGTCGATGATCGCCTGGAGCTCGGGCTTCAGGCGGCGCAGCAGCGGCACCGGCGCCTCCTTTCCCTCCAGCAGCCCGTCCAGCGCCGGGCCCGTCACGCGCAGGATCTCATCCTGCTTCGGGTGGCCGGAGAGCCGGCTGTTGGGGGCGTGCGTCTCGATCGCCCGCAGCACGACGCGGACGTCTACCGCGGGGAAGCGCTTTACGTCCTCCCGCGCCCAGGGCTCGATGTCCTTGGCGATAGCCGGCAGGTAGTTGGCGTAGCGCGCCAGCCGCGACCCTTCCGAGAAGTACTTGATCACCTCCCAGGCGTCCGCCGGCCGCTTGCTGCCCCGCGCAATCCCCAGGTCGGTGGTGGCGACGTCGGCCGTGCTCACCTTGAACTTGGGCATCGGCGCCAGCGCGATCTCCGCTAGCTCCCCGCGCGTGATGTAGGTGCGCCAGGTGCCGGGCGACATGATCACCATCGCCCCCTTCCCTGCGAAGAACAGCTGCGGAGTGCTGGTCGTCCCAAACAGATCCCGCGTCTCGCCAGGGCGGGGGATGACGTTGTGGCGGTGGAACAGCTCCGCCCACCTGGTGTAGCAGTCCAGCATCTCCGCGCTGTCGCAGGTCGCCGTCCGGCCATCGGCGCTCACCCAGTCCGTCTGCCACAGCAGCGGCCAGGTGTACGTCTGCGAGCCCCAGTTCAGCAGGCCAAACTGGCTGGTCGCCCCGCCGGCTCGCTTGGTGAGCTTGATCAGCGCGTCGACGAAGGCGCTCCACTCCCAGGGCCGGTCGGCGCTGGGAATGGCGACGTTCCCCGCCTGGAACAGGTGCTGGTTGCAGACCACCACCAGCGCATTGCTCAGGTACTTGTAGGGGATCTGCCAGACCTTGCCCTGGTACACGGCGCGGCGCTCGAACTCGTGCTGGTTGAACTGCTTCGTGTCAAACCGGTCGCGCCGCACGAGTCGGTCCAGGCTCTCATCCAGAAAGCCGAGCGGTACGAGCTGCGTCGCCGGACGCGGCAGGTCGGTGATGTCCGGCGGGTCGCCACCGGCGATCAGCGCCGTCAGCTTCTCCATCACCTCCGCCGTGGCGCCGCTGGGGGCCACGCTGGTCTGCGAGACCAGCTCGATCGCAACGTTGGCCCGCCGCTGCCGGTACGGGCCGGCGATCTCGCTCTCCCAGCGGTCGGCCGTGGCGGCGTCGATCCCGCCAATGAAGGCCCGCACCGTCACGGGGCCCTGGCTCGGCTCGGGGCCGGCCGTGCCCGGCTGCGGGCCGCAGGCGGCGGCCCCGGCCGCGGCGAGCGCGTACGCGGATCGGACGGCATGGCGGCGAGTAACCGGCTTCATCGACGTTCCTCCTGGGCATGCGTGATACCAGTTCCCCGTGTCTCCGTGTCTCCCGGCCTCTACGTCTCCATGTCTCTGTGTCCCCGCGTCTCTGCGTCCCCTGTCCTCGTCCCTCTGCGTCGCCGCGTCCCTGGAGCTTCGTCTCCATGTCTCCGCGTCCCCATGCTCCCGCTTCGATGTGGGGGAACGGGGGTGGGCGGCCCTTTCCTCCTCCCCGCGTCGCCCAGTATAGTGGGAGTGCGCGCAGCACGGGAGCGCCGTAGGGAGCGCGAACAGGGAGTTCAGCAAGGGAACAAGGAAAGGAGAGAACGATGGCGGCATTCACGCGCCGGCGTCTGGTAGCGATGGCGGGGGCCGGGCTTCCGTCCGTGGTCTGGGCGGGGTGCGGCGCCTTCGGTGGGCGCACCGCCCCCGCGCAGAAGGGCCCCGCCAAGATCGTGTTCTGGAACTACGGCGGCGGGGGCGATAGCGACCGCCTCTTCGAAGCCGTGGTGCAGGAGTACCGCAAGCAGTTCCCCAACATCACCGTCGAACGCACCGGTATTCCATCCGGCGAGATCCAGGACAAGCTGGTCGTCTCCTGGACCTCCGACGTGATCCCCGACATCGTGATGGATTCCAACCGCGGCTTCCTGCGCTTCATGGACAGCGGCTGGTACCTGGACATCACTAAGGACTTCTCCACGCGCAAGCTCAAGCAGAGCGACTTCTACGAGGTGCCCACCAAGGCCTACCAGATCGACGGCAAGCAGATGGGCATGCCCCAGGGCTGGGGCACCAGCCTCTACGTCATGAACCTCGACCTCTTCGAGCAATACGGCGTCACGCTCGACCCCGGCTTTGACGAGAACTGGACCCAGGACGACCTGGTGCGGATGCTCAAGCAGGTCGTCCGGTTCGACGCGCAGGGGCGCCAGGACCCCGTTGGCGGCTGCGACGACTCCATCTTCTTCCACTGGCTCTATAGCTACGGCGGCGACTTCCTCACCGCCGATAAGTCGCGGGCGGCGACCAATACCCCCGAGGCCCTGGCCGCCGCCGAGTGGTACGCCAAGGTGCACACCAGCGACCGCGTCTTCATGCGCGACGGCATCGACAAGCGCCCCGAGCTGAATTTCAACCAGGGGACCATCGCCATGCATGCGAACGGGATCCCCAACAGCATCATCGCCTACTCCCGTATCCCGGCGCGGGTCAACGTCTTCCTCAAGCCCAAGGCGCCCAGGGGGCGCAACCACCGCATGTATCTGGACGGCTACTTCATCTTCAAGGAGACGCGGGCTCGCGACGCCACCGTGGACTTCCTGTTCTGGCTGCTGGATGACGGGGCGCGGATCATCGAGGAGAACGGCGGTAACAACATCCCGTCCAACAAGCGGGTGGCGGAGCAGGTCTGGCTGAAGACGATGACGCAGTTCAACAAGCGCCGCTGGCTGGAAGCGGCCCCTACCGCACGGCCGGACCCGCTGCACGCCAAGTGGATCCCCGATCTGCAGGCCATCTACAACAAGTACACGCGCCAGCTACGCACCGCGGAGGCGAGCCCGCGCGAGGCCATGACCAACATGACCAACGACATCAACGCCGTGCTCGACGAGTACCGCCGCCAGCGCGGACGCTAGCTGCGCGGCCGGAAGCCCCCTGACACTTCCACTCCTGGAGACGTATCGAAGGCCTTCCGGCCGCTCCGTGCCGGAGAGAGGTGGTGAGGCTAAGCCGCACAGCCGTGGCCGTCGTTCCCCCGCTCCGTGTCGGAGCGGGGGCGGCGGGGCCAAGCGGCACAGCCATGGCCGTCGTTCCCCCTCTCCGTGTCGGAGAGGGGGCGAGGGGGTGAGGTCCTCCCTCCGGGCGCGGCCCCGGCCGAAGGGGATGAGGTCTCTCTCCGCGTCTCCGCGTCTCCGTGTCGGAGAGGGGGGCGAGGGGGTCGAAGGGGTGTGTGCTAGACTGACCTTCCCGGTGCAGGTCCTTGCGTCCCAGCAAAGCGGGGTCCGGCAGGAAGAGATGGCCATGGCGTCCGCTCCAGATCCCTTCGTGGATCAGCTCATCGACGACCTCTGCGGCGCCGACCCTGAACGTCAGTACCGTGCCTGGGAGAAGGCCGTCGATGTCCTGCGGGCTACGCCGGAGCGGATCGCCGGCGGCCTCTGCGAGGTGGTCGACTCCTTCCTTGGCTCGGAGCTGCACCGGGCCCGCGCTGGCCCCACCCTCTTCGTCCTGGCTAACCACACGGCGGGCCGGCCGGACCTGGTCCCCCTGGAGACGCTTGAACGCTGGCTCGGCGCGCCCCAGCGCCTCGACGCCATGGGGCTGCTCTCTGCCCTGACCATGCTCAGCCGGCTCCGCCCCGACCTCATCGCCGGGCCGTACTACCGCCTCGCCCTCGAAGCGACGCTGGCGCACCCCGTCCCCAGCGCCGAGCTCTGGTCCAACGTCGGACGGGACCAGCCGGACATCGTCCTGGAGATCGCTGAGGTCGTGTTCGAGCAGGCTGACTGGGACACCCCCCTGGCCGCGGCCATGGTCTCCATTCTCAAACGCCTCGGCGCGGCGCGCCCCGACCAGATCGACGCTCTGGTCGCCGTCGTGCAGGCCGCGGCGCACCGCGAGCCGCCGCCCGAGCCCGGTACCATCCGTCTACGCACGAGCAATCTCTCCTCGCCGGACCAGGTCATCGCCGAATTGCACGCCCTGCGTGACCCCGCCCCGCGCCCGCCGGAGCACAGCTGAGGCCGGCCCACACCCAGGGTGCGCCGCTATACGATCCTGCGCCCCCTGGGGATGGCACTTCCTGGAGCAATGGCGCCGCCGGCCGGGAAGGTGGTCTGGCAGAACGTTCTTGACCTGATACGGAGCACGCCGGATGGCCCGCATCTACGTCTCGTCGACCTATCAGGATCTCAAGGCTTTCCGTCAGGCGGTCAGCCGCGCCATCCGCAAGCTCGGCCATGACGACGTCGCTATGGAGTATTACGTGGCTGAGCCACGGCGTCCGCTCGACCGGTGCCTGGACGACGTCCGCCGCTGCGACCTGTACGTTGGCCTCTTCGCCTGGCGGTACGGCTACGTCCCGCCCGGCTCAGAGCGCTCGATCACCGAGCGGGAGTTCCGCGAGGCTGTCCGGTTCGACCGGCCGGTGCTGTGCTTTCTGCTCGCCGAGGATGCCCCGTGGCCGGAGCGCTATAAGGAGCAAGGGCCCGGCCGCCGGAAGCTGGATGCGCTACGCGCTGAGATCCAGCGCGACCTCCTGTGCGCCACCTTCACTTCGCCCGAGCAGCTCGCCGCCGAGGTCACGGCGGCCATCGCACGCTGGGAGCGACCTGCCGCCACGCCCCCTGACCCCGAGCGCGAGCACCGCCTGATGAAGCTCTGGACCAGCTCGCCCAGCCGCCTGGAGCGCAATCGCGCCCGCCAGGCGCTCGTCAACATGGGCAGCGGCCGCTACGCCGCGGCCATCAAGGAGCTGGTCCTCCAGCGCCGCGCCGACGTGGACGAACTCCATTTCTACCTTGACGAGTTGCTCCAGATCTGCGGCAATAGCCCAGAGGCGCTACCGGTCCTGCTCGACCTCCTTCACGCCCCTGACCCCGAGACGCGGGTGATGGCCGTGTTCCACATCGGCGAGCTTGGCCTCAAGGGCCGTCCCATCAAGCCGGCCGTAGTCCGCGCGCTCCTCGCGCTCAGCGCCGACACCGAGCCCGCCGTCCGCGCTCAGGTCGCCCATACCGTGGGCAAGATCCGCCACCCCGACCCGCCCCCGCCCGACGTGTTGGCTTGCCTGGCCGGCCTGGCCCAGGACCCTGACCCCGCCGTCCGCGAGCGAGCCGAAGAATCCGTCCGCCTCGTGCGCCCCTGATCCGGCTTCCTGCTACTCCGCTTCATCCGCCGTCCCATCCACCTGCCCTGCTGCGGAACGGCCGCACCATTCAACAGCCACGCCGCAGCCCCTCGCCCGGACCCTTTGCCAGCGGAGCCCTCACCCTGGCCCTCTCCCTCTGGGAGACGGATATTGATCACCGACGATGAACCGATGCAGGATGCGGGCTAGACTCGGCTCACTTTGACGCTCACTTTGAACTTTGAACCTTGAACTTTGAACTCTGAACCTCCGGCGGGCTGAGCAGGCGGCGCAGCTTGGCCAGGGCAGCCGCCTCCACCTGGCGCGCGCGCTCGCGGGAGATGCCCAGCAGGCGCCCTACCTCAGCCAGGCTGCGCTCCTGGCCGTCCCTGACCCCGTAGCGCAACGCCACCACGTCCCGTTCCCGTGGCTTGAGCCGCTCCAGCGCCGCTTCCAGCGCGGCCCGCCGCTCCTCCCGCTCGTCCCTCTCTGCTTCCCCGTCGGGGGCGGCCGTTACCATGCCGGCCACGTCATTCACCAGCGCGCCTCCTTCGCCGTCGCCGGACGAGCGCCGCTCATCCAGCGAGGCCAGGGGCCGCGCGGCGCCGATCAGGTCGGTGACCTGGCTCAGGGATAGCCCCAGCTCAGCCGCCAGCTCTTCCGGCAAGGGCTCGCGCCCGAGCTGCTGCCGCAGGCGGACCTCGGCCTCCGCCAGCCGCGCCAGGTGCTCGCCCACGTAGACCGGCAGCCGGATGGCGCGGCCGTGGTCGGCAATGGCGCGGGTAATGGTCTGACGGATCCACCAGTAGGCGTAGGTCGAGAAGCGGTAGCCCCGTTCGGGGTCGAACTTGTCCACCGCCTTGAACAGGCCGATGTTCCCCTCCTGGATCAGGTCGCCCAGGTCCATGGCCGGCCCGGCCCGCCCCGCCTGCCCCAGGTAGCGCCGCGCCACGCTCACCACCAGGCGCAGGTTGGACCGGATCAGCCGTGCCCGTGCCCGCTCCGCCGCGCGGGCGTCGTCCGAACGCAGGGCCCGTGCCAGTGCCCGCTCCTCGTCGGCGGTCAGCAGCGCCCCCTCGGAGATCTCCCGCAGGTACTGGGGCAGCGACTCCAGGTCCGCCGGCCCGGCAGCTCCATCCTCAGGGCTCAGCCTCGCGCGCCTGGCGCGGGCGGCGCCTGCGGTCGCAGCCGGCCCGCTCAGCGCCGTCCGCGGCCCGCGCACCGCCAAGGGTCGGCCGGGTGCAACCAGTTCTTCCGGACGCGGCGCCGTTGAGTTCCGTCTGCCTATAGGCGACGGTGAGGGGTCCGCCATTCGGGAAAACCGGTTGCGCCCGCGTCCGCCCGCCGCGGGGCTGACAACCGCCACCTCGGTGGCGGCTCCTGGGCCGGCCACCAGGTGGTGCGTTCGCCAGATCGCTGGGGCCTGGCTCTCACCGGTAGGAACCGGCACGGGGTCACCAGCTGCGCCACTCAGCCCATCGGCCGCTGCTTCAAGCTTGGGTACGATCATGCCCGTTACCACCAGCGTACGGCCACACGTTTAGGCCACGGTTAGCTGAGCGTTAACGCTCGGTAAGGTGCTGATCACTACCTGAGCACCACTGCCCGTGACCATCTCTTCTCGTAGCGCAGGGCCTCGATCGGGTGCAGGCGCGATGCCTTCATCGCCGGACAGACCCCGAAGAAGAGGCCGATCAGCGCCGAGACGCCGAACGCCAGCACGATCGAGTCCGGCGAGACGACCGTCTGCAGCGGCTGCCCGTTCAGATTGACGCCGCTCAGCAGGCGCGACCCGCCCCCACCTAGCACGATGCCGGCGGCGCCGCCGGCCAGGCTCACCATCGTCGCCTCGGTCAGGAACTGGGACAGGATGTTGCCTCGCGTGGCCCCGATCGCCTTCCGGATGCCGATCTCGCGCGTGCGCTCGGTCACCGATACCAGCATGATGTTCATGATCCCGATCCCGCCCACCAGCAGCGAGATCCCCGCCACGGACCCCAGGAAGAGCGTAATGAACCCCGTGATCTGGTTGGCCGTCGCCAGCAGGTCCTCCTGGCTGCGGATCGTGAAGTCGTCTTGCGCCACCTTATGGCGCTCGCGCAGCAGCTCCCCGATCTGCTCCACGGCTGCCTGCGCCGTCTCCGGCCGGCCGTCCGCCAGGTGCACGCTGATCTGCGACACCGTCTGCCCGCCCTGCGCCGTGCGGTTCCGGTTCAGGTGCGTCTGCATCGTCGAGAGCGGCACGTAGATCACATCGTCCTGATTGCCCAGCGCCTGCGCGCCCTTGGCCGCCAGCACGCCGATCACCCGCAGGTTCACCTGGTTCACGCGCACCGTCTGCCCGACCGCCTCACCGTCGCCGAACAGGTTCTGCCTGGCGGTCGCCCCCAGCACCGCTACCAGCGAGCGGGCGTCGACCTGTTCCTTGCTGAAGAACTCGCCCTCGGCGACGGTGAAGTTACGCACCTCCAGGTAGGCGGGGGTCACGCCGCTCACTCGGGTGAAGATGTTCTGGCCGTTGGCGATCGCCTGCCCGAAGGTCCCCGCGTCCGGCGCGACGTTGACCACCTCCGGCATGCCCGCTTCCAGGATCGCCTCCGCGTCCTCCGCGGTCAACGTCGGCGCTGTGCCGGCCTGGGAACGCACGCCGCCCTGCTGGGTGGAGCCGGGCGAGATGAACAGCAGGTTGCTGCCCAGCGCGTTAATCTGCGCCGTGACGCTGGCCTGCATGCCCTTGCCGATCGACATCAGGGCGATCACCGCTCCCACGCCGATGATCATGCCCAGCATCGTCAGCGCCGTGCGCAGCTTGTTCGCGCCCAAGGCGCGTACCGCCACGCGGATACTTTCCATCGCGTTCATCGTCTCGCTTGCTCTCTGTCTTCCGGCCGCCATCTGCATGCCCGCCGGGTGGCGTTCGTCGTCTTTCGTCCAGCCTTCCTGGCCCGACTACTGGACCGATGGCCCTAGCCTGGATGTCCTCATGAGCGGAGCCCTCACCCTCGCCAAGAGGGAGAGGGACCCGTCGCCGGCTCTGACGAATCCGCGCTAGCGCGGGCCGGCGCTGGGCGGCGGGCCGCCGACCCCGGGGCCGGCGCCGATCCCCGCCACGCCAGGCACCTGGAGGCGCGCCCCCGCCGTCGTCGTGCTGGGGATCACCACCTGCTCGCCCGCCTGCAGCCCGCTCAGGATCTCGCTCAGGTGGTCATTCGCCAGGCCCACCTGCGCGTTCTGCACCTGGAGCTGGGCGTTGGCGATGTCCTGCGCCGTGGCCGTACACGGATGGTCCACCAGTTGCGCCAGGGGCGTCCTGGCCTGGTCCACCTGGGGCTGCGCGCTGGCCAGGTCTTCCGGCCGCGGGTTGCGCAATGCCTCCTGGCGGGCCTGCGCCGAGGCCAGTTGCGCCCGAGCGCCGCGCACGTTGTCAGGGCGGGGATACCGCAGCTGCTCCAGCTTGATCCTGGCGCTCTCCACCTGGCTGCGGGCCACGGCGACGTCCTCCTCCCGTGGATGCAGCAGTCCCTCCAGCCTGGCCCTGGCGGTGTCTCGCTGCGTCTGGGCCGCTGCCAGCTCGTCCGGCCGGGCGCCGGCCAGTAGTTGCTCCAATTTCAGTCTGGCGCTGTCCACCTGGCTCTGGGCGGCCGTCACCTCGGGGCCCTGGGCTACCGCCCGTGTCTGTTCCAGCTTGAGCCTGGCCGCGTCTAGCTGCGCCTGCGCCGCCGCCAGGTCCTCCACAGTGGCCCCCGCCCGCGTCTGCGCCAGCTTGGCCTCGGCGCTGGACAGGTTCGCCCACGCCTGGGCCAGCGCCACCTCCAGCTCGGCCGGATCGATGCGGGCCAAGGCCTGCCCTGCCTGCACCGCTGAGCCGATGCCCACCAGCAGCTCGCTGAGCCGGCCCCCGCTGCTGAAGGAAAGCCTGGAGGTGGCGGGGCTGGTCACGTTCCCTGTGGCGCTGATCATCGACACAACGGTGCCCAGCGCCGCCGCCTGCGTCGTCAGACGGGCCGCCGTCGCCGGCGACGGGGCGAAGCGCCGGTAGCCGAGATATCCTGCCGCCGCAGCCAGCGCCAGCACTCCCGCCAGCGTCACGTAGTGGGCCATAGTCAGCCTGCGCATGAGAGTGCTCCGTCGGGACGGCTATTCGCGCCGCCGGCCCCGAAACTCCGTGAAGGCCCGGATCGCTCACAGCCAGCGCCCTTACCCCCAGGGAGAGGAACCCGACCACGGCCAGCGACGACCGGCTGTACCGGCGGGGCCCTCACCCCGCGGAGAAGACACTGACGCCCCGCGTGAACATCCCGAGCTAGCCCGGCCTACCCGTCGCTGGCGACCGGTTCACTCTCCACAGGGAGAGGGTGATGGCGCCGCTGGTGAACGAACCCGGCTCGCCGCGGCACGGCGCCGGCGACATGGGGACAGTCTGCGCGCGCGGTGTTAAATGCGGCCCCCTGCGTGGGTTACATCTTCGTCAAGGCCGCTATTCAAAATACCGGCGCTTGCCCGCCCAGCCCATTCACGTTACGCTCACTTTGAGCCCGGCTGATACACGGCCGGCGATCGGTTGAGGAGAGACAAGCCATGCGTCTGACCAAGCGCCAGCTACTCGCCCGCGCCTCGCTCGCCACCGGCGCCCTCGCCCTGGCAGCGTGCGCCGGGCAGGCCCCCGCCTCCACGGAGAAGGTGAACACCGATCCTACCGGCGCCGGTGAGGTGGTGTGGTGGATCATCGGCGGCCAGCCACAGGTGGAGATCCTGGAAAAGCAGGTCTTCCCCGACTATTTCCGCGAGCGGCCCCAGGTGAAGCTCAGCATCACCTCCAACGGCAGCTGGAACGACCACAATACCAAGCTGCTGGCCGCCATGGCCGCCGGCACGCCTCCGGACATCGCCCGGATCAAGGACTACTGGACGGCCGACTACGAGTCCCGAGGGGCGCTCGTGCCCCTAGACCCCTACGTCAAGGCCGACCGGATCGACCTGGTGGCCAGGCACGGCGCCGCGCGGCTGGTCTCCACCCAGCAGAACGGCCGCACCTTCGCCCTGCCCTTCACCACGGTCACCCTGCACCAGTTCTTCAACCCCGACCTGCTGCGCGAGTACGGCTTCGTCCGTGGGAATGACCCCACCCCACCGGAGACCTGGGCCCAGCGCCGCGAGATGGCGATCAGGATGACCGACCGCTCCCGCGAGCGCTGGGGCAACATGATGTACGCTTACTCCACCGACCAGTCCTCGACCACCGACTTCATGCAGTTTGCCCTGCAGAACGGCGTGGAGTGGATGAGTAAGGATCTCACCCGGTTCACGTTCAATACTCCCGAAGGGGTAGAGACGCTGCAGTACCTCCAGGATCTGATCTGGAAGGATCAGTGCACCATCCCGCCCGGCTACGCCATCCAGAACCCGCGAGAGACGGGGAAGGTCGCGCTCTGGGTCGGCGGCTCCTGGAATATCCCCGAGTTCCGCCGGAACTGGCCGGACATGAAATTTATGACTGCCCTCAACCCGGAGAAGAAGTCCCGTACGGTCATGCTGCAGGCCAACAACATCGTCCTGTTCAAGGACAGCAAGGTCCGCGACCTCGCCTGGACCGTGATGCGCTTCATGAATAAGGAAAGCAGCGACCTCGCCTGGAACTCGGCGGCCGGCTACGTCCCCGTCGCCCTCGCCAACTTCGACAAGCCCCCCTACTCCACCGACCCGGCCTGGATCCCCGTCACCAGGCAGATCCGGCGCCCGGACAGCAAACCCTACCCCATCGTCACCAACTACCAGGAGATGATGAACGTCATCGGCGAGGAGCTGGTCGCCGCCTACCGCAACCAGAAGATCGCGAAGGAAGCCCTGGCCGAGGCCCACCGGCGGGCGCAGGAGCTACTGGATAAGGAGGTGGCCAAGCGCCGGTAAGGCCGGCAGGCCTGAAATCGTGTCCCCATGTCTCCGCGTCCCCGCGTCGGCGGGGCGGCGGGGTGGTAGGGCCTGGGCCGGCAGCCTGGCCTATACTTACACCAGTACGTTCGTGGACGAGCCGCAGATGGCGCCCCGGCCCCCGTGCCGTCGAGCGGGCCGCCGGTACGCGTGGCCCTGCTCCTCGGCCAGCGCCCCCGGCGCCGCGCCTGACCCGTTCGGCCGGCGCACTCGATATGCCGTACGGTCCATCCGTCCCCGCGCCGCCGGCCACGACGATAGGCGCTGCGGTTCCATCCCATCCCCCGCGGCGGGGCGCCACGCCCCCCGGGCGTCGCCGGCCGCCGGGAGGAAGATGCTGACGGCATGGACGTAACGTCCATCGTTGGACTGTTCGCCATCATCGCCCTGGTCCTGGCCAACGGCTTCTTCGTGGCCACCGAGTTCGCCATCGTTGCGGTCCGCCGCAGCCGCCTGGAGGAGCTGGCCGCGCGGGGACATGCCGGTGCGCGCGCGGCCAAGCAGATCGCCGAGCGCCTGGATACCTACATCGCCGCCTGCCAGCTCGGCATCACCATGGCCTCCCTGGCCCTGGGCTGGATCGGTGAGCCGGCCCTCGCCCACCTGGTCGAGCCACCGCTCACCGCCCTCATCGGCCACTTCGCCCCCGCCGCCGCCCACGGCGTCGCCATCGGCGCCTCGTTCGCCTTCGTCACCGCCCTGCACATCATCCTGGGAGAGCTTGCGCCCAAGGGGCTCGCCCTCCAGCGGGCGGAAGGGACGGCCATCTGGGTCGCCCGCCCCATGCAGATCTTCGAGTTCGTCTTCCGCTGGCCGATCGCTCTGCTGAACGGCATCGGCAACGCCGTGCTGCGCCTGGCCGGCCTCCGCCCCGCCGCCGGTCACGAGCTGGTGCATAGCATCGAGGAGCTGCGCCTCCTGGTCACTGGCAGCCGCGAGGCGGGCGTGGTGGAGGAATCGGAGGCCCGCATCGCCACGCGCGCCTTTACCTTTGCCGATCTCACCGCCGGCGCGCTGATGACGCCCCGCACCGAGGTCGAGGCCGTCCCTCTGGATGCTAGCCTCGATGAGCTGCTGGAGCGGGCCGCGGCCAGCCGGCACCACCGCCTCCCCGTCTACGCCGGCTCCCTGGACACCATCGTCGGCGTGCTGGATACCCACGACCTGCTCCGTATTGTGAAAGAGCGGCCGGCGGACTTCAAGCTGGAGCGCATCATCCGGCCGGCCATGGTCGTTCCCGAGAGCAAGCCGGCCGACGACATCCTGGAGGAGATGCGCCAGCGTGGTAGCTACTTCGCCGTCGTGATCGACGAGTTCGGCGGGACGGCGGGCATTCTCACCCTGGAAGACCTGGTCGAAGCCCTGGTAGGTCCGATGAAGCCCGAGCCGGCGGCCGCCGGCACCGCGGCCCCGCCGCCAGCGATCGTCCCTCAGCCGGACGGTTCGCTGCTCGTTGATGGCCTGACCCGCCTCGACGAGTGGGAAGAGGCCACGGGGGTGCGCCTCGAAGAGCGCGACCGCGAGCAGGTGGAGACCATCGGTGGCGTGGTCATGGCCCGCCTGGGGCGGATCCCACAGCTCGGCGATGAGGTCCAGATCGACGGCCGCACCATCCGCGTGGAGCAGCTCGATGGCATGCGGGTGGCCCTCGTCCGTCTGCTGCCCCCCCGCGCGCCTGTGCCCGCCGCACCCGAGCCACCCCGCACGCCACCTGCCTGACGGCGCCGGCCGCCCAGCGCGGATGCCCCACGCCAGGCGCGCGCTCCCTCTCCCTGCCGCCGTCACGCCTCCCGCGGTCATCTCAGGCCAAGACGCGGGCTCCCCGCTCGCTCCTCGCTCCTTGCCACTCGCTCCTCGCTCGTCGCTACTCGGCACTCGCCGGCTGCTGGTAGAAGGTTTCTCGCCGCCCGGCCGTCAGCAGGTTCAGCTCCTGGCTGGCCACCCCGTACCGGCGCAGGGCGTGCCGGATCACCTCCACCCCTGCCTCGAACTCCGGCTGCACCACGGCGGTGGCGCCGGCCCGCCGCAGGCGCGCCACGTCGTGGACGTCGCGGGCCCGCGCCACGATGTCCAGGCGCGGATTGAGCCGCCGGGCCTGGATGGTCGCGGCCTCCGTCGCGGTCGCGTCCGGCATCAGGACCGCCAGCACCCGCGCCCGATCGAGGTGGGCGCGCTCCAGCACGGCGGGGTTGGCGGCGTCGCCGTAGATGACCGGCACGCCCCGCGCCCGCAGCTCGCGCACCACCAGCGGGTTGTACTCGATCACCACGTAGGGGACGCCCCGCGCCTCCAGGGCGGCCGCCAGCTCCCGCCCTAGCCGCCCAAAGCCCCCGATCACCGCATGCCCGCGCAGCTCCGGCACCCCCTCGTCCGTGCTGCCAGGCACTGGCGTCGGCGCGAACTGGCTCCCCAGAACCGGCAGCCGCTCCATTCCTTGCAGGAGGAACGGCGCGCCCCGCAGCAGCAACGGCGTGAGCACAATCGTGACCAGCGCCGTGGCCAGGGTGAGGTCGAATAGCGCTGGCGGGATCGCCTCCCCGCCGACGCCGATGCGCGCCAGGACGAAGGAGAACTCCCCCACCTGCGCCAGGCTTAGCCCCGCCAGCACCGCCACCCGCCCGGGCATCCCCAGGAGCGCCACCACCAGGGCCACGATCCCCGCCTTGCCCAGAACCACCGCCCCGCTCAGGAGCGCCACCAGCCCGGCGTTGGGGACCAGGGCCGCCGGATTGATGAGCATCCCCACCGAGACAAAGAACAGCGACGCGAACAGGTCCCGCAAGGGCAGCACCTCCGCCACCACCTGCGCGCGGTATTCGGACTCGGCCACCACCAGCCCCGCCAGGAAGGCGCCAAAGGCCAGCGACAGCCCCGCGAACTGCGTCACCAGCGCCGTCCCCAGGGCCAGGCCCACCACCCCCAGCAGGAACACCTCTCGCGTGCGCGACCTGGCCACATGCCCCAGTATCCAGGGGACCGCCCGCGCCCCCACGAGGTACGCCCCCAGCAGGATGCCGCCGGCCTTCACCGCCGCCAGCCCCAGGTGCGCCAGCAGCCCGTCCGCGCCGGACGTCAGCGCCGGCAGGACGATCGCCATCGGCACCACCGCCAGGTCCTGGGCAATGAGGATCCCCAACGCCACCCGACCGTGCAGCGCCTGAAGCTCGCCACGCGCCATCAGCAGTTTCACCGCCACCACCGTGCTGGAGAGGGCCAGCAGCGCCCCCAGGAACACGCCCTGGACGAAGGTCAGTCCCAGCGCGGGCGCCAGGAGCGGGCCCAACCCCATCGTGCAGCCGATCTGCAGCGCGCCGCCCAGCGCGGCCACGCGCCCCAGCCGACGCAGCTCGCTCAATGAGAACTCGGCGCCCACGGCGAACATCAGGAAGGCCACCCCCACCTCGGCCAGCACGTGCACCGTGCGCGGCTCCACCGTCGGGCCCGGCGTAAATGGCCCGATCAGCACCCCCGCCAGGAGGTAGCCAAGGATTACCGGCTGCCTCAGGCGCTGGGCCAGCACGCCGCCGGCAAAGGCGGTCAGCACGGCCAGGGCGAGATCCACGATAAAGGCCGTCTCTGCCATGTCCCCGATAGTACGGTGCCGGCCCGCCCCCGCGCCCTTCCCGCGTTCGCCTGCCCCGCCCCTGCTCCGACACGCAGACATGGAGACGGCAGCCCCCACCCCCTTCGGCCGGAGCCGCGCCGCATCCCTGCCAGACCCTGCCCCATCATGCGGCTTGGCCCCGCCGCACGGTCTCCCGTACGCGGGAGAGGGGGACGACGGCCACCGGAGAGCAGCCCTCACCCCCTTCGGCCGCGGCCACGCCACACGGGGAGGGAGGACGGCCCTCACCCCCTTCGGTCGCGGCCGCGCCGCCCCCGCTCCCACACGGAGAGGAGAATGAGGCCCACGGGAGAGAGGACGTCACCCACGGCGGTCTCGCCTCACTCCACGCTCTCCCTATTCCCGCAACTGGGTCCTGAGCAGTAGTGAGGTCCGTCTTGCAGCCAGGAGGACGGCGCTGCCGGTTGCACACCTGGCGGGATACGACCATGCCGTGCTTGCCACTCCCCCCTTTCCTCCCTCCCCGCTCTCCACTCCTCCCGCCCATCACTCCTCCCCTCACCCGCCACTCGCCACTCGTCCCTCACGTGCGCACTCCTTCCAGTCGGCGTCCTAGCCGGGCCAGCAGCGGCAGCAGGTCGGCCATCAGCTCGCAGGCGCGTGAGCGCAGCCGCTCCGCCTCTGCGTCGGCCACCGGCATGGCCAGGAGTAGCGGTTGTTCAGCTTCCACCAGGGCCTCGTGCAGTTGCCGGACCTCGTGCGCTTGGAGCGGCGTGCGGCGGGGATGCATCGTGGCCACGAATGCACTTTGGCGGAGCAAATGTGCGTTGGCGTTGCACCGCCGTGGACTTCCGGTTGAGGTTCGCCAGCCACATCCCCCGATTGTGTCTTGACCAGTGGTGCCCATTCGGCTGCTGGCCAGCAGAAGAGGGCGTCCCTTGCACACGGGCTGTGACACGAGCGTATGTCGGCGGCGCGACCGCTTGGCAGGGGCGCCGCGGACTGCCGGGCAGAGGTGCGGATAAGGCAGAGCTATGCCGTCCAGGGCCCGGCCTGCTGGCCCGCGGCCCCTGCCCCCACGGCAGCACCCGCCGACGCCGAGAACCCCGCCGCACGAACCGCCGCCAGCGCCTGCGCCGCCACCGCGATCGTGCGCTCCACGTCCGCCGCGGTGTGGGAGTAGGTCAGCATGTTCAGACCGCCCCGCCGGAACAGCACGCCCCCCGCCGCGCACTCGGCCAGGAAGAGCTCCCATGCCGGCCCGACCTGCTCGGCCGGCAGGTCGAAGCGCATGGCGCTCATCGGCGCATACCCCAGGCAGCGGAATGGCACGCCGGCCGACCCGGCCGCGGCGTTCAGGCCGGCCATCAGGCGTTCCCCTTCCCGCCAGAGGTGGCCGATCACGTCCCGCCGCCGGTACTCGCCAATCGTCGCCAGGCACGCGGCCAGCGAGAGCGCCTCGCCCCCATAGGTGAGCGAGATCAGGGCCTTGCCAGCCACCTCCATCACCTCCCGCCGCCCCACCACGGCGGCCAGGGGCAGTCCGTTGGCCATGCCCTTGGCGAAGCAGGCCAGGTCCGGCGCCACGCCGTAGTACTCGTGCATCCCGCCGTGCGCCAGCCGGAACCCGCACACGATCTCGTCCAGGCAGAACAGCGCCCCGTGCGCGTGTGCCAGCTCCCGTACTCCCTGCAGATAGTCGCGCCCCAGCGAGCCATCGTACGGCAGGTCCGTGAAGACGGCCGCCACGCGGTTGCGGTGCTCCGCCAGCAGCCGCTCCAGCTGGGCCAGGTCCCCATGCCGGAAGGAGAGCGTGTACCGCGCCAGCTCCGGCGGCACCGCCGGATCCCGCCCCGCCGCCCACGTGTCCGGCCAGCCCCGATAGCCCGCATTCAGGATCACATGGCGGCCGGTTCGGGCGCGGGCGATGCGCGCGGCGGCGGCCGTCGCCTCGCCTCCCCCTTTGAAGAAGCGCACCATCTCGGCGCAGGGGATCACCTCCGCCAGCGCCCTCGCCGCCTCCACCTCCACCGGCCACAGCAGGCCGCTCACTACCCCGCGCGCCAGCTGCCCCTTCACCGCCTCGTCCACCGCGGGGTAGGCGTAGCCAAGGGTGATCGGCCCCAGGCCATTGACGTAATCGATGTACTCGTTGCCGTCCACGTCCCAGATCCGGCAGCCGGCAGCCCGCTCGGCAAAGATCGGATACCGGCCAAAGGCGTAGTGCTGCGGGCGCTTGCTGTTCGTCTGCGAGCCTCCAGGGATCAGCCGCTCCGCCTCCTCCCACCATGCCAGCGACCTGCGGTAACGTCCCTCCCCGGCCTGGCCCTCATCAGCTCGCTCGTTCCTTCTCATCTCCCTCGTCGCTCCTCATCGCTCCCCGCTCGTGTCTCGCGTCTGCCTCCTCGCTCCTCGGTGCTCGCTACTTCCTCGCGGCTCGGCACTCGCCACTCGCGACTTGTTCCTCAATCCACTCCCAGCGCTTCCCTCGCGTTTCCATAGCGCACCGCCGCGTCCGCCGCTGCCGCCAGGCGCGCGTCGGCCAGCTCCAGGATGGGTGACTCGGCGACGGTGAACGGGAGGTTGGTGCCGAACAGGAGCCGGCCCGCGCCCACCTCCTCGCAGAGCAGGCGGATGCAGTCGATCGGCCCCTGCACCCGCGCGATGTCGAACCAGACGCGCGCCTCCTTCGGTAGCTCCGTCCCGATGGCCCGCACGTCGCGGTAGCTCCCGCCGGCCAGCAGCCAGCGCAGGCGCGGCCACCGGCGCACCAGGGCCAGCGCGTCCGCCGCATCCACGTCCGGCGCGTGCAGCGCGGGGTGGTGCATGCGCGCGTCCTCCAGCTGCAATGTCAGCACCACAGGCAGGTCCAGCCCCGCCAGGCTCTCCAGGGCCCCGTCCAGACGCGGATCGTCCAGGCCATAGCCCTGGTAGGCGGGGTAGAGCCGGATGGCCCCACGGCCGGGGGCCAGGCCGTAGGCGTCGCGGCAGCGCGCCAGGTGCTCCTCCCACGCGGGGAAGGTCGGGTTCAGCGTGTACAGCGGGAAGTACCGGTCCAGTTGGCGGCCCACCAGCGCGTGCAGCTCGGCATTGGCCACGCCCGCGTCCTTGAGCAGCACGCCGTCCAGCAGCGCTACCGCCGCCCGCCGGATCCCCAGCCGGTCCATCAGGCGCAGACGCTCGTCCGCCATCTGCGACCGGCTCGGCGGCGAGCCATTCAGGCGCCGCGTCGGCCACTCGCCCAGGTAGCTATTGGCGTCAACGTACCCACCGGCAGGGACCGGCGGCAGGCGCGGCGTGCGCGCCGCCGCCCAGGGTAGCTCCGCGCCCCGCCCGCTCTCTGCCGACCCAGACGGACTAGACGACCATGCCGGCCCTTCAGCTCCCACCATCGGCGATCATCCGGAGTGGCTGCCTCTCCCGTGTCCAGAACCCATACTGCAGCGCCACCGATTGTACGGTCTGCCGCTTGTCGGCGCCCCCGCAAAAAGGGCATAACAGCGCCTGCGGAGCACGTGCACAGCGCCTGCCCAGCGTTGGCAGCCGGAACCGGTCGGCCTCTCCGTGCCGCGCCGCAGCCGGACGGCCAGCCTGCGACCCGCCCGCACGATGTGCCATCCTCTGCCGGGTGCTGATGAACGACGAAGGAAACCAAGGAGATCAAGGAGAGAACGTGGAACCGTCACCGAATGGGCGGGTTCGCGGGGCGGCGCCGGCGGACGTGCCGGTGTGGGACTGCCATGCCCACCTCTACGGTGACCCGCCTCACGAACGGGGCCAGCGCCTGCTGGACGCCGCGCGCCGGCTGGGCATCCACAAGCTCATGGTCTCCCGCCTGTGGGCGGGCAACCGCGTGCCTGCCACCGCCACGCCCGACCAGTTCCGCGAGTGCAATCGCTCGGTCGAACGCTGGCTCGAGCGTGCGCCCGACCAGCTCCTCGGCTACTGCTTCGTCAGTTGCACCTACCCCGAGGAGGCCGAGCGAGAGCTGGAAGACTGCGTCGAGCGGCGCGGCTTCCTCGGGCTCAAGCTCTACGCCGCCTGCCGCTACGACGACCCCCGCGTGCTGCCTGTCGTCGCCCGCGCCGCCGACTACGGCGTCCCCACCCTGCTCCACGTCGTGCAGCGCCGCACCAGGGAGATCCCCGGACAGTACGCCTCCGACGGGCGCGAGGTCGCCTACCTGGCCCAGCGCCTCCCGCAGGCGCCGCTCATCCTGGCCCACCTCGGCGGCGGGGGCGACTGGGCCTTCTCCATCAAGGCCGTCCGCCCTTACCCCAACGTCTACCTCGACCTGAGCGGGAGCGGCGTCGACGCCGGCATGGTGGAGATGGCCTATGACGCCGTTGGCGCCGAGCGCCTGCTCTTCGGCACCGATGGCTCCATGTGCGAAGGCGTGGGCAAGCTCCGCGGCGCCCAGATCCCCGAGGGGGCCAGGCGCCAGATCTGGGGCGCCAACCTGCAGCGCCTGCTGCACCGACGGATCAGCACCACAGACCCACAGCAAGCCCCGCGATGAACACACCCCCTCCCAACGTCTCCGTGTCCCCGCGTCTCCGCGCCCGAGTGTCCCCGCGTTTCCATGGTGAGGCACGGCGATGATCATTGACGCCAACTGCCACATCGGCCACTGGCCGTTCCGCCGCCTGTGGACGACCACCGTCGATGGCCTGCTCCGCATGCTCGATCGCGCCGGCATCGATCGCGCCATCGTCTCCCACACCCACGGCATCTTCTATCGCAACCCGCATGAGAGCAACGCCGAGCTCTACGACGCCGTCAAGGCCCACCGCGATCGCTTCATTCCCTTTGCCTGCCTCCACCCCGAGTATGCCGGCTGGCGCGACGACCTCAAGCAATGCGTCGAAGAGTGGGGCATGCGCGGCCTGCGCCTCTACCCCTCCTACCATGACGGCCTCAGCACATCACCGGCCCGAGCGCCGGCGCCCGCGCCGGGCCAGGGAACCGGCTACGCCCTCGGTGGCGACGCTGCAGCCGAGCTGCTGGCCGAGGCGGCAGCGCGCAACCTGCCGGTCTCCGTCGCCTGCGCCTTCGAAGACCCCCGCCAGCGCCATCACTTGGACACGGCCCCCGACCTCACGGAGCACGACATCGCCGCGGCCGTGCGCCGCCATCCGCAGGTGCGCTTCCTGTTTACTACTACCACCGTCCCCGTGATCGAGATGGTGGTGCGCCACCTGCCCTACCAGGATAACGTCGCCTTCGATACCAGCGGGCTCAGCGGGCCCCTGAGCAACAGCATCCAGGAGGCGTACAGCCTGCTCGGCCCGCGGCGCCTGCTGCTCGGCTCTCTCGCCCCCTTCGAGTATCCGGAGGTGGCGCTCCTGCGCCTTGAGTTCCTCGACGCCAGCGACGACGCCCTCAGCCAGATCAAAGGCGGCAACGTCCGCTGGCTACTCGGCGACGCGCCGCCGTAGCATGCATCCCCTGCCCCTTCGGGGACCAAGCGTCCCCTCTCCCTTTGGGCGCGCGAAGCGTCCCCTCTCCCAAAGGGAGACGGTTAGGGTGAGGGCACCACTTATAAGCAGCGAACGTCCGTCGCCCCAGGGTCACAGCGCAGGCTGCAGTCAGGGTGCCGCTCGTCAATCCGCTCGCGAAGATGAGGGTCAGCCCCGCAGCAGGGCGTCGATCTGCGGTTTGATCTCGGCCATCATCTGGGCCGCCGTCTTCTGCCCGTGGCGGACCATGTTGTAGTGCTGGCTATAGAGATTGCTGATCTCCGTGAAGCGGTTCACGTACGGCGTGGCCCGCAACCGGCGCACCCCTTCGGCGTAGTAGGCGCCGCTCTCCCATGGATAGAGCGGCATCGACCGCTCCAAGTCGGCCAGCGTGGACTTGTGCCAGGGCAGGGAGACGTGGAGCCCGAGCATGATCTTCTCAGACTCCTTGCCTGCCTGGAAGTTCGCCACCTCCCAGGCCGCGTCCTGGTGGCGCGAGCCCTTGGTAATATGCGCCCCCACCGCCAGGCCGCGGATGATCCGCCCCGCCCGCCCCTTGGGCATGGGTACCATCCCCTTCGGGAAGGCAGCCGGCACCACGTGCTGCAGCAGCGAATCGTTCGGCTGCAGCTCCATCGCCGCGCGGCCGGCGGAGAAGGCCGCCCCCCACGACGCGGCCGGTGCTGAGGCAAACTGCTGCCACTCCTCGTCGGTGGGCGCCACCCCGTACTTATGGGTCAGGTCGGCCTGGAACTGGATGGCCTCCAGCGACTCCTTGCTGTCCAGCACCGTCCTCATGCGGTCCTTGTCCCACAGGTCGCCGCCGAACGGCCAGATGAACCCCAGCTGGATGTCCAGCAGCGTGTGCCGCCACGTGGCGCCGAAGATCTTATGCTCACCGGTGCCGGTGGTGAGCTGGCGGGCCAGGTCCAGGTAGGTCTCAAAGGTCCACTTCCCCTCCCGCTCGTAGTGATCGGGATACTTCTGGCCGCGCCGATCGAAGATCTCCTTGTTGAAGTAGATGTTCTGGACCGAGAGGTTGTTGGGCATGGCCCAGCGCCGGCCGTCGCGCGCCCAGTAGTCGAGCGCCACCGGCACGATGTCCGGCACGTTCTGCCGGTCCCGCTTCATGTAGTCATCCAGGGCCAGCAGGGCGCCGGCATTCACCCAGGGATGGTAGTCCCGTGGGTGGGTGTGGGTCAGATCGGGAGGGTCACCGGCCGCCGCCTGCGTCAGGATCTTATCCACGATCGAGCCCGTAACCAGCTCCGGCTCCACGCGCACCGGGCCGCCGCGGGCGTTGAAGGCGTCGATCACTGACTGCACGCCCGCATCCAGGCGCGCCCGGTCCGCGGCAAAGCGGAGTGTCACCGGCGTCTGGGCGCGCGTGCCGGCACCCGGCTCCTGCCGCTGGCCGCAGGCCGCCGCCAGTCCGCCCGCCATGCCGCCCGCTAGCGCCAGCAGGACCTGCCGCCGCACCGCTCCGGCCGCGCTGGCCGCTCCGGCCGGTCCCTCTCTGCACTCGTCCGTTGCCGCCCCTTCACGCCGAACGATCTGCCCTGTGCCGGCCGGTCCGGAACCAGCCCCCGCCGGCGCGTGCGTTCCCACCCTGCCACGACGAAGCGTCTGCACTGCCATCTCGCGCCTCCTTTGCTCCGTAGACAGTGATGCAGTGATGCAGTGGCGCCACCCCACCACCCTTCAACTGCCGGAGCGCCCCCTCGCCCTCTGGCCGTCCCGCGTCCGCGGGATCTCTGGGCGAGGGGAACAACTCGCTACTCGCCACTGGCTATTCCCATGGGTCGTCTACACCGTAGCACGTCTCTCGCCCGCGAACCAGCCTTCCGGGCCAGGCGCCACGCTGCCTCGCCTGCGGGCGGGCTGGTCTATGCCCGCGCGGTCCACGCCGTCGTCGTAGGCGCGACCTTCCACTGGTTCGACCAGCCGGCGACGCTCGCCGGGCGGTTCACCTGCATAGCGCGTGCGCTAACGCCCCTGGCCTGGCGCCCTTCCCCAACGGTTGGCGTGGACACCGTGAAAGAGCTCTCTCAGCAGCGATCGAGCTGAAGGCCCTTCCGCTTTTTCGGCCTAGCTGACCGACTGCACCATACCGGCTGAAGGGTGGCGGGGGGTGCCCGCGACACTGTGCCGCAGCACGGCTCAGCAGCAACCCGGGTAATCTGTGCGCGCAACTGCTCAGCCGGCCACTCCCGGTAGTGACACTGGAGCCGCGGCCATCGTCCAGGGAGGGTGAGCCGAGACATGTGCGCGACAATGCCGCGCAGATGCCGCTGCTGTACTACTGGCGGCCCGATAACTACGCCCGCGATCGTCGCCTCTGGTTCGGCTACCACCTGAATCAGAGCAGCCCCGCCATGCTGTCGGCTCGTCCTGGCGACAGCCTGTGGGCGTTCACGCGCCGTGAGCGCGATGGTCAATATGTGCTGGCGGCCGGGCTCGTGGTGCGCGCTGTCACCACCAATCTACCACACTACTGGTACGGGCGCTATCGCATCTGGGGCGACTTGGTCCGGAGCCGGTACTTCGATATCGACGTTGCGCCGAATGCCGAGCCGCTCATCCGGCCGCTCCAGGTGAAGGCCGCCGGCCAGCGCCTCGGCCAGGCGTTCCAGGGGCATGCTGCCGTGCGCATCCTTAGCCACGCCGATCACCAGGTCCTGGTCGCGTTCGCACTCTACCTGCCGGCGCTCGACCGCGTGGCGCTGTACCCTGACGACGAGTTCGAGGCGCGGCTGATCCACGGCGAGGCCGCCCGCTCACTCGTCCTGCGCGAGGACAAGGCCCAGTACGGGCGCCGGCTGAAGTACGTCTTCGAGCCGGTCGACCTGCACCGCGCACGGCAGCGCGTGGAACGGCTCCAGGAGCTCTCTGCCGGCCGCTGCCAGGTGTGCCTCTACGACCCGCGGACCCGCTACGGCTATCGTCTCTGTCACGCCCACCACATCCAGTGGCTGTCGCGCGGGGGCGAGGACGAGCGAGAGAACATGGTGCTCGTCTGCCCTAATCACCACGCCGCCATCCATCGCGACGATCCGCCGTTCGACTACGCCTCACTGACCTTCCGCTTCTCCAACGGCACGCGCGAGCGGCTGGCGTTGAACCAGCATCTCCCCGTAGCCACCCGCTGGCGATCCGCCTGCTGCGACGATGGGCGATGCCTCGAGAAGAGGAGCGCGTCTCGCCCGATAGTCTTTCCTGTCAGTCCGCTCTTGGCGCAGGAGCGCTGCCAGGCGCTCAGCCAGGCGTCCCCTGGCTCACCGTTGACGCCGCGTCGTGCCGGTGCATTAATTAAAGTGCGCACTTGTGTGCTCCCGCCAGGTAGGAGGGGTGGCGTCCCTCTCGTATATCGCCTGCGCGTTATCTCTGGGATGGCGGACCGATGGCCCTGACGCATCAACGTGGAACGCCCGCGCCACGCCGCGACCTGCCGCCACGACCCTTCACCGAAGAGGGCGTCCTGCACGATCTCCAGACCCAGCGCTACCTCCCGCTCCGGCTCGCGGCGAATGCCCTCACCGTTGCCGAGAGCCTGCGCGACAACTACTTTAAGAACACTACCCGCTTCGTCACCGACCTCCGCAAAGCCATCAATCGCCCTGATCCGATCATGGCCGTGCACACCGTGTCCGACGCCGAGTGGGCCAGCCTCCAGGGCGAGGTCGTCACCTTCATCGACGGTGGCGTAGGCCAGGTCCAGTTCTCCAGCCAGGTTCCCATCCTGCTCCGCGTCGGCTCGTACTCCGTGCGCACCGGCGAGCGCCACCTCTCTGAGCGCGAGCGCTTCGGCTACTACCCCGTGATCCTTGGCGACCTCGAAGGGGGCAGCAAGGAGCGCAAGGACTTCGTCGATATCGTCCGCATCACCGCCGAGCTCCTGGGCGGCCTCTCCGCCCTGGAGCGCACGCCTGACCTGCGCCTGCTCATGTTCCACGGGCCGCTCGTCTACCTCGTCGGCGCCTATGCCGGCCACTCCCCTTTCACGGAAGCGGATATCGACCGCTTCCTGCAGCACTACGCCCCTGATCCTTCGCTGGGCCAGGCCCTCAAAGCCGACTTCCTGCGCCAGGCCGCCGCCGAGATCTACCCCGCCATGGTCCCCCACGTCCCCCGCCGTGCCGACGAGTGGGCCCGCCGCCACCTGTTCGAGCCACTGGCCTGGATGGCCTTTCTCTATCGCCGGCTCATCGAGCGCGCCCGCCAGCGAACGCCGGCGCCCGTCATCTGCGGTGTCGTCGAGCGCGACACCTCCCGCGCCTTCCTCGAAACGATCCTCCTGGAACGGGTCTTTCGAAAGCTGCGCGAGAAGGGAAAGACCGATTACTTCAACCGGTTGTACGGCCGCACGGACCTGACCTCCTCCAAAGCCCTCCTCGACCGCCTCGGCTACACCGATGCGCTCCTGCTGGCCATGCTCCTCCAGCCCGGCCAGTATTCCGAGCCCTGGCCGATCTCCAAGTACCATGGCCTGCGCCGCGGCCAGATCGCCCTGCCGGGCGGGTCCTTCAGCACCACGGCCGACTGGTCCGTCCTCCGCCCGCCCAGCCCCGTCGGCTTCCCCGCGGTCCGCGCTTGCTACCTGCACGTCTCCGAGATCACTGAGCCGATCCGCATCGAGGTGTTTGAAGCCCTCGGTCCCGACCAGCTTGCCGAGGCCTGCCGCCGCACCTACCTGTACGCCCGCCTGCTCCCCGGCTACGGCTTCCCTGTGGGCCTGGACGTTGCCGACAAGTATGCCCACGTGCCGGGCTGGCTCACCGACGCCTACGCCAAGCTGATCCGCTATCACCTCGGCGTCAGTCTCCAGCGGGGCGAGATCTCCGACGCGGAGATGCGGCGCATCATCGTCCAGGCGATCTACATGACGCATCGCGACTGGCTCTTCCGCCCCCAGACCTAGCCCGCTCATGCCTGCGGGTCGCCACCGTACCTTGCAAGGACGATCACCATGGCGCGTCGACTTGATCCCGCTCTGCTCCGCATCGCCGAGCGCAGCGCGCCGGCCCCGCCTCCAGCCGCGCCACGCGCCAGCCGCTACGACCGCTACGTCGGCACGATCGTCGGCGAGAGCACCAGCCGCGAGTTCCGTCTGGCCATCCATCAGGAGGCCATCCGCGAGCAGGACATCATCGCCATTGACGCCGAGCTCTGGCGCCCGGGCGCGCCCGCGACGGATGGCGCCTCGGCAGCATCCACCGCGTCGTCTCCCGCCGCGCGCGCCGCCGCCCCTCCGCCACCGACCGGCGGCAAGGAGCGGATCCGCGTCTGGGCCAAGGTCCAGCGCATTGAGCGCCTGAACCCGCTCTTTCCGGTAGAGGCCGGCCACGAGCTCGCCGCCACTCGCACCGATCCCTTCGACACGGTGATCTCGCTCAGCCGCGAGATGGTCACCGCCGTCTGCCGCGTGCTCGGCTGCGAGCCCCTCGACGATGGCGCCGGTGCCAAGCTGGCTCCCCTCCGCTATCCTCCCCAGCCCGCCACCAGCGCCTACCGCCCAGACCCCGACGACATCGCTCGGGTCGTGCTCGGTGAGCTGCAGCAGCGAACGGCCCGCGCGCTGGACATCGCCACACTCTCCAACCGCCCCGACGTGACCGTCATGGTCGACGGCCACGCCATCGTTACCCGCCACCTCGCCATCCTGGCCATGACCGGCGCGGGCAAGAGCTGGACCGCCCGCCGCATCGTCGAGCAGCTCGCCGCCAAGCACTACCCCATCGTCATCTTCGATCCTCATGGGGACTACACCGGCCTGGCGGATGTGCCGGCTCTCAGTGGCAAAGTCCACCGCTATTACGCCCAATTCCCCGTCTTCGAGGAGGAGAGCGACACCGTCGCCAAGGTCATCGACACCCTGGGCTACGAACTCACCGACACGATGCGCACCCGTTTCGACGATGTGTTCCGTACCGCGAAAGCCTTCGTCGTGCCCGATCACTCCGAGATGAAGCAACGTACCAGTTGGCTTGCAGACCTTATCGGCAAGCCGGAACTACTGACCTACGGCGTAAAGCGGGACATGTGGCTCATTGCCAACATTGCCGAGGCCGGCGAAGTCGTCCTGCGGCAAAATAGCCAACCCCACCGTCAGCAGCTCGTCAACTGGGGCTGGACCGCTCTCGGCACCTACTCCAGCACCGATAGGCGTACCCTTGAAGGCATCAAGAAGCGCGCCTACCAGGCCGCCGCAGTACTTCGCCGCATGGAAGAAACCAATAAGACAGTCGCGCGCGACGCTCAGCCACTTCCCGTCGACCGTAAGGAGCTTGTACGCTACGGCGGCATCAGCGTCGTCGCGCTTGCCGGCTACACCTCGGACTTCCAGGCCACCATCTACACTATCATCGCCAACCAGCTCCTTGACGCTAAGGTCAGCGGCGATCTCCAGCTGCCCGTCTTACTCATCCTGGAGGAGGCGCACAACTTCGCGCCAGCGCATGCCGCCACGGCCGCCGAGCAGCGGGCCATCACCGTCACCAGGCAGATCGCCCAGGAAGGCCGCAAGTTCAACGTGGGGCTGATCCTCATCAGCCAGCGTCCCTCGCGCCTGGATGAGACCACCCTCTCCCAGTGCAACTCCTACGTCATCATGCGCATGGTCAACCCAGCCGACCAGAGCTTCGTCCGGCGTGTCGTGGAGACCCTCGGCGAGGAAGAAGCCAGGATGCTGCCCGACCTCGACGTCGGGGAAGCCATCCTCTCCGGCCAGTTCATCAACTTCCCTGTGCTGGTCCGCATCAAGGAGCCGGAATCCAAGGGTGAGCGCGAAGAGGAGGATGCGTTCGAGAGGCTCGAGAAAGCTCGCCAGCAGATGGCCGCTGCGCCCCACTCCTCCCAGCCAATGAGATGATCCCGTGCTCGTCGTCGCCGGCCTCAGCCTCAAGAACCTCCAGCCCCGCGTCTGGGACCCTGAGTCTCCCTATTACCTGCCCCAGCTCCGGGCGGTCATGGTCTCCTACTTCGAGTTCCACACCAACCCTCGCAAGCGCCGCCTGGCCATGGAGCAGGGTCTCCACGCCTATCTGGGCATCCGGCCAGCGGGCCGCGTCGCCGTCTACCTGGATAACGGCGCCTTTGCCTTCCTCTCTAAGGGCGGCGAGGTCCCCCGTGACGAGTACGAGACCTTCGTCCGCCACGCCCGCCCCGACTGGTACGTCGTTCCTCAGGACTACATTCCCACGCCCGCCATGAGCGAGACCGAGCAGTGGCGCTGCCTTGAGCGCACCATGGCCATCAACCGCGCCTACCGGCATGACGGCTACGTCCCCGTCATCCACATCAGTCGCCACCTGGATGACTATCTCAGCCAACTCCACGAAGACGAGCGCCTGCGCCAGAAGCCAGCCGTCGGCCTGGGCGGCATCGTCCCTAACCTCCTCCGCGCGCCACAGGCCGTCCCCTACGCCGAGGTGCTCGACGGCGTCCGCCGCGCGCGGCGGCGCCTGTCCGGCCGCCAGCTCCACGTCTTCGGCATCGGCGGCACCGCCACCCTCCACCTCGCCGCGCTGCTTGAGCTCGACTCCTGCGACTCGTCCGGCTGGCGCAACCGCGCCGCCCGCGGCATCGTCCAGTCCCCCGGCAGCGGAGATCGCGTCATCGCCAACCTCGGCTCCTGGCGGGGGCGCCCGCCCAGCCACGATGAGGTGAAGACCCTCGCTTCCTGCCCCTGTCCCGCCTGCCACCGGTGGGGCCTCGATGGATTGCGCGCTGCCGGCCTCGCCGGCTTCTCCAACCGCGCCACCCATAACCTCTGGACGCTGCTGCAGGAAGCCGATCGCATCGGGTCGCACCTCGCCAACGGCACCTACGCTGGCTGGTACGAGCACCACCTGGACAACTCCATCTACCGCCCCCTTATCTCCCAGGTGGCCGCCCAACGCTTTTCGCAGCGCGTCCACCACGCCCTGCCGGCCGCAGGTCCAGCGGGCACGGCCGCGCCTGCCGGTTGAACGTCAGCTCGGCGCGGTTGAACGTCGGCTCGGCGGAAGTCCCGCCCCCCAACGCCAGGCCACGACAGCGATGCCGCGAACCTTGATTGTCGTCCCCTGCGGGCAGTGCAAGATCTGGGATCGGCGCCCCGCGCACGGTCCCGCGCCGGCTCGCGACGCCTACACCGGCGCCCCCTTTCAGCTGAACCGCCGCTATGCCGAGCGCTTCGGCGATGCCTGGGTCATCCTCAGCGCCAGGTATGGCTTCATCCCACCCGACTTCATGATCCCTGGCCCCTATGACGTCACCTTCAAGTGGCCCCGCACCCGCCCCATCGACCTTCCTGCGCTCCAGCGCCAGATCAAGACCCTTCATCTTGACCGGTTCGACCGCGTCATCGTCCTCGGCGGCGCCGCCTACCGCCGCCTCACCTGCCAGGCGTTCGCCGGTTACCCCGTCACGCTCTCCGCCCCGACCGCCGGCCTGCCCGTCGGCAAAGCGATGCGGGCCCTCAAGCAGGCCATCACTGCCGGCGTCCCACTTCCCGACGCATGATCCCTTGCCGCTCCGCGACCATCCGGTCCGACATCCCCCCCGTCCGCCACCTCTCCAGCCGCACGCCAAGCCTGGATGCGTCACGGCCAGCGATGGATCCCCTCTCCCCACGGGAGAGGGCGAGGGTGAGGGCTCCACTTGCGCATAGTCCAGTCCCCGTGTCGCCGCGTCCCCGTGTCGGAGCGGGGCCAAGGGGGTTCGGAGAGGGGTACACTCACAGCGCCCTCGCCCCCGCGCCGGCGCCCCAGCTCACCAGCCAAGCGTCCGGCCGTGGGGACCAGATGCGACGACGTGCGTGAGCAGCACGAGTGAGAAGAAAGGGAGACGGCATGCCTCACCGCTGGATCATGGTCGGCGCCGGCGGCATGGGCGGCAACTGGATCCGCCACCACTTCGCCCCCTTCCGCGATCGCGCCCAGATCGTCGCCATCGTCGACGTCAACCCCGACGCCCTCCAGCAGGCCGGCGACTTCCTGGGCCTGCCCCCTGAGCGGCGCTTCACGCGCATGGAAGACGCCTTCGATGCAGCGCAGTCTCTTGAGGCAGACTGCTGCGGCGTCGCCGTGCCGCCTCGCTTCCACCGCCCCGCCGTGGAACTCGCCGCCGCCCGCGGCCTGCACGTCCTCAGCGAAAAGCCCATCGCCGACACCTGGGAAGACGCCGTTGCCGTCTACCGCGCCGCCAAGCGCGCCGGCATCAAGATGCAGGTGATGCAGAACTACCGCTACACCCCGCGCATCCAGACCCTCAAGCAGGTGCTCGCCTCCGGCCGCCTGGGGCGCATACACTACGTCGTCGCCCGCTTCGCCGCCGACTACCGCCGGCCCCTTTCCTGGGGCGCCGCCTTCCGCCACGAGATGCGCCACGCCATCCTCATCGAAGGGAGCATCCACCACTTCGACCAGATCCGCCATCTCTCCGGCCAGGACTGCCTCGCCATCGCCGGCTGGGAGTGGAACCCCGGCGCGCCCAGCTTCCAGGGAGAGTGCCTCACCCTCTACACCATGCGCCTCACCGGCGGCGTCTTCGCCCAATACGAAGGCAGCGGCCTCGCCGCCGGCTGGCAGAACTCCTGGCACGGCGAGTACTACCGCGTGGAGTGCGAAGGCGGGGCCGTCGTCCTGGATCGCGACCATGTCGTGCGCGTCCTGGAGCATGAGCGCGGCCAGGGCCTGCGCATCTGGGAGGTCCCCACCGTCCGTCTGGAGCGGGAAGGCCACCCTGCCGTCATCGGCCAGTTCCTCGATTGGCTGGATGGCGGCCCAGAGCCGGCCACCACCATCGACGACAACCTCCAGAGCAACGCCATGCTCTTCGGTGCCATCGACGCCTCCGCCGGCGACCGCATCGTCGACGTCGCCGCCATGGTCGCCCGCGCCCGCGGGTCCGTGTGCTGATCACCGCCAGCCTGATCACCGCCAGCCTGATCACCGCCAGCCTGATCACCGCCAGCCTGATCACCGCCAGCCTGGCGCTGGATCTCCGTGTCCGTCAATGTCGCAGCAGGATGCATCGCCTGTCTTCACCGCTCCGAGCGTAGCAGACCCGCTATTGCCTATTGCGCCAGCGCAACCGCGGTAAGGGAGACGAACTCAATCAGAGTGACGCGCTTCATCGCCTGCATGGACCCAGGCAGTAACGTACACTGCAGGCCAGCGCTGAGGCCGAAGCGCGTGTGAGCATGTGCGCTCAGCCTGCTTGGCAGCTGGCAAGCGGTCCCTCGTCAGGTCAAAACAGGTAAGAAGATGTCCACGAACCGAGAGCCGGCGCCGCGGCGCTGGTGGCAGGACGACCCGCTCTTCCAGCAGGTCGCCGCCCGCCTGGACGCGGTCGCCGCGATTGATCACCACACCCACCTGCTCTGGCCGGGGGCCTTTCGGCCGGAGCTGGACCGTCACCAGCCCCTTGGCCTGCGCAGCGCCGCCTACGCCCAAGCCCTGGCCGACTACTTTGGCGTCGCTGTGCGCGAAGGCGACCTCGAGCCCGCAGCGCGGCAAGCCGAGCAGGTCCGCGCCGCCCTCATCGACCGGCTGGGGGAGCACGGGTACTGGCTGCGGCACCTCGACCTCACGTGCACCGAGATCGCCCTCGTTAACCAGGACTTCCCTGAAGGCACCGACGGGCGCCGGCTGCGCTGGGTGCCTCACGCCACCACGCTCCTGTATCCCCTGCCCGCCGCCGCGCTGCTGGCGCGCAGCCCGGCGCACGCCCAGCAGATCCCCCGTATCCAGCAGCACCTCCGGCGCTTCCTCGCTGCGGCCGGCCTAGCCGAGCTGCCCCGCGACCTCGACGGCTACCTCGCCTTCGCGGACGCGACGCTCGCCCGCTGGAAGGAGCAGGGCGCTGTGGCAGTCAAGCTCTGGGACGCCTATCTGCGTACCCTCCGCTTCGACGACGTGCCCCAGGGCCGGGCCCAGGAGCTCTTTGCCACGGGGCTCGCAGCGCCCCTGCCGCGCGATGACTATCTCGCCCTTCAGGACTTTCTGGCGCGCCACATCTTCCTTACCGCGGGGCGCCTGGGGCTGGCCGTCCACATCCATGCCTCCTTCGGCGTGCCGCCCTTCCTGCGCTACCAGGAAGCCTGCGTCCAGAACCTCGAAGCCGTCCTGACCGACGCGCGCTATTTCGACACCACCTTCGTGCTCATCCACGGCGGCCTGCCGGCGGTCGAAGAGGCCGCCTACCTGGCCCTGAAGCCTCACGTCTGGCTGGACGTCTCCGCCATGCCGTTCCTCTATCCGGTGCCAGACCTGGCCGCGCGGCTGCGCACCTGCCTCCTCTACGCGCCGGAAAAGGTCCTCTTCGGCACCGACGTGGCCGCCTATCCCGGCGTCCCCGTCGGCCCCGAGGTGCAGCACCTGGCCCTCTGCCGCGCCACGCGGCAAGCCCTCTCGCTGGCCCTGGCAGGGCTGATCCGTGACGGTGTGGTGGATGCGGCTAGGGCCATCCAGATGGGTGAAGGCATGCTCCGCGCCAACGCCCAGCGCCTCTACGGCTGGGCCGTCTGAACCGATCTGGCAGCAAGTGGCACCGAGCCGCCAGATGCATCACTGAGCGCGTCCTCAGGGGACCTGCTCGGAACTGCTTCCTTGCGGATGAAGCCTGGAGCAATAGACCGATACCAATCGGCAGGTGAGAGCTCATCCATGGCGCGCTACCTGGACGGGAAGCAGGTGCGAGCCCGGATCCGCGAATAGGTCTGAGAAGCTACCGGCCGGGCGTCTCGCGCCGACCGATAGCGCCCGCCGGCGGCGGGCCGGGAGCAGTCATCACGATGTAGCGCAGCGGGGCCGTCCCTGCGTTCCGGAAGCCGTGCAGGCGCCGCGGGTTCAGCACCGCCCCCTGCCCCGCCGTGAGGTGGTAGCGCTCGTCGTCTACCTGCACCTCCGCCTCCCCCTCGATCACGAAGAAGGCCTCCACCTGGTCCGCGTCATGCACGTGGGGCGCGTGCGCGCGGCCCCCCGGCGGCACGCTGCGGTGGTGGAAGTAGAGAGGCTGTTCGGCGCTTGGCAGCGTCTCATCGACGTATAGCGCCGAGATCCCGATCCGGTCGGTAATCACGCGCATCGGCATGGCCGCTCTCCTTGTCTCTCCTTTTCGTGGACGTCCTTGTACCTCACTGCGCTATGGTACGCCTCACCCCCTCGTCTGGCCCTACACCGCCTCCGACGGCTTGCGCCCGTGGCTATTCCCGCTTCCCCGGCCGCTTTCCTCTTACTCTCTCTTACCGATCCCCTGGACCATCCTTCCGCCGAAGGATACACGCGGCCGGCCCGTGCGGCCGGCCGGCGAAAATCCCCTATTGACAGGGCGCGGGTCATGGCATAGCATGCCAGCAGGAGCGCGGCTGGTGCGCCGGCCGCCGAGCGAGGTGGGGCATGCGCCGCAAGTCTGGAACGTGCCAGGTCGGGGCCGGCATCCGCCGCGGGCGCCGCAACGCGTGGCCGCCGGGGTGACGTCCTCTCCCGCTAGTCGGCGTTCCCCTTGCCATGTCGGAGCGGGGGCGGCGTCGCAGGAGCGCGAGGCCCGCCGCGGCACTAGCTCTGGAAGCCTGGCGCAGGCCCGAGGAAGATGAAGAGAGAGCAGGAGGCAAACTGATGGCAGTGGCGACCACACCCAAGGTGGACCTTGAACGCTTCCACGAGGAAGGCTACCTCGTCGTCGAGGACGTGCTGGACGTCCGTGAGGACCTGGAGCCGGTCGTGGCCGAATATACCGCGCTGCTGGACGACCTGGCGGCGAAGTGGCACGCCGAGGGCAAGCTCACCTCCACCTATGCCGAGCTGCCCTTCGCCCAGCGCCTGGCCCGCGTCCTGACTGAGATGGGCCCCCGAGGTTACCAGCCCTTCGACATCTCCTTGCCGTTCTCCGGCGTTACCGAGGACACCCCCATCCACCTCGGCCCGGCCACCTTCGCCCTGCTCACCAGCCCCCGCCTGGTCGACGTGATCGAACAGTTCATCGGGCCGGAGATCCTCTCCAACCCCATCCAGCACGTCCGCATCAAGCCACCGGAGCACCTGCTGCCGGAAGGCTTCGGCGGGCTGGTGAGCTGGACCGACTGGCACCAGGACCAGGGCGTGGCCCTGCCGGAGGTGGATGAGACCGAGATGCTCACGGTCTGGATCCCCGTCTCCGACGCCACGGTGGAAAACGGCTGCCTGTGCGTCGTCCCGCGCAGCCACCAGCGGGGCCTGGTCACCCATTGTCCGGCCAAGCCCAACGGCGCCCGCCGCGGCCTGCACATCCCCGACGAGCTCCGTGGCTCCGACGCCACGCCCCTGCCCATGCGCCGCGGCAGCGTGCTCTTCCTGCACCGCCGGACGATGCACGCGTCGCTCCGCAACCGGAGCAACGACGTCCGGTGGAGCTTCGACCTGCGCTATCAACCCATCGGCCAGCCTACCGGCCGCCCGTGGTTCCCCTCCTTCGTCGTGCGCAGCCGTCGCAACCCTGCCGCCGAGGTGCACGACTGGCGCGTCTGGCAGAGCCTGTGGCACGCCACCCGCTCCCGCCTGGCCGCCCAGCCGCCCGAAGGGAAGTTCAATCGCTGGAGCGGCACCGAGCCCGTCTGCGCCGAAGGCTAACCCGCATTCTTTATGGCCGGCGACCAGTTCCCTCTCCCTGTACGAGAAGGTGGGGCTCCAGGCCGACGACTTCCTGGAGCTCTACCGGCTCCCTCTCCCTGCGCGAGAGCGTGAGAGCTGCGCCTACTGAACCATCCACGCTCGTCACGCGTGTGCGCGCCGCGGCTCGGCGCTTCTGGCAAGAGCGCCGTGCCCGTCCTGCCGGCTCAGCCTGGATGGTTCATGGCCGGCGATGTGTCCCCTCTCCCTCTGGGAGAAGGCGAGGGTGAGAGCGCCGCTCGTGAATAATCCACGTTAGTCGTCCTCGGGACGGTACGGTGAACCCACCAGGCTCACCGGCCGGCCGCGGTCGGCGGCGAGTTGCGCCTTCAGCGCCACCTCCGTGGCCCGAAACGCCTCCCACCGCGGGATGATCGGCTGCCCTCGACCCTGAACCGCCAGCAGGAAGCTCGCGTACCACTGCGGCGCCGGCGGCGGCGTGAGCGGGCGCACCCCTTCAGCCGTGAGCAGGGTGCCGGCGCCCTGCGCTACCGCCACCTCCACCACACCCCGCGTGCCCGCGATGCGGATCCGCTCATCGCCGTGGGTCGGCGCTCCCTCCGGTCGCAGATAGTCCAGGGTCACCGTGGCCATCCCATCCCCGGTCAGGCGCAGCAGGTACGCTGCATGGCTGGCGCAGGCCCCGTAATCGGGTCGGGCCGCCGCCGACCCAGCCCCAGAAACCTCCACGAAGCGATCGCCCAGGATCCACAGCAGCCAGTCGAAGACGTGGATGCCGATGTACGGCGCCACGCCCGGGAACGTCGCCCGCGAGCGGAAGAAGTCCGGACGCGCCGTCCCCCACCGATACGACTTCTGGTTATGGGCCAGGAGGGGGCTGCCGGTGGCCCCGGACCGGACGGCATCCCGCACCGCGGCCACCAGGGGCGTGCCCCGCTGCGCGTGCATCGCCGAGACCAGCACGCGGTGGTGGCGCGCCAGCGCGTAGAGCTCGTGCAACGTGTCCAGCGACGTGGCCAGCGGCTTCTCCGCCATCACCGGCAGGCCTCGCTCGATGGCCGCCCGCACCCACTGCTCGGCCAGATCCGGCCGGGTGCTCACCTGCACTGCGTCCAGGCCTCCCCGCTCCGCCTGAGCAAGCAGCGCCATGGGCGTGTCATAGCGTCGCGTCGCCTCCGTCACCCCAGGGGCGCCATCGAACTGCGCCAGCCGTTCCTCCGGCGCGGCCACAGCCACGGCGCTGATCTCCAGGTCGGGAAACGACCGCAGCGCCTCCGCATACGTGCGCCAGTGCCCGGTACAGCCAATCAGTCCCACTCGCATCGCGTCGCTCTCCAGACCCCGCGGGCCCGCTGCGTCACATTCCAGCCCTGTCCGTCCCTTCCCATGGTCCCCTGGCGTGCAAGTAGCGAGGCTGGCTGGTCGGTCTCCTGGTCCATTCAGGCCATCGAGGCTGCGGTGCCCTTCAGGAGAAGAAGGCCAGAGTGTACCGGCGCCCGGCTAAGTATCCGCTGGTATGTTCGCGTCGCCCTGTCCATCGATGCCCGGCCGTCCTGTCCCGCACGAACATACCAGCGCCGACTTAGCTGCACTTATTGGCGGCCAGCACCGCATTGCCTGCCTGCGTTGCCGCCCGCAGCGCCTCAGCCGGCGGCTTCGTCCCGTTGTAGATGGCGTTGAGCTCTGGATTGATCGCCTCGTTCATCGCCGCCGGGCAGGCCACGAACGGCAGCGCCTGGGCGTAAGCGTACAGATCGGCGGCTACCCGGATGTTGGCCGGCGGCGGCTTCAGGAACCCGTTCGGGTCGCTGACGGCGGTCTTCAGCGTCGGCGCCTTACGCTTGGACTCCCCCATGATCTTCTGCGCCTTCTCCTCATTGAGGAACTTCGCCAGCGCCCACGCCGCCTCTGGCACCCTGGTGAACCGGGGGATCGAGACCGGGTTCTCGTTAAACGTCGTGCCCCGCTTCCTGGTCGTGGGGGAAAGCGGGACGTGGGCCATGTCCCACTGGAAGTCCTGCATCGGCATGTAGTCGGAGAGCCGCCACGTGCCCCCGATGAACATAGCCACCTTACCGGTCATGAAGTCGTCGTTCTGCCCCGGGGCGCGCCTCAGTTCGCCCGGCCTCGGCATGATCCGGTGCTTGTAGATGTTATCGGTCAGCCATTCGAATGCGGCGATCGTCTGTGGCTGGTCCAGCAGGACCCGCGTGCGCTCCTTGTTCAGCTGCGCCCCGCCGTTGGCGTAGACGAACGGGAGGTAGCCGGTTTCGCCGGCGTTCGGGTAAGCGACGAACCCCCACTGGCCGCCGGTCTCGGCCGCGCCTGGCCGGGTCAGCTTCTGCGCCGCGGCTCGCACGTCGTCCCAGGTCCACGTCTCCGTGGGATACCTGACCCCAGCTGCGTCGAAGAGGCTCTTGTTGTAATACATCACCACGCCCCCGGTGCCGTACGGTAGCGCATACAGCTTGCCCTGATACTCCTCCACCTCAAGCTGCCGGTTGTGCTTGGTCAGGTCGAACTTGTCGCGCTTGACGTAAGGCCCCAGGTCCAGATGCCAGCCGCTGGCTGAGAACTGCAGGAAGTACGATCCGCTCTGCCAGAAGACCTCCGGCACGTCCTCCGGGCTCGCAGCGAACTGCGTCTGCATCTTGGTCCAGTACTCGCCGCTGGTGGACGTTGATTCCAGGACGGCCTTGATACCCGATTGCGCCTGGTTGAAGGCCTCTAGCTGCCGCTCCTTCATCTCCGCCTGCGCCCCACTGGCCCACGTGGCAAACCGGATGGTGACCGGACCTTTCGCCGGCGCCGGCATCCCCTCGCCGGCCGGCCCACCACCGGCTCGTCCGCAGGCGACCGCCAGTGCCGTGCCGGTTGCTCCCGCGGCCGCAGCCACCAGCCGGTGCACCACCCGCCGCCTCGACAGCGTGCTTCGTATGGCCGTCAACGCCTCTGCCGTCTCCATCTTCATCTGCCGTAGGCTCCCTTCCATCTCTCCTGTACTCCGGTCTCCGGGCCCACTTCCTGGGTGGTCGTTAGTGTAGAGTGCCTGCGGTGCCACCGGCCACGTGGGGCTGGCCATGGCAGCTGGCTCCCCCGTTAGGTGGTGCGCGCGTGCCGTGTTGCCGGCTACGAACGGGTCGCCACGCGGCGGCGTGGCGCTGCTGCTCCGCAGGCCGGGTCTGATCACCTCCAGAGCCGCCTCCGGCAGTGAGCCACTGCTTCGTCGTCGCAGGAGCGATCCCTCGCCACCGGCCGGACACAGACGCTACATTGGTACGTTCTTGGAAGGAGCCTTCAATGCGACCGGATCCCGACATCCTTGACCACCGCCGCACCAGTGCCGATTTCGCCGCCGCCCAGCCGACGATAGCCTTACTCCCGCTCGGCGCCACGGAGCAGCACGGCGCGCACCTCCCCTGCGGTACCGATACCTTCCAGGTCGACTACCTCGCCGACCAGATCGCCCGCCGCCTCCCCATCTGGCGCCTGCCAACCATCCCTATCACCGTCAGCCACATGCACCGCGGTTCACCCGGCACCGTCTGGATCACGAACCAGACGCTCATGGCCCTCGTCAAGGACATCGTGCTCTCTCTCCGAGCGCAGGGCGTGAGGCGCGTCGTGATCCTCAACGGCCACGGCGGGAACTTCGTCGTGCGCCCCATTATCCAGGACCTCAACCGCGATGACCACGACCTGCAGGTCATCCTGCTGGAGGCGTCCGTCCCCACCAGTCCCTTTACCGAACCGCCCGGCAGCATCCATGCCGGCGAGAGTGAGACCTCTCGCATGCTCCACATCGCGCCCAACCTGGTCAAGATGGACCGCGCCATCAACACCGATGTGCCCTACACCCAGAGCTTCCTGCTGTACGCGCCCATCAAGGCGCTCGAGCCGAGCGGCGTCTGGGGCCACGCGGCAGACGCGACGGCGGACAAGGGCCGGCGCTACCTCGAGCAACTGGTGCCCGCGGCCGTCGACGCAATCCGCGCTACCTTCGACGCGCTGGACCGCATCAAAGGCCGCGCTGAGGCGTAAGGTGTCTACGGCCACCGCCGGCTGGTCATTGCAGGATCGCCGGGCCTGGGCAGGGCCACGCCGGCGTCGGTGGTGTGGCCGCGGCCACCGCCGGCTGGTCATTGCAGGGCGGGCGGCGGGCGATCCAGGATAGCCTGGATCTGGCGGGCCTAGGTCCACCGCTTCGATCTGGAGCATACCCTGAGATTCGGAAAGAAACAGAGCCTGGGCTGGACGGCCCTGCGGGTGCGTCAGCCGGCGGCCGCCGAGCGGTGGACCTGGCTGGTGGTGCTTGCCTACACCCAACTGAGGCTCGCCCGGCCCTTCGTCATCGACCACCGCCTGCCGTGGGAACGCCCCCGCCCAGCCGGCCAGTTGACGCCCTACCGCGTGCACCGCGCATTTTCGCAGCTTCGCGAACTGTTCGGCACTCCGGCCGCCGCACCAAAACCCTGCGACCAGCCGGCTGGTCGCCCCAAAGGGCGCCGCTACCGCCCTGCGTCCCGCACGCCAGCCATCGAATTGCCCCCCTGAGCGGCCCATCAGCCGCCAACGCGGCCCGCCGTCCCACTTGCCGCCTGCTCCCGCCGTGTCAGACATGCTCCCTCACGGTTGAATCACAAGCTAGCGTTGTGGTATATTATTGGTGGCTGCGTAAAGCGCTGAGCCTATGAAGGCAAGGCTCGGTGCAGTGAGGCTTCGCCCTTTGGGCAGGGATCAGTGGGATGGCGACCCAGGAGTACCAGTGAATGACGCTTCAGCAGCCTCTTGAGAGCGTCGAGTTCGCTGACAACCCAGAGCCTCGGTGCCCACTGGTGCTGGTCCTGGATACATCTTCCTCGATGTCGGGCGACCCGATCCAGGAGCTAAACCAGGGTCTTAAGGAGTTCGCTGAAGCAGTTAGGTCCGACCCACTCGTGTCTCTGCGTGTGGAAGTTGCCATAGTTACCTTCGGTGGCACCGTGCAGGCTCTGGACGTTAAAGGGGCTGGCGGCGCGATCCCATTCGATGCTGAGCAGGCGTTCGTTACGGTTGATGCTTTCGCCCCGCCAGTGCTGGTAACGAGCGGAGCAACGCCCATGGGCGAAGCGGTTCGAAGGGCGCTATCGCTTATCAGGGATAGGAAGGCCATCTATCGGAGGGACAACATTGACTATTTCCGCCCGTGGATGTTTCTGATCACGGATGGGCATCCAACGGACTTTGGGTGGCAAGCCGCGGCGGACGAGATTAGGGCCGAAGAAGCACGAAAGGGCGTCACGTTTTACGCAGTTGGCGTGGAAGGGGCGGATCTGCAGGTGCTGTCGCGTTTCTCCGATCAGCGTCCTCCCGTAAGGTTAAAGGGGCTGGCCTTTCGCGAGCTCTTCCAGTGGCTCTCCAAGAGCGTCTCGGTGGTCGCCCAGTCGAGGCCGGGCGAGCAAGTGCCGCTCCCGCCCGTCGGTTGGGGGCAGGTGGACACGTCCCACTCGTAGCGCGCGGCGAGCCGATGCCTGATTGCTCCTGGCGCATTATCGCAGCCTCGGCTGTTGGTTCCTCCCACGCTGCGAAGGGAGCGGACTGTCAGGACTCATTCGCATGCCGAGTGCATGACCGGACACTCGTGATGGCCATCGGCGACGGCGCGGGCTCTGCATTGCGCTCACGCGAGGGCGCAGATGTGGCTACCCGGGCGTTCTGCGACGCGGCACTACGTGCCATGCTGGCTGCATCGGGTCCTGACGACTGGGAAGCATTGGTTTTAGAGGCTTTCAAGCAGGCTCGCAACGCCGTGATCCAATATGCTGAGCGGGAGTCGGCTCCGGTCCGGTCGTTCGCCACGACACTCTGCGGCGTCGTTGCAACTGAGGAGGTGCTCGTTGCAGCTCAGGTGGGCGACGGGATCGTTGTGGTGCTTGATGCCGAGATGGCATTGCGGCTCCTGCTTAGGCCGCAGCGTGGCCAGTACGCCAACGAGGTGCCCTTCCTGACTAGCGATGGAGCGCTCGACGGCCTCGACATACACGTGCGCTTGGACAGGCCGCTGGCTTTCGCCGCACTGACCGACGGCCTCTTGCATTTAGCGGTGCAGTTGCCGTCCTATACCCCGCACGAGCCCTTCTTTCTTCCCCTATTCGCGCTGGTTGCCGATTCGAACGACATCGTTGAAGCCGAGCAGCACCTCCAGCGCTTTCTGTCGTCGGAGCGGGTGAACGCCCGTACCGACGACGACAAGACACTCGTCATCGCTTCCCGGCGGCTGTTCACTCAACGAGGGTAGAGGCTCGGGCCATCACATGACGGACCTCCGGTGCTCGAAGGGCCCCCTGCAACTCGGGCAGGTGTTGGCTCGTGGGGGCGAGGGTGTCGTTTACACGGTCGCCCATGAACCCGCTCTCGTCGCGAAGCTGTATGTGCCTGGACCGAGGGACGGCTACTCCGAGAAGCTCAGCCACATGGTTGCCAATCCCCCTGCAGATCCGAGTAGCTCGATTGGACACGCGTCGATCGCGTGGCCGGTGGATCTGATAGCTGATGGCAAAGGGCGCGTCGTGGGTTATCTAATGCCTCGGATCACTGACGCCGTCAAGGTGTTGACAGTCTTTAATCCCCGTCTACGCTCCAGGACCCTGCCAAATTTTGATTCCAGGTATCTCCACAGATCCGCTCGCAATCTGGCTGCGGCAGTGACAGCGGTTCACGCACGCGGATACGTTGTCGGTGATTTGAACGAGTCCAACGTTCTGCTGACGAGGCAAGCGCTCGTTACGCTGATCGACACGGACTCATTCCAGGTGGAGGTGCAACAGAACGGCGTGCGACGGCTGTATTCCTGCCCGGTCGGCAAGCCAGAGTACACGCCGCCGGAACTGCAAGGCAAATCATTCGAACGCCAGGCGCGAACGCCGTCACACGATGCCTTCGCTCTGGGCGTATTAGTGTTCCAGCTCCTCATGGAAGGAAACCATCCGTTCCGGTCGCGGTGGCTTGGTCCTGGCGAGCCTCCTGATATCGCCGAGAAGATACGGCAGGGCCTCTTTCCATACGGACAGGTGAACCGAGCTCTAGTGCGTGCCCCTTCAGGGCTCTCGCTTGATCTCCTGCATCCGAAGGTAGCGGAACTCGTGGTACGGTGCTTCGGATCCGGTCATTCGGCTCCAACTAGTCGCCCATCTCCTAGTGAGTGGGAGCAAGCCTTGGGCGAGGCGGAACAGACCCTGGTGCAGTGCGCAAATGGCCACTTTCGCCAGCAACGCGCGCTGCAATGTCCATACTGCGCACGGGCGCAAGTTCAACACCGGATCACTCCACCTGTCGCAGCCAGTACTGCCTCCTGGCCACTTTGCCGCCACTGTGCTAGGCCTAATCTAGCTTCGGAGATCTACTGCCAGCACTGTGGCGCTCAGTTGGTTCCCAACCAACCGTGTCCTACCTGTGGGAAAGACATGCCCCAGTCTGCACCTCACTGTCCGCACTGCGGGTCGCTCGCCACCGTGGTGGCGCGGCCGAAATCTTGGCTCGGGAGCCTCCTCGGGCCGTAGGTATGAGGATCGCCAAGGCGCGGCGCGCCACTGCAAACCCGAGTGCGTCGCCTGCCAACCCTACGCGGGCTAGTTCCCGGACAACCGCATACGTGGCTGCACCGGCACACGTGCCTACTCAGAGGCAAGCCGTAACCGCGACCGTGACACGGGGTCCAGCCGCTCAGGGCACGCAGTTAGTTGCGAGCGCGCATAGCCTGATCTACCACCTGCCATCCTGCCGGTGGGCCCGTAGGATTGGCGGGAGCAGCCGGCGGCTATTTTCCTCGACGCAAGAAGCCCGTCGATGCGGATTTCGTGCGTGCAGAAAGTGCCGGCCCTGATAGGGCACACGCCCTAGACCGACTGGAGCGCCGCGCGAGAGCTTGCTTGTTACCGCAGTTTTCGCACCCTGTGTATGATGGAATCTTGTGAGGTGTCGTCGCTGCGGTAAGACAATCCCGGCGCATTGCAACTATTGCGCGTATTGCGGGGCCAACAACAGCGGACTACCGTCCAAATCGGGAGGACGTCTGGGACGCCGGGCTGGTGGTTGGCTGGTGGGCTCTGTGATCACCGCCATCGGAGTAGCGTACCTTTCAAGCGGAGGCAGCGTCACGCTGTTTGGGGCACGTTCCACGCCTCCGATGCTGCCCACTTCAACACCTGCCCTCCGCACGGTGCCCACCTCGACACACGCCCTCCCCACGCCACTGCGCCCTCTCTTCCCTCGGATGCAGCCCGCACAAGCTGTCGCTGCCGTGGCGGATCGGAGGTCGGCTGGTGTGGGAATTTCCGTCCATAGCTTCCTCGTCGGTCAATCTCCGGACTGGACCTGGCTTCAGTCGTATGCTGCCGGCACGTGGCTTATTGCGTGGGCACCGAAGGACATGGTCGGCAAGCCTTGGCAGGTCATCGCCGCCGTCGAGGGCGTAGCGCTCTGGAGCGTTCGGGACGACAATGGTGCCGTGTCCGCGCGGTCGGAGCGAGCGGAGCAGGTTGAAGCCTGGTTGATAGGTGCCAGTAACGTGATCGACCCGGCGATAGACGCGGCTGCTTCCGATCACCTGGGTGCCGCGGGGTCGCTCTTGCAGGCAGGGAACTACGCAGGTGCACTCTCCGCGATCGAAACCGTGACCGCCCTCGGGGTCAGTTCGTTTAGTGGCGAGGCGCTGCGCCTTCGCCCCACTGCTGAAGCGGGAGCCACAGCCGCGGCAGCGGCCGCCAGAGCGACGCAAGAGGCCGCCGCAGTTGCTGCGAAAGCGACGCAAGAGGCAGCGAGAATTGCCCAGGCCACTATGGCTGCTTCAGCCAGGCAGCCGACTACGGCTAGTAGCACGCAAGGTGCAGCAAACCGGCCTACCGCAGTACCTGCCAGCACGTTCACGCTGGGTTCCACTAAGCAAGAGGTGGCGGCGGTGCAGGGCACGCCGCAGCAGGCGAGCGAGTACACGTGGCGTTACGGCTGCGCCAGCGTCAGCTTCTCGGCCACGAACATGAAGGTGGTCGGCTGGTCCAACTGCAACAACATCCTCAAGGTCCGGTAGCGCCGGACAGCGAGGAGCTAACTGCATCGGGCCTGGCGCCGTCCTGCAAAGCGGCCGGTGTACCCCGCTTCTGGCGTGCTGTTGCCCGGGCCGCTGGCGCTCCATATCATCGGGTGACAGCCCAACGGGCTCAGCCGCCGCGAGACCCGGTTCGGCGGCGCCCAACTGCTGGTTCAGACTACCTTCCTTGCCGCCGTTGTTCCAGGAAATGCACTCCCGAGGAGGCTGCCGGGGCCCGCACTAACTACATCTTCGACTGGGAACCTATGCGCCGCCGGCGCGATGGCCTGCTGCTGCGCTGCCTGGTGCGCGACCGCCAGGTGGCGCGGGTCTCGTTCGTCCCGCTGCGGCGCGACGAGCAGAACCACCCGGTCCTGCTCGATCCTGCCCGCGGCGACGGGCTGGCCATCGTGGAGGCCATGCGCCGCCTTGCCAGCGACCGGGGCGCCTGCCTGCGGCTCGAAGGACAGGAAGTGGTCGTCACCGGCGCCGGCTCCCCTCTCGCGGTCGAGCGATGAGTTCCCTCTCTCTGGGAGGGGCCGGGGCGAGGGCGGTTCCCTCTCCCTGTGGGAGAGCGGGAGCCTGCGCAGCGGGCGGCGGTGAAGGCGCCGCTGCTAGTCAGGGTCGTCTAGCCCGCCGCCTTCGCGGCCGGCTTTCGGCAGAGCAGCGCCAGGCGGCTGTCCAGGGTCAGCGGGCTCCCGTCCAGGCCGCCATAGCTGGCGTCGACCGGCAGACCGGCCGCGGCGCACATGCTCGCCAGCTCCGTGGCCGTGTAGATACGTACCGAATGGCGGTGCTCGACGCGCCGGCCATCGGCGTGGATCATGGTCAGAAGCACGTCGTTGCGCCCGCGCACCTGGTCGAACCGCCGCTCTTCGAGCACGAGCAGCCCGTCCTCGTGGCGCGTAATCCCATACGGCTGAAACCTGCGCGCGAGGGCGTCGCGGTGCATCGTCTCCAGGAGGAACACCCCGCCCGGCTTGAGCGCCTTCTGCACTTCCTCCAGCACCCGCTGGTCATCTGCTTCACGCTCGAAGTAACCAAAGGCGGTGAAGACGTTGATCACCGCGTCGAACTCGCTCTCGAACGGCATCTCCCGCATGTCCCGCCGCACCCATTGCACCCGAACGCCCACCGCCGCGGCGCTCGCTTCCGCCTGGCGCAGAAAGGTCTCGCTCAGATCCTGGCCGGTCACGCGATAGCCCCGCTGTGCCAGCGGAATGGCGTGGCGCCCGTGGCCGCAGCACAGATCGAGAATGGCGCTCCCCGCCGGGAGCCCGAGCAGCTTGACGATGCCCTCCACCTCCTGCGCCGTCCGCTGCGGCGTGAGCCGGGGCGCATAGACCCGCAGGTAGTCGTCACCAAAGAACGGCCGGTACCAGGGGGTGCTCACATCATCTGCCATAGGACCGTACCCGGCCACCAGACGCTTATGCCCAGGTGCGCCCAGTATCTCCAAGCGGAGCCCTCACCCTCGCCCTCTCGCAAAGGGGAGAAGGAATATCCCCGTGGAGCCCTCACCCTCGCCATCTCCCAAGGCGAGAAGGAGCCTGTGCTCCTCATGCCTCGGTCCACCTGGAGAGGTCCAGCCGGCGAATCGCCGCCAGCACCCGGCGCTCTTCCTCATCCAGCTGCTCGAACAGGCCCTGCTCCCGCAGGTCGAACGAGCGCCGCGGCCGCCCGTCAGGGTCCTGCCGCCGGTCGCCGTTGTGGAAGCACCACCCCGCCGCCCCGCCGGATAGTGCCCCCTGCAGGTCCTCCAGAAAGGCGGCGGCCGGTGGCTCCCACCTCCCGAAGCCTCGCCGGAACGGCTCCTGGTAGTGTACCGGCACCGGCTTGCCGAGCTCTCGTCCCCATGCCAGCGCCTCCCGCGTGCGGTCCGCCGTCTGCGCTGGCGAGCCCGCATGGCGCGGCCGGTGCGGCGCAAGGAAGTCCACGCCAACCGTGTGCACGTACTCGCGCACGTCGTCCCGCGTCAGGTCGGCGCTCGCATGCGACGCCGTCACCAGCCGCGCCGGATCCAGTTCCCGCACCAGCCGGCGGAGCGCCTGCAACTCGTCGTAGCTGACGAAGCGCTGGTCCTTGAGATTGCGCTCATTGGCGAGGTCGAGGTACCAGTTCGGGCGCCCCTTGAGGCGGTTGACCACCACCGCCACCGCCCGCTGGTGCGCCTCCAGGCCCTGCAGTCGCGGGGGGCCCGTCACTCCATTGCCGCGCGAGAAGGTCACGTCCACGACGAGCCCCCGCTGGCCGCACTCCTCCACCAGCGCCTCCAGCCGATCCAGATAGGGCGCCCGCGGGAACCCGTCCCCGTCCACCGACGAGACGTCGTGGCCGAAGGCTGCCCACGTCGTCCACACGCGGATCCAGTTGAAGCCGTGCTCGCGGATGCGCTCCAGGTCTTCGCGCAGGATGGCCTCAGGCGCGCCCTGCCCAGCGTAGTAGCTGATGCCCAGCAGGAACGCCGGCCTCCCGTCGAGCGTGAACCGCGTGCCCTCGATCCCCAGCCGTGGCCCGTTACCGTCCTGGCCGTCGTTGTCGTCGTTGCCGTCGTTCATGAGCCATCATGCTACCGTCTGGCTGGCTACGGAGCGCGTGCCGACAGGCGCGGCCGTGCAGCCCCGGCTGGCGCCGCCCAGGCGCTGCAGTTCAGCGCGTCGCGGCAGGCGCGCCTGTGCAACCACCTACGCCGTGCGGGCGCCATTGCGTTCCCTCTCCCTGTTAGTCGTCCCGCCTCCAGCCGGAACCCCGGGCAAGGGTGAGGGCTCCACCAGTCGTGGACACTGGTTGCACACCCGGCGCGGCGCGGGCGCTATCCCGTCGTTCATGGGCGCTCATCCCATAGTGGGGTGTCCCGCGGGGCCGGCCGTCTCCAGCGGCGTGCTCGGCGCGCCCTATCTGCTGGTATGGTCTTGCTTGTGATTCTGGATGCCTCCTCAGGCGTCGCTCGGGGCCGGCCCCCGGCTGCGCCGCTTGGCGGCCGTGGTGGACGTGATGGACGTGATGGACGCGATGGACCCGACCTCCGAGAGCTCCGTGGCGTCGTGGAGCGGATCACGTTCCACAATCCCGAGAACGGGTACACCGTCGCCCGCCTGGCGCCCGAGCGTCCGCCCGCTGAGCTAGCGGCAGCCCGTCACAGCGGCCCCGACCATCTGGTCACCGTCGTCGGCACCCTGGCCGATCTGACGCCGGGCGAGGCGATCGTCGCCCGCGGCTGGTGGAAGAACGACCCCAAGTACGGCTGGCAGTTCGTCGCCGTCGAGTACCGCACCACGCTGCCGGCCACCCTGCAGGGCATGAAGAAGTACCTGGGCAGCGGCCTGGTCAAGGGCGTCGGCCCCGTCATGGGCGGGCGGATCGTGGATACCTTCGGTGAGGCCACGCTGGAGGTGATCGATACCACGCCGGAGCGCCTGACCGAAGTGCCGGGGATCGGCCCCATCCGCGCGCGCCGGATCGCCGCCGCCTGGGAAGAGCAGCGCCACATCCGCGAGGTGATGGTCGCGCTGCAGGGGTACGGCGTCTCCACCTCGCTGGCGGTGCGCATCTTCAAGCGCTTCGGCAATGAGAGCGCCCGCGTGATCCAGCAGGAGCCGTACCGGCTGGCGCGTGAGGTGTGGGGCATCGGGTTCAAGACGGCGGACAAGATCGCCCAGGCCGTGGGGATTACCCCAGATGCCCCAGAGCGCCTGCAGGCGGGGGTGCTGCACGCCCTGGGCGAGGCCGCCGATGAAGGCCATACCTTGCTGCCCGATGAGGCCCTGGCCAGGCGCGCGGCCGCTCTCCTCGGCGTGGACGCCGCCCGCCTGGGGGAGGTCATCGCCACCCTGCGTGAACGGGGCGAGGTCCTGGCTGCGACGCCTCGCCCCCCGGCTGCCGGCGCCACCAACCCGGCCGGCGTACCTCTGGCCGGGCCGGCCCTGGCCCGTACCCACCGGCCGCTGTCCGGCCGGCTAGGGCCCGTGCCCCCTGGCCGTAGCTCCCCGCCGGGGTTGACAGGCGCTGGCCGCGAGGGGGGCGCCCCCACCGGCGCCGCGACGGGCCCGCGGCCGGCCATGGTGGCCGAGGCGCCGGCGCCATACGAGGGGCTGGAAGATGGCCCCCGCCAGGGGCCGCCGCCCCGCCCGGTCCAGCTCCTGGCCCTGGCGCCGTTTGCGCGGGCGGAAACGAGCGTGGCCGGCCGGCTGCGCGCCCTGCAAGCGGCCGCCCAGCGCCCCGATGGCACGCCCGCCGGCCGCCACTTCAGGCAGGTCGACTGGCCGGCGGCCTTCCGCTGGCTGGCTCAGCGCCACCGGCTGGTCCTCGCCCCCGAGCAGGAGGCGGCCGTGCGCATGGCGCTCACTGAGCCGGTATCGCTCCTCACCGGCGGCCCGGGGACCGGCAAGACGCACACCCTGCGGGCCATCCTCACCCTGGCCAGGGTCAAGCGCCTGCGCTGCGTCCTGGCGGCGCCGACCGGCCGCGCCGCGAAACGCATGGAGGAGGCGACCGGCCTGGCCGCCGGCACGCTGCACCGCGTCCTGGAGCTACGCCCCGGCGGCCAGGCGGGGCGCCACGCCGGCCGGCCGCTGGAGGCGGACCTGGTGGTGGTGGACGAGGCGAGCATGCTCGACGCCCTGCTGGCCAACCAGCTGGTCAAGGCGCTCGCCCCCGGCACCCACCTGCTGCTCGTCGGTGATCCCGACCAGCTGCCCAGCGTCGGCGCGGGGGACGTGCTGGCCGACCTGCTCGGCTGCGGGCAGTTCCCCGTCACGCGCCTCTGCCACATCTTCCGCCAGGGCGCCGGCTCGGGCATCGCCCAGAACGCGCGCCGCATCAATGCCGGCGAACTCCCGCTCTTCGGTCGCGCCCTGGGCAAGGTCCAGGATTGCTTCTTCCTCCCCGCAGAGACGCCCCAGCAGGCCGCGCAGGTGGTCGTGGACCTCGTGGCGCAGCGCCTGCCGGCGCGCTACGGCTTTGCGCGGGGCGAGGTGCAGGTGCTCGCGCCGATGCACCGCGGTGAGGCCGGCGTGGGCATGCTCAACCTTCTCCTGCAAGAGCGCCTCAACCCGGCGCGCCCGGGGCTGCCGGAGCTGCGCGCCGGCGGGCGCGTCTACCGGCCGGGCGATCGCGTGCTCCAGCTCCAGAACGACTACGAGCTGAGCGTGTTCAACGGCGACCTGGGAACGGTGCAGGCGGTGGACCCGGTGGAGCAGCAGCTCACCCTGGTGCTCGACGACGGGCGGGAGGTCCGCTATCCCGCCGCCGGACTGCTGGCCCTGACGCACGCCTACGCCATCAGTGTGCACAAGGCCCAGGGCGCCGAATTCCCCGCCGTCGTGATCCCGCTGCTCACCAGCCACGCCCCCATGCTCAGCCGCACGTTGCTCTACACCGCCCTCACCCGCGCGCGGCAGCTGGTAGTCATCGTCGGGCACTACAAGGCTTTGCGCCTGGCCGTGCGCGACTGGCGGCGCGAGCCCCGCCACACGGCGCTCGGCGCCCTCCTGGCGGGGACCCTCTCCTTCACCTGGCCCCACCGCCCGCCCGGCGCCGGCCGGGCCGCTACGCCGGCGGTGGCCTTCCACGATGCGGACGCAGTGGAGCCATGGGACGCGCCGGACCCCTGGCAAGGATGGGAAGGGCTACTCTCCGGCGGAGCGCCCAGTGATCCCCCTCGCTAACCTGGCCTCTCCACGGCCAGCGAGGAGTTCCGTCTCCCTCTGGCAGGACGAGGAGCCCCCTCTGGCAGAGCGAGGAGCCCCCGCTCCCTCTGGCAGAGCGAGGAGTTCCGTCTCCCTTTGGGCGAGCGTTGGGGGCCTCGCCACTCGCTGCTCGTTACTCGGCACTCGCTACTCGCTACTCTCCCTCCGGGAGAGGGCTTCGCATTTGAAATCGCCAGGCTATGAGCGACACGGGCCAACCTCACGCGGGGCGGGCGGCGATGGCGATGGGAGCGCCGGCCAGCGGGATGCTGCCCAGGAAAGTGTCCGTGCGCGTGTCCACCCGCCACAGCCGGTCGCCAAAGGCGTCCGCGACGTAGAGCTTGCCAGCGGCGCTCAGCGCCAGCCCGAAGCCGCCCGACGGCAGCGGCCAGACGCGGCGCGCCCCGCCGCCAACCAGATCGAGCACGACTACGCGCTGCGACCAGCCCCAGCCGCCTGGCAGGCCCACCAGCAGGTAGGCGCGGCTCCCATCCGGCGCCACCGCCAGGGCCTGGGGCCGGCGCTCGAGCGGCCAGACCGCCAGCACGTCCAGCGTTGTCTGGTCCAGTGCGGCCAGCTCGAACTGTGTGGTCGGCGCCCACCAGTCATCCTCGTCCAGCGCCGGGCCGGGCGTCCCCACCACCGCATAGATGGCCAGCCCGCCGGCTCCCGCGGCGCCGGGCGGAGGCGCCGCCAGCGCCAGGTCGGTCACCGCGGCGTCGTCGGGGAGGCCGGATCGCGCCCGGATGGCGCCCGTCCGCGCGTCCAGGAGCACCAGCCGTCCGGCAGCGGGCCGGCTCCCACCGGCTCCGGTGCTGGCCCACCGCCATACGGCCGCGATCAGGCGGTCCCCGTCTGGTAAGGCCAGCAGGGCCAGCACGCTTTCCCCCGCGGGGGAGAGCGGCAGGTGGCGCAGCACGGTTCCCCGCCGGAGGTCGACCACCGCCGCGTGCGACGGCTCCCGACCGGCGGCGTCGGCCAGCAGGACGTAGGCCTGCCCGCGGGCGTCGGCGGTCAGCGTCTGCGGCGCCTCCGGAGCAATCCACGCGCCGGCGCGCGCGGGCGGCGGGCGCCCCGTCCCCACCCGCAGCCAGGCGCACTCCTGCGATCCATCGCCGCCGGCGCGCCCGCTTCCCGTCTGCCGCCAGCGTACACCTCCGCCACGCCCCTCCGCAGACGGCGCCGGAGCGATGAGCCCCACGCGGGGCTCGTTGCCCACCAGCGGGACCATGGCCGCGTTCCCCGCCGGCCCGACCCCCAGCCGCCATGGCAGGCCGCGCTCCCCCAGCGGGGCCAGCGAAACGCGCCGGCGCACCGTGTCCGTCACCGCGTCCAGGATGGCCACCTCCCGCGCCCGGCCGAGCCCGACGTACACCTCCGCTGCCCCTACCGGCCGCCCCCACTCCGGCGGCCGGCACCCGCTGCCGGCCGCAAGCAGGCCCCCGCCCAGCAGGGCCCGTGCCCCGCGCTCAAGGGCCGTCCGGCGTCTCACTGATCGTCCCAGCAGGCGCATGCCCTGTAGTCTACACGCTCGGCGTGCCTGTGCCGTTGCGCGAGCGGGCCGGCAGCGGCCGAGGGCTGGTCTCGGCTCAGGGACGGAGCCGGCGCCCGACCCCCGCGGCTGCGTGCCCGTGCCCCTGATCTGAACGTCGAACCGGCGCCGCCGGCAGCGGGCGCGGTAGCATTCAGGCTCCAGAGGAGAGACGCGCCATGAAGATTGCTGAGGTGGAGCCTATCCTGGTCGGCGGCAGCCTGTTCGTCCGCATCACCACGGAGGATGGGATTGTGGGCCTGGGCCAGACGGCCTGCTGGGGCTACCCGAACGCGGTACACGAGGTGATCCAGACCTTCCGCAAGTATCTCGTAGGGCAGGACCCGCTGCGGATCGAGCACCACTGGCAGTACCTCTACCGGATGGCCCCCTTCCGCGGGTCCGTGCTCAGCGGCGCCGTCAGCGCCGTAGATATCGCCCTGTGGGACATCAAAGGCCAGCGGTTCCAGGCCCCGATCTGGGAGCTGCTCGGCGGCAGGTGCCGTGACAAGGTGCGCCTGCATCTCCTGATGGGTGGCGCCACGCCGGAGCAGCTGGCGGCCAATGCCCGCGCCGCGGCCGAGGAAGGCTTTACCGCCATCAAGTTCGATCCCATTCCCGCGGGGTTTCAGGACATGACCCTGGAAGGACTGGTCGCGGCCGTGGTGGAGCGTGTGGCAGCGGCCCGCGAGGCCGTAGGTAAGGACGTCGACCTCATCACCGAGTTCCACCGTAAGCTCACCCCCCTGCAGGCTGTGCCCGTCGCCGAGGCGATCGCCCGCTTCCATCCACTGTTCATCGAAGACCCGATCCAGATCGATAGCATCCAGTCCCAGGCCGAGATCGCGCGGCGCATCTCCAGCGCCCTGGCCAACGGCGAGCGGATGCACTCCATCTGGGAGTTCCGCGAGCTACTCGTCTACGGCGGCAGCCAGTACGTGCGCCCTGACGTAGGGTTGGCCGGCGGGCTCACCCACTGCAAGAAGATCGCCGCCATCGCCGAGTCCTTCCACGCCGCCGTGGTGACGCACAACTTCCTCGGGCCAGTGCTGACGGCCGCGTCGGTGCACCTGGATGTCTCCATCCCCAACTTTGTCGTCCAGGAGTACTCCAAGGCCGACGAGGGCCCCGTCGCCACGGCCTTTCCAGGCGCGCTGAAACGAACGGGCGGCTACCTGCCCGTGCCGGATGCCCCCGGGCTGGGCGTCAAGCTGGATGAGGCCCGATTAAAGGAGGTAGGGCGCCCCCTGTGGGACCCCATGAGAAACCCGCTCCGAGCGGACGGCTCAGTCGCCTACGCGGTCTAAGGATCCGCTGGCATGTTCGCGCCGCCCTGTCCATCGATGCCCGGCCGTCCTGTCCCGCACGAACGTACCAGCGCCTACGTAGACCGGATTTCTCGTGGCCGGTGATCCGTTCCCTCGCCCACGCAGGAGTTCCCTCTCCCTGTGGGAGAGCGGGGGCCCCCGCAGCGGGCGGCAGTGCCGGCTCCGCTGGCGAAGAACCCGGGCCAGCGGGTCACGTATCTGGCAGGCGACTATTGGCTCCGCTGGCCAAACGCGCCAGGCTATGACCGGCGTTCCTCCGCGGCCCCCGCACCGCAGCGCGCCGCGAGGTAATGCGCCAGCAGCAGGCTGCGGTAGTCCCGCGGTCCCCGCACCGCAGCGCGCCGCGAGTAAGACCTCACCCCGTCTCCCCGCGTCTCCGCGTCCCCCGTCGGAGCGGGGGCGGCGGGGCCATCGTGGGGGAGAACCTCTCTCCAAGGCCCGCGTTCCCCCTCTCCCGCGTGCGGGAGAGGGGGCCAGGGGTGAGGGCTGTCGTCCCGTTCCCCCTCTCTGCCGACAGGTTGACTCCAGCGGCCGGCCGCAGTACCCTGCCTCTAGCGGTCACTGCCGGCGGCAGCGGCCCTGCTCCCGCCTGGTGCATGGCGCTGCCGGTACGCACTGACCTGCTGGGAGTTCACCGCCCTCGGCGGGATGACGCTCGCCCCGCGCGCCGCGAGAACGGGCGACGCGAATGGGAGGGCGGCACGTGAGCCGCTGCTCTGCCCGCGCCGGGAGAGCGGCGTTTCTCGGGGTTCCGTAAAGGAGGCATGTAGGAGGGACGCATGAAGATGAGCCGAAGCGAGCCTGGCAAGCACGATCAGCATCGCGCCTTGAGTGGCCGGGGAGGCGCCTGCCTGATGAGCCCCGCGACTGAGCGACGCCTCCACCGCCGCGAGCTGCTGGCGGCGCCGCTGGCCACGACCGCCTTGGGGGCGCTGGCGGCCTGCCGCGCGCCGGGCGCCGCTGAGAAAAGGGCGGCGCTGCGGACGAACGTCTCCGTCCAGGTCTTGACGGAGCTGGCGGCTGAGGAGCAGCCCCTCTTTGACGCTGTCGTGGAGCGCTGGCGGGCGGCGCATCCGGCCGGTCCGGCGCTGGAGCCGCTCATCCTTCCGGCCGGCGCCTCGCGCCCCGAGCGCCTCGAGACTGCCCTGGCCGCCGGCACGCCTCCAGACATCGCCGCGCTGGAGGCGACGGAGGCGCTCCCACTGATCGACAAGGGGCAGTTCCTGGCCCTTGATCCCTACTTCAAGCGCGACCGGTATGACCTCTCCGACTTCTTCGACATGGCCATCGTGCAATACCAATGGCAGGGCAGAAGGTACGGCCTGCCCCGCGGCATGTCCAACCAGAGCCTGTACGTCAACCAGAACCTCTTCGACAATGGGGGCCTGTCCTACCCGCCGACCAAGCTCGACGCCCCCGGCTGGGACTTCGACGCCTTTCTCAAGGCGGCCGACCGCCTCACCAAGCGCGACGGCGCTGGCACCGTGCAGTATGGCTGCATCGTCGGGCGGGGCCTGCGGGGCGGCTACGGGCAGTGGATCTGGACCAACGGCGCCGAGTTCTTCAACGAGAATTTCACTCGCTGCACCCTCGACGATCCGCGGGCGGTGGAGGCGCTCCAGTTCATGCAGGACCTGATGTACCGGTACCGCGTCGCGCCGACGCCTCAGGAAGAGATGGCCGCCGGCGGCGCCGAGGCCATGTTCATTAGTGGGGGAAACGTGGCTATGCGCATCGCGCCTGTGGCGCAGGTGGTCCGGCACCGGCGGGCCACCTTCCGCTGGGACAACGCCGTCAACCCCAAAGGGAAGGGCAGGCGCCTGACGACCGGCGGCGGCGTGGCCTGGCTGATCGTCGCCGCCTCGCGCCACCACGAAGAGGCCTGGGCCGTCTTCCAGCACCTGGTCAGCGCGGAGACCGCCAAGCAGCTGGCGATCGTCTACTATCCCGGCCGTAAGTCGGCCGTGCAGTACCTCCAGACCGTCGATCCCCATCTGCCGCCCAAGAGCCGGCACGTCGGCGCCGATGGCCAGACCGTCATCCACGTGAACCCCATCTTCCCCCACTGGCAGGAGATCGAGCGCGACATCATCATGCCGGAGCTCGGCGCGCTCTGGCGGAACGAACGCTCGGCCAAGCAGGTCGTCGACGCCCTGGTACCGAAGGTGAACGACTTCCTGCGCGCCAGGGCGCCGGCGACGAGGTAGCGCCCCGCGCGTGCAGGCCCGAGACCGAAGGAGCGCCTATCTATCATGCCATCAGGCCCCTACCCCATCCGCTACGCTGAGGGCCTGCCCGCCACCGCCGACGTAGTCGTCATCGGCGGCGGCATTGTCGGCGCGGCCACGGCCTTCTACGCGGCACGAGCGGGGCTGCGCTGTGTCGTCGTCGAGAAGCGCCCCCGCCTCTGCTCGTTGACCACGCCCGCCTCCACCGGCGCCTTCCGCGCCCAGTTCGATAATCCGGAAGAGATCCGCCTGGTGCAGGAGTCCATCGCCACCTTCGAGCGCTTTGCCGACCACGTGGGCCTGCCACGGCTGGACATCAGCCTGGTCCAGCAGGGCTACCTCTGGCTGACGACCACCGAGGAGGGGGCGGCCCGCCAGCGCACCCTGGTCGAACTCCAGCGCGGCTGGGGCCTGACCGACGTCGAGCTGCTGACGGGGGACGAAGCGCGCCGGCGCTTTCCCTACCTCTCCCCGGACGTCGTCTCCGCGCGCTACCGCGCCCGCGACGGCTGGCTCGACGTCAAACGCGTGACGAACGGTTTCGCCGCCGGCAGCGGCGCCACATTCTGCCTGGAGACGGAGGCCACCGGCTTCGAGATGGCCGGCGGCCGGGTCAAGGGCGTGCGAACGACGCGCGGCGCCATCTTCTGCGACCAGGTCGTGATTGCCGCCGGGCCGTTCTCCGGCGCCGTGGCCGCCCTGGCCGGCCTGCGCCTCGACCTCACGTTGCGCATCCGGCAGAAGCTGATTATGCCCATCGTGCCGGAGGTCCCGCTGGACGCGCCGATGACCATCGACGAGGACACCGGCGCCCATTGGCGCCCCGCGCTCAACGGCGCCTACCTGCTCTACACGCAGCACGACACGCCCGCCACGCCGCCCCTGGACAACGTGCCGACCTCGGCCGACTTCTACTTCAGTTTGCTTAACCCCCGCAGCCCGCACAGCGTGGCGCGCATCGTCCCCTTCTGGCGCAACGTCTGGGAGCGCAACGACGACCTGTGGTTTCTCATGGGCGGCCAGTACACCTATACCGCCGACCATCGGCCACTACTGGGCCCGACCGCGATCCCGGGCCTGAACGTGAACACGGGGTACAGCGGCCACGGGATCATGGGCAGCCCTGGCGGCAGCCGGCTCTGTGTGGACGCCATGCTCGGCAAGGTCCCACCGGAGGCCAACCCCTTCCGCGTGGACCGGCCGATGAAAGCCCGTGCGTTCGACGTGCTCTAACCTGCGCTCCGTGGTCGTGGTCTTTACATAGTCTTTACATAGACGTTACATAGACGTTCCAGATGGCGCGTCGGCGAGAGCCCTCCCGGCAGCGGCGTCGTGCGCTGCGCAAGCTCATCACCCAGGAAAGAGAGGTCGGAAGGAGAGGCCGATGAAAGTCACCCGCATCGAATCGATCGTGCTCCTCAACCGCTACCACCTCGTCCGCGTCTACACCGACGAAGGCATCGACGGCGTGGGGGAGGTCAGCCCGATGAACGCCGCCGTCACCCACGCCATGGTGGAGCGCGCCCTGGCCCCGCTCGTGGTTGGCGAAGATCCGTTCGACGTGGAGCGGATCTGGCACAAGATGCTCCATCGCCCCTATAAGCTGGGTCCGACCGGCGCCCAGCTGGAGGCGATGGCCGGCATCGACATCGCCCTGTGGGACGTTATCGGCAAGGCCGCCGGCCAGCCGCTGTAAAAGCTGCTCGGCGGCAAGTTCCGGCCCCATGCCGAGGTCTACGCCAGCTCCATGCGGCGTGACATGACCCCGCAGGAGGAGGCGGAACGGGCGCTCTCGTTCAAGGAGCAAGGCTACCGCGCCTACAAGATCCACTCGGCCACGCCCTGGATGTATGACAGCGGCTTCGACCAGACGATCGACACCGTGCGGGAGATGCGGAAGCTGGTTGGAGACGACTTCGCCATCCTGGTGGACGTGAATAACGCCTACCTGCCGCACACGGCCATCAAGATGGCGCGCCGCCTGGAAGAGTTCAACGTCTGGCACTTCGAGGAGCCGGTCCCCGCCTACGACTACCAGGGGCTGGCGGCGCTGGCCGAGGCGGTAGACATCCCCATCGCCGCCGGCGAGCAGGAGTACCAGCGCTGGCAGTTCCGCGACCTGATCACCATCGGCAAGGTGGACATCCTCCAGCCGGACGTGATCAAGTGCGGGGGGATCACGGAGTTCAAGAAGATCGCGGCCCTGGCTCAGACCTACGACAAGCCGATCACCGTCCACAACACCCAGCCCACCATCGGTACCCTGGCCCACCTGCACCTGTGGGTCAGCACCCCTAGCTGCATCTACCCGCAGGAGTACAACATCGAGCCTCACCCCCTGCGCGACGAGTTCCCCATCTGGCGCGAGCCTGTACTCGTCCACCAGGGCCGCATGGAGGTGCCCGAAACGCCGGGCCTAGGCGTCGAGCTGGACGAGGACGTACTCACCCGGCTACGGAGCTGACCCGCCTCGCGCCCTCCTCCGCCAGCGACGAGTCCCGTCTCCCTGTGGGAGAGGGTGAGGGCTCCGCTCCTGAAGGATCCAGGGTGCCGTAGGGCGCGGCCTGGGATCACCGCTGGCTTGCAGCCGGCAGCTCGACCTCACGCAACACCGGCGCCCCCCGCTCCCCGCGCGGCCCCGGGATGCCGATGCCCAGAACCTGCCGGCATCCGCTGCGTCCTGATAAACGCGCAGCCCCAAGGCGTAAGGCAGGAACGGCGCCGTCATCCCCTCGGTTCTCGACCGCCTCCAGAAGCTCGGCTTCTGCAGCTGGCGAGCCCACCCACGAACGTCGCCGCGACGCAGCGGAGCCTTCGCCTGGAGCAGGACCCATGCGCGCCGGCCACCGGGGTCTTCGACCGGCGCCGCCACGCCGACCTCGCCATCCACCTCCACCGGCCCCGGCTGAGCCAGCAGCCGGAACCCTCGTGGCGCCAAGACGTCGATGAGCACGTTCGCCGCGTCCACGTCGGCACGGGCCTCCGGCAGCTCCGCCAGCGCCCCTACCTCCTCGCGGAGGCGTTGCTGGCCGGCCGCAAGCCCGTTCACCCGCCGGGTGAGGTCAGTCAGCGCCTCTTCCAGACGGACCAGGTGCTCTTCGGCCCGTTCCAGGCGAGCTTCTACCCCCGCTCAGGTGCTCTTCGGCTCGTTCCAGGCGAGCTTCTACCCCGCTCAGCCGTTCGTCGGCGCGGCGCTGGGCCTCGACCTGCCGGCCCACCGCCTCGACCACATCACGAACCAGGTTCGGGAGCGTCAGCAGCTCATCGGGCAGCAGCCTGACGACGCCCGAGGGGCTTTCATCCCGCGCCTGCCAGCTCCCTCAGGAACCGCGCAAACCCTTCTACCCAGGCCGTCACCAGACGCTCGCCCTTCGCTGCGGATGCCCGGGTCGGGTCGCCGACGTACCCCGGGTGCTCCCCGATCTTGCCGGTGCTCACGCCCTGCTGCCGCACCACGCCCCGGCGCACCATCTCGTAGGGGCTGATCTCCGCCCAGTAGCTCGGTCGCTCCGGCCCGGGCGCCACCCGGTCCAGCCGCACGCGATCCCCAAACAGGTACAGGCTGGTCGACGTCTCGATCTCGCAGGCGTGCCCCGTCTTCTGCGTCTCCTGCACCTCTTTCACCACCTCGCCGATGAAGGCCCACGGCGCCACGGAGAAGAGCTCCGCCTTCACGCCGTGCCCGCGCGCCTCGCGCAGGGCATCCGCCATAATGCCGGGGTTGCCGCCGTGGCCGGTGGTCAGCACGATCTGCCGGAACCCGTGGCGGTCGAGCTGCGTCACAATGTCTACCAGCAGGGCGATGATCGTGCTCGGTCGCAGCCAGACCTCGCCGGGCGCCCACTGGTCACCGTTGCTGTACCACACCGGCGGAAAGACCAGCGCCACCGGCCGGCCCGCCTGCGCCGCCGCCAGCTCGGCGCCCCGGCGCGAGACCTCATAGATGAAGTAGGTGTCCGATCCTAGGGGCAGGTGTGGCCCGTGCTGCTCGCAGGAGCCGATCGGTACGACCGCGATCCGCGCCCCTCGTTCCATCTGCTCACGCACGTCCACCCACGCCAGATCGGCCACCAGCACGGGCTTCGCCTGTCCCTCAGAGCTGGCCATCGTTGCCATCGCATTCCCTCCGATCACGGGTGCACGCAATCGTACCGGAGAGCGCACCGGCCGTGGCCCTCGTCCGCCTTCCGCGTCGGAGAGGGGGCGGCGCGGCCCCGGCCAAAGGGGGTGAGGGCTCTCCTCCCTCCCAGCCCAGCCGCACCGCCGTGGCCCGTGTCCCCCTCTCCCGCACGCGGGAGAGGGGGTCAGGGGGTGAGGGGTGCTCCCCGCGTCCCCACTGGAGCTTCGTATACTGCCGCACGGCAGGGGAGCGAGTCCTGCTGCCGGATGGGAGCAGCATATGGCGCAGTACGACAGGAAGAGCCGCATCGGTGTCCTGGGCCTGGCGGTGATGGGGCAGAACCTGGCGCGGAACATCGCCCATAAGGGCATCCCTGTGGCGGTGTACAACCGTACTACCGCCCGCACCGAGCAGTTCATCGCCACCCACGGGCACGAAGGGCCGATCACGCCAGCGCGCACCATCGCGGAGTTCGTTGGTGCCCTCGCCCGGCCGCGCGCCATCCTGCTCATGGTCCAGGCCGGCCCGGCGGTGGACGCCGTCATCGCTGAATTGCGCCCGCACCTCGATCCGGGCGACATCATCATCGACGGCGGGAACTCGCACTTCGCGGATACGCAGCGCCGCTCGCGGGAGCTAGAGGAGGCCGGCCTGCGCTTCATCGGCGCCGGCATCTCCGGCGGCGAAGAGGGCGCGCTCCACGGGCCGAGCATCATGCCCGGTGGGAACGAGTCGGCCTATCGCGAGGCCGTTGAGCCGATCTTCACCCGCATCGCGGCCCAGGTCGATGGCATCCCCTGCGTGGCCTTCATCGGCCCGGACGGCGCCGGCCACTACGTGAAGATGGTCCATAACGGCATCGAGTACGCCGACATGCAGCTCATCGCTGAGGCGTACGACCTGCTCCAGCATGGGCTCGGCCTCGGCGCCCCCGAGCTGGCCGAGATCTTCGCCGAGTGGAACAAGGGCCCCCTCAATTCCTACCTGATCGAGATCACCGCCCACGTGCTGCGTAAGGTCGATGCCCGTACCGGCACGCCCCTGGTCGACGTCATCCTGGACGAGGCCGCCCAGAAAGGCACCGGCAAGTGGTCCTCCCAGCACGCCCTCGACCTCGGCGTCCCCGCCACCGCCATCGCCGAGGCGGTCTTCGCGCGGTTCCTCTCCGCGCTGAAACCGGAGCGCGAGCGCGCAGCCCGCGTCCTTTCCGGCCCCGCCTCCCGCACCGCGCCGGCCGGGGGCCGGGAGCTAGTCACGGACGTGCACGACGCCCTGCTCGCCTCCAAGATCGTCGCCTACGCCCAGGGCTTTCAGCAGATGGCCGCCGCCGGCGCCGAGTTCGCCTGGAACCTCGACCTGGGGGCCATTGCCACTATCTGGCGCGGCGGCTGCATCATCCGCGCCCGCTTGCTCGAGCGCATCCGCGAGGCCTACCGCGCCGACCCCAGCCTGCAAAACCTGCTTCTGGCCCCCTCCTTCCGCGACGTGGCGGCCCAGTGCCAGGACGCCTGGCGCCGCGTCGTCGCCAGCGCCGTGAACCTGGGCGTACCTGTGCCCGCCTTCTCGGCCGCCCTGGCCTATTACGACGGCTACCGGCGGGAGCGCCTCCCAGCCAACCTGCTCCAGGGCCTGCGCGACTACTTCGGCGCCCACACCTACCGCCGCATCGACCGTCCGGGCACCTTCCACACCCGCTGGTCGGAGGACGGGGTGGAGGAGGAGTGGTGAGCAGCTAGTGGCCCGCTCGCCCGCCTCCGGCGAGGCGCAGCCGAGCGGAACGCCACCTGCTCACTTCGGCCTGATGCCGTACTGCTCGAAGATGGCGTTGACCCGCTCCGCCCCGCTGCGTGCCGCCTCCTGGGCCGACTTCTTGTCGTCCAGCAGGTCCGTCACCTCCGCGTCCATCGCCTGCAGCATCTCCAGCTTGACGTTCGGGTGGGGCACCTCCGGCTTCCCCGAGTTCAGGGCATCCTGGAGCATCTTCAGCATCCAGCGCTTGTCCTGCGGGATGTTCGCCACCTTATACACGTCGATCTTCTTGTACGACGGCATGGAGGAGACGCTGGCCATGATGGCGTTTGCCTCGCCGGTTGAGTAGTCCTTGACCACCACCCACGCCTCGTCCGGGTATCTGGTGGTGGAAACGGTGGCGAAGGCCTGGGGCGAGACGTGGCCCAGGCGTCGCTTGGCCCTCGGCATGGGCGCGACGCTCCACTCGAAGTCCTTGATCTCCTGCCAGGCGGCGGCCACATGCTTATAGGCGCACCAGGCGATCGCCATCAGCCCCTGGGGGAACATTCGCTCCCAGCCGCCGAACTGGTTGGCGAACGTCCGCGGGGCCATCACGCGGTGGGCATACTGGAGGTCGCGGATCCACTGCAACCCCGCCACATTCTCCGGCGTGTTGAACGCCGACCGCGTCGGCACCTTGTCATCGTTCCAGTAGTAGGCCCCAAACTGCCAGGCCAGGCGCTTCACCGAGCCTACGCCCTCGTGCACGACGGCGTACTTGTTGTTCGCCGGATCGTTCAGCTTGCGCGCCGCGTTGACGAAGTCGTCAACCGTCCACCCGGGCGCGTCCCATGTCTCGGGCGGCAGCGGCACCCCCGCGGCGAGGAACGCGCTCTTGTTGATGGAAAGAATGCGTGTGTCGTTCCAGCAGGCCAGCGCCCACACCTTGCCGTCCCACATGTACGGGAGCTGCGCCGGCGGGTTGACGTCGTTCAGGTTGAAGCGGTCGGCCTTGATGTGCGGCTGAAGGTCGCGCACCATCCCCTTGAGTGCCACGCTCTGCAGGTCCGGCGGCGAGGCGTAGATGATGTCCGGCGGAGTGCCCGCCGCATACTCCGCCGTGAGCTTCGTCCAATAGTCGTTTGGTTCGTGCTCCAGCACGACCGTGATCTTGTCCGCGGCGTGCGCGTCGTTGAAGTGCTTCACCGCCCGCTCCCACCACGGCATGTTGATGATGTTCGTCCAGGTCTTCAGGCGCAGGGTCACCGGCGCCCGCTCGCGCGCCGTCGCGCCGGGGCGCCCCATCGCCCCCGGCGCGCAGGCCGCCAGCACGGCGCTTCCTGCCATACACGCGCCCCCCAGCATGATCCTTCTTCGGATCGCCTGGTTTCCCATCGCTTGCCCTCCTTGATGCCCCCTCGCTGCCGAGATCGATTTCATGAACGGTCACCGCCACGATCCGAATGCCGGCGCCGGCGATCGCCCGGGGTGCCCGCGCCATCGCCCGACGCGAATGCCTGCTGCCATCATCCTATGCCGGCGGCGCGCCCGGATCAAGTCCTGTGGCGCCGCCTGGCAGGTCATTTGTCACGCCGATTGCCATTCCGCCAGCGAAGCCAGTGGCCACATCTAAGGCAGGTGTCCCACTAGCCCACCGGATCAGGCAAGATGCACGTGTCCCCCGTCCGCTCCTGCCACGCCCGCAGACGCGCCCAGAGGTCCTGCGCCACGGCCCGCGCCTCGGCCGTCGGCGTCCGGCCGCTGCCGGCGTACAAGAGGTTCCGCGTCTCCTGCGGATCGGCCACCAGATCGTAGAGCTCGTGGTCGCCGGCCTCGTCCACCGTCAGCTTCCAGCGGCCGCGCCGGATCGTTCGCTGCTGCGCCCGTAGCGCCTGCACGGCCCGCTCCCGCTCCGCGTCGCCCACCTCGTCCGGCGCCAAACGATGGCCGTCGGCGGTCTGGCCCCCCTGGGCGCCACTCCACTCGAAGACGATCTCCGCCTCGTCCGGTGCCGTGTCGCCCTCCCGCATCAGCGGCAGCAGCGACCTTCCCTGGGCGTGTCCCGGCACCGGCAGGCCCAGGGCGTCCAGCAGCGTCGGCAGCAGGTCCACCTGGCTCACCGGCGTCTTGATCCGTCGTGGCTCGACGCCGGGGACGCGCACGATCAACGGCACCCGTGACGCCCCTTCGTACTGCACGCCTTTGGCGATCAGCCGGTGCTCGCCCATCATGTCCCCGTGATCGGTGCTGTAGACCACGATCGTGCTCTCGGTCAGGCCCAGCGCCTCCAGGTGGTCCAGGATCCGGCCGGCGTACTTGTCCACCAGGCTGGCCAGCCCCCAGTAGCGGGCCTTGAGCTCCTTCCAGCCCCGCTCGTCGTTGGTCCGTACGTGCCGGTTGTGGGCCGAGGCGTAGTGCGCGCGCCGCAGCCGGTGGCGCAGGGGCATGCCTGGATCCGGCTCGCCGTACCACGTCTCGGGCAGCTCCATCTCCTCCGGCGCATACAGGTCATCCCACGGGCCGAAGAAGGGCATGTGCGGCTCCAGGAAGTTGACGTAGAGCGCGAAGGGCTGGTGGCCGTACGTGTCCAGAAACCGGCAGGCCTCCTGAGCCAGAAACGCCGGCTTGCCCGCCGCCTCCGGCAGGCGCGCCGCCGTGCTGCGACTGAATACCTTGGAGCCATCCGGCGCGGTGTCCGGCGGCTGATAACCTTGGCGCACCAGCCAGTGGTGGTAGGTGGAGAAGCCCTCCCGCTGGTGGTCCTTGATGTAGCCGTCCTCCATACTCGACCACCAGGCGTCGAAGCCTCGCTGCGGGTGGATCTCGCGTCCCAGATGCCACTTGCCGGCGTAGCCGCAGATGTAGCTGTAGTCGCGCAGCAGCTCGGCAATGGTCGGCATGTCCTCCGGCAAGGGCACATTGTTGTAGATCGCGCGGTGGCTGTGCGGATACAGGCCGGTGAGCACCGTCCCCCGCGACGGGGTGCAGACCGGCATCGAGCAGTACGCCCACTCGAACAGCACGGCGCCCGCCGCCAGCCGGTCGAGATTGGGTGTTCTGATCCGCGGGTTGCCGTAGGCTCCAATGGTGTCCGGACGCTGCTCATCGGTCCAGAGGAAGAGGATGTTTCGTGGGCGCTTGGCGGTCTGGCTCATCGGGCTCCTTTCGCCGGCCCGTCTCCGGCTCGCTGCACGTTCGGCGCACGCGGGACGAGACTGGCCGGCAGACTTCCACTCGGCCGGGAGTGTACGGCCTGGCGCACCGCGCCGGTGGGGCGCATCGTACCACGCCGCGCTCGCGCCCATGGGGCCACTGCTACACGTAACCGTATAATAGGCCATGCGCCGCGAAGGCGGCGCGGCTCCGTGATGATGCCCCAGGCAGCGGATATCCAGAACGTGGCGAAGGCCGGTCGGGCGGTCCAGCCGATGCGCCGCCGGCCGCCCACGTTCACCCTCTGGCCGTCGGACCTGGCCTACGTCTGGGAAGACTGCCGGCGCTGCTTCTACTTGCAGGTCGCGCGCGGGGTGCGGCGCCCCCGCACGCCATTCCCCGCGATCTTTATCCAGATCGATCGCATCATGCGGTGCTATTTCGCGGGGCGGGACATCGTCCGCATCGTGGAAGGGATGCCGCCTGGAACGATCGACTGCCGCGAGCAAGCCGTACGGTCGACGCCTATCGGGCTGCCCGGGTACGCGGCCCGCTGCGTCATCTCCGGCCGGTATGACTCCGTGGTCAGGTTCGCGGACGGGAGCTACGGCCTGATCGACTTCAAGACGCGCGATCCGCGTACCGCCGGCGCCGGCCTCCTGTGGCGGCAGCTCCACGCCTACGCCTACGCCCTGGAGCACCCCGCGCCCGGCCGCCCGCTCCTGGCCCCCATCACACGCCTGGGCCTGCTGCGCGTCGGGCCCACGGCGATGGGGCGCATCAGGGGCTCCCCTCGGCGCTACGCCCTCTGTAGCGACACGGTGTGGATCGAGTGCCCGCGCGATGAGCGAGCGTTCATCGCCTTTCTCCGCCAGGTGCTGGACGTCCTCTCGCGCCCCGACCTGCCTCCGGCCGCGCCTTCCTGCCAGTTCTGCCGCTATCGCGTCCTGGCGCGCCGGCTGCCGGCCTGACGCCGGCGGCGCTTCGCCTCACTACCGGCGCCACACCGTGACGACCCGTATCAGCCTCTGTCTGCCGGTCCGCCCGCGCCGTCACCTCACCGGAGATTGGCCCAGCCACGCCGCTGCGTCACGGCGGCGTCCAGCGGGGCGGGCGCTTCTCCGCGAAAGCCAGGGGGCCTTCCACCGGGTCCTCGGACGCGCGCAGGCGCGCCACCGCCGGATAGTGCCGCTCATCCAGGGCGTCGGCCAGGGGGCGTTCGAGGCCCAGGAGTGCCGCCTGCTTGGTCGCCTGCACCGCCAGGGGAGATGCCTCCAGGATCTCTTCCGCCCAGCGCCTGGCCGCGGCCAAGGCTTCGCCCGCGGGCACCACCTCGTTCACCAGGCCCCAGCGGTGCGCTTCCTGAGCGGTGATCAGGCGGCCGGTCAGGAGCAGACCCATGGCGATCTTCAGCGGGATGGCGCGCGGCAGGCGATGCACCCCGCCGGCGCCGGCGATCAGGCCCCGCTTCACCTCCGGCTGGCCGAAGCGGGCATGCTCGGCCGCAACGACGATGTCGCAAGCCAGCGCCAGCTCGCATCCCCCACCGGCCGCCACGCCGTTCACCGCAGCGATCACCGGCTTCCACAGGTCAAAGCGGTCCGGCGCGTCGACCAGCCCGCCGAAGTGGACGGTGAGGTCCGGCGCGCTGCTCCGGCGCCGCTCGTCGGCGTGCGCCGCGGCCCACTTCAGGTCCATGCCAGCGCAGAAGGCGCGATCGCCCGCGCCGGTCAGGATGGCCACCCACACGTTCCGGTCCTCCCGCACGCGCCGCCAGGCGTCCTTCAGCTCAGCGGACGCCGGAGGGTGAATGGCATTGAGCACGTCGGGCCGGTTGATGGTGATGACGGCTATCCGACCCGCCACCTGGTAGCGGATGAACTGGTACTCGTCGCCCATGGCCTAACTGTAGCCTAGCCTGGCTTCTTCACGGCCAGCGACGAGTCCCGTCTGCGACGAGGTCGTCTCTCCCATAGGGAGCGGGTTAGGATGAGGGCTCCTTTGGGAGCGGGCGGCGATGCAAGCTCCACTCAGGAACAGCCCAGGGTAAGTATCCGCTGGAATGTTCGCGCCGCCCTGTCCATCGATGCCCGGCGGTCCTGTCCCGCACGCACGTACCAGCGCCTGCTTAGCTCAAGCCTGCACGGGAAGGAGCTGCCGCTCGACCCGCGGCGGGAAGGGAGCATGGAGCCCGCAGCCGGCCGGCGCAGCGGCCGACCGGCGCCTGCGTATACTTGCCCCGAGCAAGGAGGACCGCGTGAAGAAAGGCATTTGCTGGGGCTGCATTCCGGGTGAGCCCGGCGATCTGGAGGGCCGGCTCCGCGCCGCCAGAGAGGCCGGCTTCCAGGGCGTGGAGCTCAACGTCGCCGAGCCCGGCGCGGGCCCCCTAACCCTGGAGACGACCGAGCGCGAAGCCGCCCAGATCCGTGAGGTGGCGGCGCGCGTGGGTGTGGAGCTCCCCAGCGTGATGGGCGGCGCGGCCGTCCGCACCACGCCCGTCATTCACCCGGACCCTGCCGTGCGCCGCGAGTGCGTCGAGAAGCTGGGGCGTACCCTGGAGCGCGCCAGATGGCTGGGCGCTACCGCCGTCCTGCTCCATCCGGGGCAGCTCCGGCCCGAGACGCGCTACGACCATGCCTGGGAGTGGACGCGGGAAGCGCTGGCGGCTGTTGTCCCATACGCCGAGCGCTACGGTGTGGCCCTGGCCATTGAGAACGTGTGGAACAAGTTCATCTTGAGCCCGATCGAGATGCGCCAGATGATCGACGAGGTGGGCCATCCGCTGATCGGCGCCTACTTCGACGTCGGCAACTGCATCCTGTACGGCTACCCGCAGCACTGGGTGGCCATCCTGGGCCAGCGCATCAAGAAGGTGCACGTCAAGGACTTCAAGCGCGCCGTCGCCACCGCCAAGGGTTTCTGCCAGCTCCTGGACGGCGACGCCGACTACCCCGCGGTCATGGCCGAGCTTCGTAAGGCCGGGTACGACGACTACCTCACCTCGGAGGTGAGCGTCTCCAACATGCCCGAAGGCCAGGGCATCCGCGACACTGCCCAGCGGCTGGACCAGATCCTGGCCATGTGAGCGCAGCGAGCGGGCCTACACCTGGCCCGCGCGCAGGCGCGCCAGGATGGCCGCCTGCTTCTCGCGCTCCAGCCGGGAGCGGTCCGGCCTGGCCGGCGCGTTCGCGTCCGGCCGCTTCGGCCGCTCGCGCCGGTGGCTGAAGCGGGCAGCCAGCGCCTCCAGGGTCGGCGGGTGGCGTTCCTCCGGCTCTGGCTCCGGCCCAGCCTCCAGCACCGGTCGCTCGATCGGCTGCGCCACCGGCGGGACATCCGGTGACGCCACGGCCGGCGCGGTGCTGCTAGGAGGCCGCTGCGAGGGAACGCCATCCGCTTGCGGCGCGGCCGGCCGCGGCCGGTAGCCATCCTTCCCCGCAGCCGGCTCGAGGGCGGCCTCGCCGGCGGCGGCCAGCAGGCGCGCCATGGGGTGCGATGGCTCGAAGAGCTCGCGCCGCACCGCTCGTGAGGCGTGGCGAGTGGCCACAGGAACCGGCCGCGCGGGGATGGTGCGCCGCGTGGGCGCCGGCTG
>DAOTTI010000011.1:0-26846 GCA_034437795.1 Chloroflexota bacterium | reverse complement strand
ATCTCCTTGAAGCCGGCCTTCTGGTAGGCGCGCAGGCCGGCGAGGTTGTACTCGAAGACGCTGAGCATCACGTTGTGCAGCCCCAGCGCGGTGAAGGCGTAGTCGAGCATCAGGCGCGTGGCCTCAGTGCCGTAGCCCTTGCCGCGGGCGTCCGGCTCGCCGATGAGGATCCCGAAGGTGGCGCAGCGGTGGTAGTAGTCGATGCCGTGCAGGCCGGTGTTGCCGATGGGGCGCCACGTGCCCCGCTCGTAGATGGTGAACGTCACGTCATGGGGCTGGTCGCCTGACGCCTGCTCGAACCACCTCAGCTCTTGCTCCTCCGCCAGCGGCCGGGGCTGCACCCCTAGCGTACGCAGTGTGCGGAAGTCGTTCATCCAGCGCTGGTACAGCGGCACCAGATCGCGGCGGATCGGCCCCAGGGCGACCAGCTCTCCCACGATGTTGACGATGGGTCGCTCCTGCGCTGCCACGAGTGATCCCTCTCCGTGCCTGCCGTCCAGCCTTCTGCAGGTCCGGGCCAGACTTCCGCGTCGTGGCCCGTGCCACGGTAGTGGTCGGTCCGCCGGCCCCTCCCTGCCTGCTGTCCAGCCTTCTACACTTCCAGCAAGATCTTGCCCAGCCGGTCCTCGTCGCCCAGGGCGGCTATCGCGGCGGCGGCCTGCTCCAGCGGGAAGCGTCTATAGATAACGGCGCGCAGCTGGCCACGGGCCAGGGCGTCCAGGCACTGGGCGAGGTCAAAGCGCGTGCCCCCGGTGGAGCCGATCACCTCCTGCTCCTGGGCGTAGAAGGGCGCCAGATTGAGCGTCACCTCCGCGCCGGTCAGGATGCCGCAGGTGGCGTACCGCCCGCCGCGGGCGAGCGACCCGATGCTGGCCGCCCAGGAGGCCGCGCCAGTCGGGTCCAGCACCACGTCCATGCCGCGCCCATCCGTCAGGCGGCGCGCCTCTGTGGCGACGTCCTGCGACGTGCGGTCAATCACCGCTTCGGCGCCTAGCTCCTGCAGGTCACGCGCCCGCCCGGGCGACCCCGTAACGGCGTACGGCACCGCCCCCCACAGACGGGCCATCTGGAGGAAGAAGGTCCCCAGCCCGCCGGTGGCGCCTACCACCAGCACGCGATCGCCCGGCTGGACCCGGGCGCGCTGCATCATGTGCCAGGCGGTCACGCCATCCAGCGTGGCCGTACAGGCGGCATCGAAGTCGAGGCCGTCGGGGATAGGTAGGGCGTTGGAGGCGGGGACTACGGTGTACTCGGCGTAGCCGCCCTCGGTAAAGGCGCCGGGGATGGCCGGCGCGGTGGCGGTGCGCGGGTCGGCCATGCAGCGCTGCTCCTCGCCCCGCAGGCAGTAATAACACCGCCCGCAGAAGAGGCGCAGGGCCACGGCCACGCGCTGGCCCGCCGCCAGGCCTGAGACGCCGGGGCCGAGGGCCTCGATGGTGCCCGCGATCTCGGAGCCGGGGATGTGCGGTAGCCGAAGCCACGGCCAGCGTCCCATGAGCTGGCTGCGGTCGACGGGGTTGACCCCGCAGCGGACCACCCTGACCAGGACCTCATTTGGACCGGGCGCCGGTCTGGGGATGTCTACAACGCTGAGGTTCTCGGGTCCGCCAAAGGCCGTGATCTGCACTGCGCGCATGTCATCTGCTCCACGCATTGAGTGTACGTCTCCGCGTCTGCGTCCCAGGGGTCCAGGCGGCCGCTCGCCAGTCCGGTCCGGCTCCGTGGCGGATGCGCCCCCGTGCGGGGCGCGCGCCCCCATCCTCAGAGAACGCGGTCCGCCGGCATCAGTACAGGAGCGGGGCGCTCAAGCGCTCACAGCGCGGGGGAGCGGGACCACGGCCGCCTCTACTGTGAGCAAGGTGCCTGCCGCTGAAGCGGCGTGCTCCAGCGCCAATCGAACGACCTTGGCCGGATCAACTACTCCGCGATCCACGAGGTCAGCGTAGTCGCCGCGCAGCACGTCAAAGCCGATCCGCGTGTTGCTCCCGTGGCGCTGGTGCTGGCGCACCGCTTCCACGACGGCGCTGCCGCTGTAGCCGGCGTTCTGTGCCAGGCGGCGCAGGGGCGCCTCCAGCGCGCGCCGCACGATGCGCGCGCCCCAGGCCTCATCGCCGGAAAGGGCGCCGCCGTCCAGCAGGCGATCGACCGCCGCCTGGGCGTTCAGCAGGGCGATCCCGCCGCCGGGGACAATCCCCTCCTCCAGCGCCGCCCGCGCGGCGCTGACCGCGCGTTCCAGGCGTCCCTTCTGCTCCTGCGCCTCGGCTTCTGTCGCTCCGCCGGCGCGGATCACCACCAGGCCTCCGGAGAGGCGGCTTAGACGCCGGCGCAGCAGGGCACGCCGCACCTCGGACTGCGCCTGCTGTAGCTCCGCCTCCAGCCAGCGAGCGGCGGCGGCAAGGCGCTCCGGCTTCCCTTTGCCGCCAATGACGGTAAGCTGCTGCTGGGTAGCGACAACGCGCTCCGCGCGGCCGAGATCACCGATGAAGGCCAGGGCCAGGCGCTTCCCCGTCTCGGGGGCGATGAGCGTGGCGCCGGTGAGCGCGCAGAGATCATCGAACGCGGCCAGGCGCTGCGCGTCATCGCCCGCCAGGCGCACGGCAAGCAGCTTCATCGTGCCCCGCAGCCGGTTCACCACCAGCGTAGCCAGCGCATCGCCCGTGATCTCCTCGGCCACCACCACCAGGTGCTTCTTACCGAGCTGCAGCAGGCTCTCTAGCAGCGGGACGACGTCCTCATGGCGAGCGACCTTCTCACGCGTGACCAGGATGTACGGCTCCTCCACCACCGCCTCGCGACGCGAGAAGTCGGTGATGAAGTACGGCGAGACGTACCCGCACTCGAACTGGCCGCCCGCCACCGCCACGACCTCCGGCCGGCGACCCTTGCCTAGCTCCACCGCGACGCTCCCTCCCCCGCCCGCGGCGGCAGCCCGCTCGAACGCAATGGCTACTATCTGCCCCAGCGCCTCGTCATGGGCCGCGCTGGCGGCGACGGCTGCAATCGTGGTGCGCCAGGCGTCGCCATCGTGCGGGGCAATCGGGATGGCCTGCTCCTTGATGCACCGCGCGGCGTGGCCGGCGGCGGCCTCGATCCCTCGGCGCAGGGCCATCGGCTCCGCGCCAGCGGCGATCGCCCGCAGACCTTCGTCTATCAGGGCCTGGGCCAGGATGGCGGCCAGTGTGGTGCCATCGCCGGCCGCATCGCCCGTCCTGAGCACTGCGTCCCTCAGCAGGCGGACCCCCAGGTTGGCCACGGGATCGGGCGCCGCCAGCTCACGGGCGACGGCAGCGCCATCCCGCGTGAGCAGCGGGCGCCGATGGTGCGCCAAGCCCAGGCCCACGTTGCCGCCGAGCGGCCCATAGGTGACAGCCAGCGCCGCACTGAGCGCGTCGACCCCCTGCCGGAGGGCCTCTCGCGCCGGCCCGTTGGAGACGACCAGCTTTCCGGCCATTGGCAACACCCTCCGCGATCTCCATGATCTCCACATTAACCTTGTCGCCTACTTCATGCGCTGAGCGGGCAACCTGCGGGTGGCGCTTTCTCGGCATCCTTCAGGGTTGAGGCCTGCGCTCGGGGTCGGAAGCGAGCATGCCGGGGAGCACGCGCCACCTCAGGCACCTGAGGCACCGCTCTGCGGCGGAGACTACGGCATCCTCGTATGGCGGGCATAGGTGCCCGGCAAGAAGCGCGTACGGATCCGCGGGCCGCGGCCTTGGGGCCGCTGCGGTACCATCCCTTCCCTGCGTCAGTTCCAGCGATCCTTCAGGAGGCAATGACCATGGCCGCACCTACCCCTCCGGCCCCACCGGCCCCGGCCGGTCCCGGCGCCGGCCCGCCCTCTCCGGCAGCCGGTGGGAACGGGGACAATGGCCTTGCCGTGCTGCTGCTGGCCGCCTACCTGCTGGTGATGTTTGCCCTCCTGATCGCCTTTACCGCCATCGCCATCTACGCCATCTCCCAGCCCACCACCCGCCCGGCGTAGCCTTGCTAGCGCAGGCGGCCCAAACGCAGACGCAGGGCCGGCGCACGGGCTCAGTGCGGCCCATGGCCAGCAATTCAGCCGGTTCAGCAGGTAGCGCAATACAAACGTGGGGCCGGCGCACGGGCTCAGCCTCGAAGCCGCCCGTGAACCTGCCCCACGCCAGGACCAGGCCGTGGACCACGGCCAGGACAGGCCCATGACCCACGGCCACGTCTCCCCATTGATGCCCAGGCTAGGGCATCAGCGAGGGGCCGTGGCCACAGGGCCTAAGCGGCGCGTGCGCCAGTAGCCTCGCCCAGGCGGGTCGAGGTCGGGGCGCGCCCCCAACGGAGCACTCCCTGCTCGACCAGCCAGCCGATGAAGGCGAGGACAGCCACCGCAAGGCCGGCGATCACGCCGTTGTAGAGCGCCGGCTGCACAGTCTGGTAGCCAAGCGCAAACGGCGCGGCCGCGATCCACAGCCCAAGCAGGATATTGACCCACCAGAGCACCTTACGGAGCATGGCGCCTCACCTCCTTTCCAGTCTATCCGGTTTCGACTGACCGTGTACTACGTCCACGGCACGGGCGGTGAACGCGGACCACCGGCTGCTGGCGGATCGACGCCGCTACCGGCAAGCCGCTCCACCGCTCACCCACCATCCTCATAGCGCGCCTGCATCAGGGGCGCATCAGAACTCGGGCAGATGAGCGCAAATTCCTTCTATGGCCGGCGCAGGAACGCGGGCCACAAGCCGAGCCAGTCGGCCCAATCTGACGCTGCCATGTTCTCCAGTTCTGCAGGTGCTAGTGAGGCTCAGCCGGCCGGGGCGGGTATAATGCCCGCCGACCCAGGCAGCGAACGATGCTCCCGCTCAAAGACACGGTGCGAGCGCGGGACGTCCCTTTCGTCACGGGCGCGCTGATCGGCGCCAACGTCCTCGTCTTCCTGATCGAGCTCCGGCTGCCGGAGCCGCTGCTGCAAGGGTTCCTGTGGCTGCTCGGCGTGGTGCCGGCGCGCCTGCTCTCCACGCCACTCCCCGGTGAATGGCTGACCCTGGTCACGTCCCAGTTTCTGCATGGGGGCTGGTTCCATCTCATCAGCAACATGCTGGCGCTGTACATCTTCGGCGATAACGTGGAGGACCGCCTTGGGCACTGGCGCTTCCTCGCCTTCTACCTGGTCTGCGGGATCGTGGCGGCGCTGGTGCACGTCTGGACCGGTCCGGCATCGACCGTTCCCGCCGTCGGGGCCAGCGGCGCCATCTCCGGCGTCCTGGCCGCCTACCTCGTCCTCTTTCCCGCGTCCCGTGTGGTCACCATCATCCCCATATTCATCATCCCCTGGTTCGTCGAGGTGCCCGCCCTGCTCTGGATCGGCGGCTGGTTCCTCTCCCAGCTGCTCAACGGGGTCCTGACGCTGGCTGCGGACATGGAAACCCTGGGAGGCGTGGCCTGGTGGGCCCACGTCGGCGGATTCGTCGCCGGCCTGGTGCTTGTCTGGCCCCTCCGCCGGCCGGCGCCGCGGTTCCACACCGACGAGTACTGGCCATGGTAGCGCTGTGTCCAGCGTGCTCAGCGTGTGCCCAGCGTGAGATGCGTGGCGCACCTTCCTGGGATTTCCCTTGCGGCACCCAGCGGACGAGGTGGTGGTGGGGATTGGCCAGGGGCAAATGGGCCCGTCGGCACCAGCCTGGATGATCGACGGCCAGCGGGAAAGTTCCATTCTCAGAGGGAGAGGGCCAGGGTGAGGGCTCCGCTCATGAACAATCCAGGCCAGCCGAACTGAGGGAGATGGCGCGCGATGTTCGAGATCCTATGGCTCTTCTTCATCATCTCCATGCTGCAGCCGGTGATCCGCCAGCGGTGGCTGGAATGGCAGCGCCTGGAGGCGCTCCGGCGCTTCGAGATGAAGCGGGGCAGCCGCGCCATCGGCCTCATCCACCGGCAGGAGACGATGAGCCTGCTCGGATTTCCCATCGTTCGCTACATCGACATTCAGGACTCCGAGGACGTCCTGCGCGCCATCCAGCTCACCGACCCCAGCGTGCCGATCGACCTGATCCTGCACACCCCGGGCGGGCTGGTGCTGGCGGCGGAGCAGATCGCCGAGGCGCTGGCGCGCCATCCCGCCAAGGTGACCGTGTTCGTTCCGCACTACGCCATGAGCGGCGGGACGCTGATCGCCCTCGCGGCCGATGAGATCGTGATGGCCGAGAACGCCGTCCTGGGGCCGGTCGATCCGCAGCTTGGGCAGTACCCCGCCGCGTCCATTCTGACCGTGCTGGAGCGTAAGCCGATCGCTGAGATCGACGACCAGACGCTGATCCAGGCGGACATCGCCCAGAAGGCGCTGCGCCAGGTGGAGCGCACCGTCTGCAACCTGCTCCTCCCACGCCTGGGCAAGGAGCGCGCGACGTCGATCGCGCGCACGCTGGCCACCGGCACGTGGACCCACGACTACCCCATCTCCGTCGCCGAGGCGCGGGACCTTGGCCTGCCGGTCTCCACAGACCTGCCGCGGGAAGTGTTTGAGCTTATGCGCCTCTACCCGCAGACGAGCCAGCGCCGGCCGTCAGTGGAGTATATCCCGCTCCCCTACGGGCCGCGAGACGGCGGGCGCGGCGGCGGAGGAGCGCAGGAGCGCCGGACCTCCGGATAAGCGGGGGCTCGCTACCGGCGCGCCACACGGCTCGGTCTGCCGTGCTCTGCGTCAGACCGATGAAGCGAAATACTCACGCAGACTGATCACGCCGGCCGCGCCGCTCCTACGTACCTCTTGCCCCGTCCTTGCGCCGGTCATGCGCGCCGAAGCGTAGAGTGGAGCCGAGCAACCGATCGCAGCCACGTGGCCGGCGACGCGCGCCACGATGACCGCCACACCGTCCCTGAGAACCGTTCGCCCTCCAGCGGAGGTCACGTGCGATGGAACAGGTACCGCTCTGGTGGGTGCCCATCCTGGGTGTCATCTTCGCCTTCTGTCTGCTGATCAAGTGGGTGGCGGCCAAGGTGGACGAGATGAATGGCCTGGCCTGAGGCAGCGGACACGCCAACGTTAAGGAGGTAACGACCATGGCCGTCTGGGACCCATTCCGCGAGATCGAGGCGCTCCGTCGCGAGATCGACCGTGCCCTGGCGCAGGCCGGCCTTGGCCCAGCAGGGCGGTGGCCCCTGGCGTTCCTGCCCGGGCGCGCCGCCCGCCAGTATCCACTCGTCAATCTGTACGACGACGGCGCGAACCTGTATGTCGAGGCGCTGGCGCCGGGGGTCGATCCGGACCGCTTCGAGGTCACGGTGACGGGCAAGACGCTGACCATTGCCGGCGAGAAGGCGGGGCTGGACGGCATCCCGCCGGAGCGGGTGCACCGCACGGAACGCGCCGCCGGCCGCTTCGTCCGCATCGTTGAGCTGCCCGCTGAGGTCGACCCGAACGGGGTGAGCGCGCAGTACCAGCACGGCCTGCTCCTGCTGACCCTCCCTCGCGCTTCATCCACCCAGCCCCGACGGATCGCCGTCCAGTCGGCAGGGCGGGGCACGCGCGGGCGGGCAGGATGACCGCAGGGCGCACGGCCCGGCGGATGATGGCAGGAGCGAGGGCGCAAGGTCCCCGTCAGATTGGCGCTACAGGAGGACTACACCATGGCTGAACCGACTGTCCCACGCGCAGCCGACCGCACGGCGACCGGCGGTGAGCCGACGCGGTCCGAGGAGACATACATCCGGCCGCCCGTCGACATCTACGAGGACGACCGCGGGCTAGTCGTCCTAGCCGATCTGCCCGGCGTTGAGCCGGAAGCGCTAGACGTGCAGGTCGATCGCCGCGTGCTCACCATCCAGGCTCAGGCCACGCACCCGGCCCGCGCCGATGCGGTCTACCGCGAGTTCGCGCTCACGGGCTATTTCCGCCAGTTCCAGCTGCCGGACGACGTCGACGCCGCCGGCATCTCCGCGGAGCTACGGCACGGCGTACTCACGCTGCGCCTGCCGCGCATCGAGCGGGCGCAGGCGCGCCGGATCCAGGTCCGCACAGCGTGAGGCTGAACGGCGTCTCATCCGGGCAGCACAGGAGCATCCAGCCGGGACGCCGCGCCCGGGTCCGTACCACCTGAGGCTAACGAGCGCACGGCGCGGGGCGATCCGTCTCGGGCTGCCGTGCGCCGCGTCCGAGTGAACACTGCCATTCCAATCGCCAGCGAGTGCGCGGCCTGCCTGCTTCCCGGCCTGTGTCCCTGCCGGCAGCCGGGAAGCAGGCTCGTGGCTCTCGGCGCTACTCCTCAGCGTGGCTGCGGTGCGCAAGCAGCAGGTGCAGGAAGTAGAACACCTGGGCGATCGCCTGCGCCAGGCCGGCCACGTACGTCAGCGCGGCGGCGTCCAGCACCTCGCGAGCCCAATCGATCTCATGTGGGGCTACCAGGCCGGTGTCACGCAGCAGGCCCAGCGCGCGCCGGCTGGCGTTGAACTCCACCGGCAGGGTCACCAGGGCAAAGGCGGCGGCCGAACTGAACAGCGCCAGGCCGATCACCGCCAGGCCAGTGGCCTGCATCACCAGACCGAGCAAGAAGAGAACGTATCCCAGATTACTACCGATGGTGGCGACCGGCACCAGCCCCTGTCGCAGGCGCATCGGGATATAGGCCACCGCATCCTGGATGGCGTGCCCTACCTCGTGCGCCACCACGCCCAGCGCCGCCACAGAAGGGCTGGCATAGGTGCTGTCCGACAGGCGAAGGACCTTGGCCGACGGATCGTAATGGTCGGTTAGATGGCCCGGCACCCGCTCGATCTCCACTTGGTACAGGCCGGCCGCATCCAGCAGCCGGCGGGCGGCCGCCGCACCGGTCACTCCCCAGGCGTTCACCGCCGGCGCGTACTTGTTGAACGTATGGTGCACGCGCCACTGGGCATAGAGCGCCAGCAGGAGCGCCGGCAAGGCATAGAGCAGGTAGACGGGATCGACAAAGGGGAATGGCCAGAGCATCTCGCGCCTCCCTCCCGCACGACGATCCACAGAGGACAAGCTGAAGACGGCTCACAGGACCCCGAGAAGAAACGGGACAGATGGAAGGGGGGCCGGCGAGCGCTCGCCGGCCCCCCGGCAGCCTACTTCTTAGCGGCACCGGCCTTGACCTTGATGGTCTTCGGCCGCACCGCCTCCGCCTTGGGCAGGGTAATGCTCAGGATCCCGTCGTGATAGGTGGCCTCCGCCTTGTCCGCGTCGACCGGGGCCGAGAGCGCCACCTGCTTCTGGAAGGTGCCGTAGCCGATCTCCTGGAAGACCGGCCGCGCGCCCTCGGGCACGGTGCGCTGGCGCTCGCCACGGATGGTGAGGACGTTATCCTGCGCCGAGATGCTCACCTGGTTCGGATCAATGCCCGGCAGCAGGCAATGGACGTAGTAGGCGTTGTCGTCCTCATACACGTCCATGGCGAAGCCGCCCGTCCACGTATCCGCCCAGAAGGACGGCGTGAACGCGCTCTCGAACAGGCGGTCCATCATCTCGCGCAGCGGCACGAACTCGCGCGCGAGGTCACGGGCCAGGCTGGTTCCTGCCCATGGACGGCGCATAAGCTCCAGTGCCATCGCTCTTCACCTCCCTTCTTCCACGGTGTTCTGCCCTCAGCCTCTACCGCGCGCGCAAGACCGGCATAAGAGGCGGCGCGGAAGACCGTAAAGCTTCCCTCAAGCGGCTGTTGGAGCCTCGGCGGGAGATGGGCCCCGGTTCTTGGTATGTGGAGCCCTCACCCTGGCCCAGGGTCCCGCTGGAGGCGGGACGACCAGCGGGAGAGGGAAACGCCTCGCGCGGGAGCAGACCGCTTCCCTCCGGCGACCGCCGGCGCTGGCGCGCCCCGAGGCAGGCGACCCGCAACGCCGGCAATCAGGCGATCAGGGATCGAGGCTGACCGCCACTGCCTGGTCGGATGGCGCCGGCGCGGGGGCGGCCGCAGGCGGACAGAGTGCGCGCGCCACCACCTCCTCGCCCGAGTCGACCAGCACGAACTCCAGCTCGCGGCGCAGCTCCGTCGGCACGTCATCGAGGTCCCGCTCGTTCCGCCGCGGCAGGATGACGGTCTTGATGCCCGCGCGGTGGGCCGCCAGCACCTTTTCCTTGATTCCACCGACGGGCAGCACCTTGCCGCGGAGCGTGATCTCCCCTGTCATGGCCACGTCGGAGCGCACCGGGCGGGAGGTAGCCAGCGAGACGATGGCCGTCATGATCGCCACCCCGGCGGACGGGCCGTCCTTGGGGATCGCCCCGGCCGGCACGTGGACGTGCACCGTCTTGCCGGCGAACACCGCCGGGTCGAACCCCAGACGCTCCGCGTTAGAGAGGGCGTAGGTGAGCGCCGCCTGGGCCGACTCCCGCATCACATCGCCCAGCATGCCGGTGAGCAGCAGGCGCTCCCCCTGCGGCCCCGCCGGCAGGAGCGCCGCCTCGACGAACAGGACCTCACCGCCGGTCGGCGTCCAGGCCAGTCCCGTGGCCACCCCTGGCCGGTCGATCCGCTCGGCCACGTCCTCGAAGAAGCGGGGCTTGCCGAGGTACTCCTGGAGGCGGTCAGCGGTGATCTCGATCGCGGTCACGGCGGGCGGGCCGCCGGTGCTCGGGGCGGCGTGCGGTCCATCGCTCCCCGCTGGCCCTCGCCCGGCCTGCGCCTCCACCTGCTCCGCCACCTGCCGCGCCAGCTTGCGGCAGATGGTGGCAATCTGGCGTTCAAGGTCACGCACGCCCGCCTCACGCGTGTAGCGGCGAATGATCTGCCGGAGCGCCTCATCCGTGAACGTGATCTCCTGGGGCGCCAGGCCATGGGCGGCCCGCTGGCGCGGGATCAGGTACTGCTGCGCGATGTGGACCTTCTCGTCCTCCGTATAGCCGGCGATGGGGATGATCTCCATGCGATCGCGCAGCGGGATCGGGATGGTTTCCAGGGTATTGGCCGTGGCGATGAACAGGACCTGGGAAAGATCAAAGGGCACGCCCAGGTAGGTGTCGACGAAGCTGTGGTTCTGCGCCGGATCGAGCACCTCCAGCAGGGCCGCCGTCGGATCGCCACGCCAGTCGGCGCCGACCTTATCGATCTCATCGAGCATGAACACGGGGTCGCGGGTCTCGGCGCGCCGGATGGCCTGGATGATACGCCCCGGCATGGCCCCGATGTACGTCCGCCGGTGGCCGCGGATCTCCGCCTCGTCGCGGATCCCGCCCAGCGACATGCGCACGAACTTGCGCCCTAGCGCCCGCGCGATCGACTGGCCGAGGCTCGTCTTCCCCACCCCAGGTGGTCCGACGAAGCAGAGAATAGGCTCGCGCCCCGCGTCGTCCTCCTGCGTCGCCGGCACCGGCCCGGCGTGGGGCACGTGCTCCGCCGTGCCGGCTGCCAGCCCGACGGCGGCCCGACGCTGCCGGCGCAGCTTGCGCACCGCCAGGTACTCCAGGATGCGGTTCTTGACGTCGTCCAGATCGTAGTGGTCCTCGTCCAGCACCTGGCGCGCCCGCTGGACGTCGATCTCGCCGCCGGTGAGCGTATTCCAGGGGAGACTGGCCATCCAGTCCAGATAGGTGCGGATGATCCCGTATTCCGGCGAGGCCTGGGGGATCGACTCCAACCGAGCGAGCTCACGCTCGGCCTCCTTGCGCGCCTCCTCCGGCAGGCCGGCCGCCTCGATCCGGCGGCGCAGGTCGGCCAGCTCAGGGTTCTCGGCCGCTTCGCCAAGCGCCTCCTGGATCGAGCGCAGCTGCTCGCGCAGCAGGTGCTCCCGCTGCGCCTTGGTCAGGCGCGCCTGGGTCTGGGTGGCAATCTGGCGGCTCAGCTCCCGCACCGCCGCCTCGTGCTGCAGCAGCTCCACCAGCCGGCGGAGCTTGGCCTCCACGGGATCCAGCTCCAGGATCTCCTGCCGCGCTGGCGTCGGGAGCGGGGCCACCGACGCCACGAGATAGGCCACCTCCCGCGGATCAGCCAGCCCCTCGGCGGCTGCCACGACCTCGGCGGGAAAGCCCTCGATCAGGGTCGCCAGACGGCGGAAGAGGTCCAGGAGCGTGCGGCGCAGGGCCTCGGTCTCGATCCCCGGCTCGCTCCGCTCCGGCAGGACCAGCAGGCGGGCCACTAGGTAAGGTTCCGTCGCGGTGAAGTCCAGCAGGCGCACCCGCTCCAGGCCCTGCACCGCCAGGCGCAGCGTGCCGTCGGGAGCGCGCAGCAGCTGGCGGATCACTGCCGCCGTGCCGACGGGGTAGACGTCACCGGGCCCTGCGGACTCCACGTCCGCGCTGCGCTGCGCCACCAGGGCCAGCATGCGGTTGGCCCGCATCACGTCGTCAACCAGGCGCAGCGAGCGCTCCTGGCCGACGACGATCGGCACCACGGCCATCGGGAAGACGACCGTGTCACGCAGCGGCAGCACCGGCAGCGCGTCGGGGATCGCTGCCGCCGGTATGACCGGACCGGAGCCGGCCGGTCCAGTGGGCGTCGCCACCATCGTTCTTGCTCCCTCCTGCTCTGTTCAGCAAGCTCCGCTGCGTGCTCCAGACTGCGTGCTCAGCCGCGGATGCTTGGCAGTCCACCTTCCACGCTACCCGCTACTCACTAGTCGTTACTCGCGCTACGGGTGCGGGTGGAGCGAAACAGCGTGTCTGCCGGAGCGCTTGGCGCCTTTCGCAAGGGTCAGGGTCTCATCGGTAGGCCGCACCAGAGCGAAACGGCGTGTCCGCCAATCTCCTGTCAGCGCCCTATCCTGCCGTGGTCGGTGAGCTTGGGCAGCGTGATCTGCAGGAGCCCTCGCTCGTAGCGCGCCGCCACGGCCTCGGCGTCCACGGCGCAGGGCAGGCGCACCTCGCGCCGGAACGGCCCATGCCGGATCTCTGCGGCGTGGTAGACGCCTTCGGGCGCGCAGGGGCTCAGTGGCCGCTCGCCCGTGACCACTACCGCGTCCTCGTAGAGCAGGACCTCGACCTTCTCTGCATCCACTCCTGCCAGCTCGACCACGATCGTCACCTCGCTCGCCGTCTCGCAGACGTCCGCCGCCGGGCGCCAGTAGGCCGGCGCCACCATCACCTGCCCCCAGGCCCCGCTCAGGAGATCCCCCGATGGCAGGATCTGGCCGACGGAAGTAAACGTCATGTACCGGCCAACCAGCCGGCGGTAGCGCATCAGTCCACCTCCTCAGCACGTGAGGATGCAATGCGGGGGAGGCTCAGGGCCAGCGACGACCGCGACCCCCGCCTCAGTAAAGAGGATGCAATATTCTGGCCACCGCCGGCCCGGGTTTTCCGCGGCCATTGAGGAGTTCCCTCTCCCTTTGAGAGAGGGCGAGGGCTCGGTTTAGGAAGGGTCTGGTCTAGGTAGGTACTGGTACGTTCGTTAGGGACAGGACGGCCGGGCATCGATGGACAGGGCGGCGCGAACATACCAGCGGATACTTAGCGCGGCGACCGCCCCGGCCAGGTACACTGCCCCCGCCGGCAGGCGGGCACCTCCGGCGCGGCAGGCCGGCTTATGCTGCCTGTGGAGTCCGTGGAGAGAGGAGAAGCGCGCGTGGCCAGCAAGAGGCGCATCAAGGGGGCATTCATCGGCGCGGGGTCGCTCGCCAATCGCTATCACTATCCTTCGGTGGCCAGCTTCGCGGACGTGGAGCTAGCGGCGGTCTGCGACCTGATCGCGGATAAGGCGCAGCAGACGGCGCAACGGTTCGGCGTGCCGCGGGTCTACACGAACTACCGCCAGATGCTGGAGGAGGTGGACCCGGAGGCCGTCTGGGTGATCATGCCGCCCCAGCACCTCTACGAGCCGGTCACGACCATCCTGCGCCAGGGGCGGCACGTCTTCATCGAGAAACCCCCGGCGCTCACCACGGTGCAGGCGCGCATGCTGGCCTACTTTGCCGAGCAGCACCGCTGCCTGACCATGGTCGGCTTCCAGCGCCGGCACATCCCGGCCATGACCGCATTGCGGGCGCGCGTGGAGGCGCGGGGGCCGATCCACCACGCCGCGGTGAGCTTTCTGAAGTCCACTCGCCGGCTGGACACCCACGCCGGCTTCTACGACGGGGCGATCGACCCGCTGACCTCAGACGGCATTCATGCCGTGGACAACGTACGCTGGCTGTGCGGCGGGGAAGTGGTGGACGTGCACGCCACCGTGCGCCAGCGCTACGTCCCCGGCCCGGTGCCCAACGAGTTCGTCGCCCTGATCACCTTCTCCAGCGGGGCGGTGGGCGTGCTGCAGTCCAGCTATCTCACCGGCCGGCGCATCTTCTGCGCCGAGTTCCACGGCAAGAACGTCACCGCCTACGTCGACGCCGACCGAGAGAGCTGGATCGTCTTTGACGACGGCCAGCCGGAGGTGCAGCCGTCAACGGCCTGGGGCACGGCCGGCGGCGCCAAGGGAGACAGCCCCGAGCACTGGCTCGGCTTCTGGCACGAGAACCGCCATTTCGTGGACTGCATCCAGGACGGCCGCCCACCGACTAGCCACTTCGGCGACGCCGTGAAGACGATGGAGCTGGTGGACCGCATCTACCGCGCAGGGGACGCCTAGTGACGGCGCGGGCGTGGCCGGCGGGGCCTTACGGCAGCAGGAGCGTCTTGATGGCGAGGCGCTCGTCCATGGCGCGGTAGCCCTCCGCCACCTGCTCCAGGGGCAGGGTCAGATCAAAGACCTTGCCGGGGTCAATCTTCCGGTTCCAGATCAGGTCGATCAGCTCCGGCAGGAAGCGCCGCACCGGGGCAGGGCCGCCGAACAGATGGACTTCCGCGAAGAACAGTTCCTCGCCTGGCAGCTCAACCCCGTGCGGCATGCCGACGCAGCCGACGTGCCCGCGGGGGCGGGTGGAGCCGATGGCCTGCATCATCGGCCCCTGCGTGCCTATCGCCTCGATGGTGGAGTGGGCACCGAGGCCGCCGGTGAGCGCCTTGATCCTCGCTACGCCCTCGTCGCCGCGCTCGGCGATGATGCCGGTGGCGCCGAACTCAAGCGCGAGCTTCTGCCGGTCCGCGTGGCGGCTGAAGACGATGATGCGTTCGGCGCCGAGCTACCTGGCCGCCAGCACGCCGAGCAGGCCGACCGCCCCATCGCCGACCACCGCGACGGTCTTGCCGTGGCCAGCCTCGGCAGCCACCGCGGCGAACCAGGCGGTGCCGAGCACGTCCGAGGCACCCAGCAACGATGGGATCAGGTCCGGCGCTGGCATCCGGGGGTGGCCACCAGGGTGCCGTCGGCCAGCGGGATGCGGGTCCATGGCATCACCTCATCACAATCCGGCCGGCACGCTTGGCAGTGGCCACCAGGGTGCCGTCGGCCAGCGGGATGCGGGCCTGCTCGGCCTGGGTGCCGATGGTGCCCATCAGCACGGCGCGCACGTAGCGGGACTGGTAGCCGGCGCGGCAGATCTCACAGGTGTTGTCCGAGGCGAAGGAAGGAGCCGACGACGAAGTCGCCGACCGTGATGGTCTTGACCGCGCTGCCGACCTGTTCGACCATGCCGGCGTACTCGTGGCCCATTGGGGTCAGCCTGGCGATCGGCTCGATGCCGCGGTAGGGCCACAGATCGGACCCGCAGATGCACGTCGCCGCGAGCTGGATAATGGCATCCGTCGGCTCAATGATAGTTGGGTCCGCGCGCTCCTTGACGCGCACGTCGCGCGGGCTGCACAGAATAGCCCCTTTCGTGGTTCATGTCCTTGTCTGTCATTCCGTGAAATCCGTAAGAACTGAACAGGTGTTGCGTTAGCGAGTTCGATGGTGACGGCGACGTCATCCCTCATGGCCGCGAGTTCTCCGACACCGCATTCGATCCTGCGGAGTTCGACGAGCCCGCCGGCGTAGTCGAAGTCCCTGGAGAAGACCGCCTGATTTCCCCAGCGACGGGGTCGGCGCCGTACTCCTCGTCGGTGACCTGTTCCAGCCACTCGACGTTTCTACCGTCGACCACATTCGTGATGGCGATATGGCTCATACGGTTGGCTGCCGTAGCGCCATGCCAGTGCTTCACGCCCGGCGGGATCCAGATCACGTCACCCGGCCGGATCTCGCGCTTGGCGCCGCCCCATTCCTGCACCCAGCCTGTGCCGGAGGTCACGATCAGGTTCTGGCCGGCCGGATGCGTATGCCACGCGGTGCGCGCCCCCGGCTCAAACGTGACCAGGCTTCCGGTCGCGTGCGTGTGCTCCGTCGCTACGAAGAGAGGGTCGATCACTACCGAACCCGTGAAGTGCTGTGGCGATCCCTTCGCGGAGGGTCGTGAACCACTCGGCGTTATTTCGATGCGCTGCCCATTGCCCATGGGAACCTCGTATGCCTCGCGGATCAGCGCCAGCGAGGCCGGCATCATCGCCGCGGCCCCAACGCCTTGGACCAGCCGCGCGGCGACGAGCACGCCGATGGTGGGCGCCAGGCCGCAGGCCAGCGAGGCGGCGACGAAGAGCGCCAGCCCGACGCCGTACACCCGGCGTGCGCCGATACGGTCGGCGAGCGCGCCGCCGGACAGCAGCAGCGCGGCAAACATCAGCGTGTAGCCGTCGACGACCCACTGCAGGCCGGCAATGCCGGCCCCCAGCTCGCGCCCGATCGCGGGCAGCGCGACGTTGACCACCAGGGCGTCGAGCGTAATCATGAAGAAGCCCAGCGCGGCGGCCGCCAGCGCCAGACCAGGGCCGGGTTTGGCCTGCCCTGCAGCTATGCCAGCGGGTTCTGGGGTCGACCCCACCGTCGCGCAGACCGGGTTCAGGTGGACGGCACACTCACCCGAGCGGGGTCGGTCATCGGCCAGGGTCGCCATCGCTCTGCCTCCGCTATGCCTCGTCCACGGCGAGCGAGGTCGACAGGTCGTGATCGGCGTTGATCTGCTCCTGCAGGTCCTTCACCTTCTGCTCGGCGAGGGCCTGGACGCCGCAAGCGCTGGCTTCCGCGTAGGGTACCGCGATGCCTCGCACTTCAGCCGCGAATACAAGCGACTGTTTGGCGCGCCACCCATGCGCGACGTCCAACGGCTGCGGGGAGCCGCCCTGCAGGCTGCCGGCCTCTGAGCCCATTGGGGGGAATGGACGGGAACACCCGGATCACCGCCGTCAGCTCCCTCGCCCTGCGGGAGACAGCGAGGGAGCCTAGTGCACGATCAGGCCAGCGATGTGGCCTGACCCTCCTTGGTACAGGGCCTCGCATCCTGGAATAGGTGGTCTGAAACGGCACGAGGCCTGCCCGCAGGATGTGGCGGATGGCCCCCTCTCCCTTATAGTGATGTGCAGGGAGAGGTGCCATGGCGATCAGCGAAGAGGCCAGCGCGCGGGAGACGGTCAAGACCGTGCTACGCGTGGAAGGCCTGCGAACGACGCGGTTCTCGGACGTCTGTGGCGGCACGGATGAGCTCAAGCGCCTGCTGACGGAGGAGCCGGCGCTTGCCGCGACGCCCCGCGGACGGCAGGTCCTGCGTGACCTGGTGGACGACGGGATGTACATGCTTGCCCGTATGGAGGTGCGCCTGCGGGAGTATCAGGCCTTCCGCGACACGCTGGAGCGCCTGGTGCAGCAGATGCGCCAGATCGAGGAGCCGCGGCTGGAAGACGCCGCGCGCGAGGCGGAGCAGATCCGTCGGCTCCTGGCGCGGGACGGGCCGCTCCCCGCCGAGGAGATCGTGGAGCGGGCCGAGGCCATCCGTCAGGTGGCCAACGACACGGAGGGGGCCTTGCGCCGGCACAAGGAGGCGGCCATCGCCGCCGGCCGCGCGTACCTGTGGCTCAAAGGCGCGCGGGGATGGGAGGACGGCAGCAGGGCGTTTCCGGCCCCGCCGACCGGCGAGAGCGCAGATGGGCCGGCCGTTCGGGCGCGCCCAGGCGCGCCCCCATCACGGCGCTCCCCGCGACGCGGAGCAGGGGAGGCAGGTCCAGCAGCGGGCTCCAGCATAACGGACCAAGGCTCGGCGGCGCTGGGCGCCACAGACGGCAAAGCAGAGCCCCTGCCTCCCTGGATCCCCGAGGCGTGGCTCCCCCCTTCGCCTCACCGTGAGGTGATCGTCGACTGGCTCAAACGCGGGCGCGCCGTGCTCGTCTCCGAAGCGGACGCGGCCGCCTTCCCGCCCGGGCCGCAGGGGCGCGAGCCCCTGGTGCAGTTTGAGGACGGTGGGGTGATGCCCCTGCGCGTGGTGCGGTGGAGCGAGGAAGTCCGCAACTTCTACCCGCTCGGGCAGCCGCCTCACCCCAGGGGGCGGCTCTACCGGCGGCGGGAGGCAGGGCCGCGCCAGCCTCCCCAGCCTCCCCAACCATCCGCTGCCGGCGCGTAACCGCGGGGTTCGGCCTCAGGACCGGCGCAGGCCAAGGGCGCTCCTGGCCGCGGCACGGAAGTCGTCTGGAAGCGGCGCAGTAATGGCCAGCCGCCGTCCGGTGGCCGGATGCTGAAAGACGGTCCGCCAGGCGTGCAGGGCCTGGCGGTCCAGCCCGTGCCAGGGTGGGCCGCCATAGAGGGCATCGCCCAGCAACGGGTGGCCAATGGCCGCGCAATGGGCGCGAAGCTGGTGCGTGCGTCCGGTGTGGAGCTGGGCCGCAATCAGCGTGGCGTCAGGTCCGTACTGGATGACGCGGTAGGACGTGCGCGCCGGGGCGCCGGACGCCCCCGGCTGGGCGAAGGCCAGCTGGCGCGTGCGGTGGGCCGGGTCGGGGCCCAGCCAGAGCCCGATCTCCCCACTGGCCGGAGGGCGCCCGGCCACCAGCGCCAGGTACCAGCGCGCCAACCTCCCCTGCGCCCGCTGCCGTGCCAGGCTGCGGGCAGTGGCGGCGTCGCGGGCGAACAGCAGCACGCCGGACGTGTCGCGATCCAGGCGATGGACGAGGCGGACCGGCTCGTGCCGCCCCCAGCGAGCGGCCACGGCGTTGGCGATGGTGCCCCGCTGCTCGCTGCGGGCAGGATGAGAGAGCTGCCCTGCCGGCTTGTCCACCGCCAGCAGCCACTCGTCCTCGTACAGGACGCGCAGGGGAAGGTCGGGCTCGGGCGCCACCCCGCTCGGTGGCTCCGGGTACCAGGCCTCGACTACGTCGCCCGGATAGCAGTGGACGTGCTGCGCCGGCACCGGCCGGCCGTTGACGGTGACCCCACCGCAGCGCCAGACGCGCGCCCGCTCCGGGCGCGACAGGCCGAGACAGGTCTTGAGCACGGTCCCCACACGCCACACCGGCTGCGGGCCAAGCCGCCCCTCAGACGGCACGACGGTGCGGAAGCGGCGGATCACCGGCGGCGCAGGCAGGCCGGGGCTAGAGCCGGCCATCACTTCAGGGCTGCAGGCTACGCGGCGCGCGCCATCGTCGAGCCGATGGCCGCGCCCGAGCGGTGCCGGTAGATGGTGGCGCCATCGGGCGTGACGTCGGCCTGCCAGGCGGACTGGGGCAGGTAGGCCCGGCCTCGCCATGCGAGGCCGGCGCGCCCGCCGTCCAGGGCGTTCGCCACCTCCGCCGTCAGAGGCACGACGTAGCAGCGTTCACGCAGCCACCCGTCCAGGCGGCGGAAGGCGCGGACCTTGCCGGCACGGCCGTCGAAGGCGGCCAGCAAGCCCCGCACGTCGGCATCGGCCACCCACCAGCTACGCGTCGAGCGCGTTGCAGGCAGGATGCCGGAGCGGATCAGGAGGCGGAGCAGCTCATACCCGCGCCCGTACCAGATGCGGCGCGAGAGGTCGCGAATGCTCCAGTAGCGGTGGCGGGGCTGATGGGGACGGCGCTGGAGCGGGGCGACGGCGGCACCCGCTGCCGGCTGAGACACATCGCCGGCAGACGCGGCGGACGGCTGGATGGTGGCGACAGGGTCTAGCGCTGCTGCGGTCGCAGTCGTTGAGTGGGTCAGCTGTGTCAAAGACGTAAATCCTCTCTCCCAGAGACGCGAGCAAGGCTGCGCTACACGTCTCCAGGTACAAAGTATACCTGCATTCCATAGTATGGGAAAGACCCCAGAGAAGGGAAATGGACCTCACCCCCTTCGGCCGGGGCCCAGCCGCACCCCTGCCCCACTTCGCCCCACCGTGCGGCTGGGCCCCGTCGCCCCCGCTCCGACGCAGAGAGCGGGAACGACGGCCACAGGCGTGCGGCTTGGGCGGGGCAGCGCTCGCTACTCCCTACTCGCTACTCGCTACTCCCTGCTCCCTCCATTCGTCCCGCTGCCATCCGGGAACACCGGTCGCGCCGGCCAGCCTCTACTCGATTGATGCGATGGTAGTGTAGGATGCACCCTCACTCCCCTGGCGGTCTTACGGCGCACAGCGCGCAGTGGTCATGGGGAGCACAGGAGAGCAAGCGCATGGTCACAGTTGGGAGCGCTCCGTTTTCGTACGAGGTCGTGGAAGGGTGGGGGCGTCTGCCGGAGGGCTGGCGCCTGGGCCAGACGGCGGCCGTGGCCACGGATAGCCACGATCGCGTGTTCGTCTTTCACCGCCCGCCGGGCGCCGAGCCGCCGGTGCTCATCTTCGACCGCGAGGGCCGGCTGGTAGGGTCCTGGGGCACGGATTTCCTCGAAGACGCCCACGGGATGGCGATTGGTCCCGACGTCACCGAGGGCGGGGTGGAACGTATCTGGCTGGTGGACCGCAAGCCCCACGTCGTCTATAAGGCCACGCTCGACGGGAAGCCGCTGCGCGCGCTGGGGACGCACGGCGCGGCAGGCAACCAGACGCCCTTCAATCGCCCCACCGACGTCTCGGTCGCGCCCGACGGGGACGTCTACGTCTCCGACGGGTACGGCAATGCGCGCGTGCACTGCTTTGGCGCGGACGGCACGCTGCTACGCTCCTGGGGCGTGCCCGGCGATGGCCCCGGCCAGTTCAAGCTCGTCCACAGCGTGTGGTACGACCGGCGGGGCGGGAGCGATGGGGCACCCCGCGTGCTGGTGGCGGACCGGGAGAACCACCGCATCCAGCGCTTTAGCCCCGAGGGCGAGTACCTGGGCGAGTGGGGAGGGTTCCGCCAGCCGACCGACATCTTCGTCGACCGCGACGGCTTCATCTACGTCCCTGAGCTCCAGCACCGGATGAGCATCCTGGATCCAGACGGACGGGTCGTTGCCCGCTGGGGCGGGGAGCCGCGGCGCGAGCCGGGCTGGTTCATCGCTCCCCATGGGGCTTGCGTCGACCCGCGGGGCGACCTCTACGTCTGCGAGGTACTGCAGGGGCAGCGCATCCAGAAGTTCGTGAGGCGCTAACCCGCCCGGCGCCTTCGTCCGGCGTGAAGGGAGGCGCGACCGCGGGCTTCATGAGCAGCGAGCAGCGAGTAGCGAGTAGCGAGTGCTGCCCCGCCCATGATGCCCGCCGCTGGCGGGACGATCAGTGGGGGAGAGAACGGTTGGCCAGCCGTGGATCATCGGCCATGCTCGTCTGACGCGCAAGCGCGGCTCAATAGGTGGCCGGCCATTGCCGCAGGGATCTAGGGTCGCCTGGATGACACCAGTGGAGCCCTCACCCTGACCCTCTCCCAAAGAGAGGGGGGACGCTTCGCCGGCCGTGAAAAGTCCAGACTAGGGCTCCTGTGCCAGCAGGGCGTTGACCTGGCGCGTCAGATCGTCAAGCAGGGCCTTGACAGGGCCCTTCTGGGCCAGAATGTCGTTCCAGGTGGCGTTCCACATGGTGGCGATGTCGTTGTAGCTGGCCGGCTGCACCAGCGCCCGCGCCGTCGCCTGCGACTCCAGCCAGACCTCCTTGTCTTCCCAGGGGAGCATCGACTGGGCGAACTCGGGGAGCTGCGCAAACCGCGGGCGCACGGGGAGCGTGCTCTGGCGGCTCATGAGGATGCCGGCGGCGCGCGGGCCGCTCATGAACCGCACCCAGCGCCAGCCGGCGTCGCCGTTCGGGGCGCCCTGCGCCACGCCGAACCCGAGCGTCCCCATGCGATTGATGCGTCCGGCCTTGCCCTTGTACACCGGCGCCATCCCCAGCGGGAAGGTGGCCCGCACCAGGTCATTCTCCCCTGGGGCGGTGGCCTCCTTGTTCGCCTGGCGCAAGCCGATGCGTCCGGAGTTGAAGCCGTCGGGGAAATCGGTCTGGTGCGGCCCATAGTTGACCACCTGGTATCTCAGGTAAAGGTCGGCCACGCCCTGGATGGCCTCCACCGCCGCTGGCTCGTTCAGGGTGCACCGCTTCCCGTCCCTGGTGAAGACGTCTCCACCGTTGCGCCAGATCCAGGCGCAGGCCCAGTCCAGGTTCATGTTGTGGTTGTGGGAGCCGATGGTGCGATCCGGCGAACCGGGCGTGCCGGTGGTCAGGCTGCGCAGCGTGGAGACGAACGTGTCCCAGGTCCACCTGCCTTCCTTCTCTAGCCTGTCGGGCGGCGTCACGCTCAAGCGGTCGAAGAGGGCGCGGTTGAAGACGAACACGTACCCGGGGCTGTACCACGGCAGGGCGTAGGTGGCGTCACGCCACCGGAAGTAGTCCAGCACGCCCTGGTAGAAGTCGCTCAGGGGCGCGGACCGGTCACGGCGCGCGAGCTCGTCCAGCGGGCGCAGCAGCTTCTTCGACGCCGCCAGCGACGTGATAGAGGGATGGACCCACTGGGCGTCAGGGATGTCGCCACCGGCGTAGATGGCCACCATCTTCTCGCGGAACTGGCCGATCTGTCCGGGGAACAGGTTCAGGTCCGGCTTGAGGCTCGGATCAATCTCGGCCAGGGCGCCCAGCAGGTCATGCTGCACGGCCGTAAACAGGGGGTTATTGAAGATGATGACCTTGGCCGTCGCCGGCCCGCCACCGGCGGCCGGCTTCTGGCCCGCACCGCTCCCCGGCAGGGCGCAGGCGGCGGCCGCTCCGGCCGCGGTCAGCGCCGCCCAGCCGGCCCCACCTGCGATCCCACCGGTGATCACCCGCCTCCGCCCACAGGCGATTGCCCTTGCCTCGCTGGCAGCAGCCATGTGCTCACCTCCGCACCGTGCATACCATACCCTGGCGCATCCACTAGTGGGTCACTTGGCATGGCTGTGACCGTTGGCTCCCCGAGTGGAATGGCAATCGGCATGACAAAGGACCCACTAAGTTCGTGCCCCCATTGTCCCAGGTTGGGAACCCGATGACAATGCCCGGCGTGCCAGGCAGTAGCGTACCTGCCGGGCAGGGCCGGCGCTCAGCCGGCAAGCTCGGCGCCGGCCACGCTGGCCAGCGGATCCTCGGTCTGGCGCATCCAGGCCAGGAGGCGTCGCTGTAGCGCCTGGCGCACCGCGGCCAGGGAAGGGTCGGCGGCGCGATTGTGGAGCTCGGCGGGATCGGCCCAGGTGTCGTAGAGCTCATCGACGTCGTCGCGGTTCCAGGCGTATTTGTAGCGCGGGCCGGCGATGCAACGGATGTCCGTCATCCCTTCACCCTCGTAGGGCTTGTACTCGCTGAACACTGCCCCAGCGGCCGGATCGTCGCCCGCGCCCAGGCTCTCCGGCGGCACCGGCACGTCGCCGGTCAGCCAGCCGGACAGGTCGCGTCCCTGAGGCTCCAGCAGGCGCGTGCCGGGTTCGGCCAGGCCGGCCAGGCTGAGCAGCGTTGGCGCTAGATCCGCCAGCGAGATGGGCGCCGTGATCCGCCGCCCGCTCGGACCAGCGGGGATCAAGGCCGGCGCGCGGATGAGGCAGGGCACCCGCAGGCTCTCCTCATACATCGACGATTTCTGGAAGAGGCCATGGCTGCCCATCATCTCCCCATGGTCGGCGGTCATCACCACGATCGTATCGTCGGCGAGGCCAAGCGACTCCAGGCGCCCCAGCACGCGCCCGATCAGCTCGTCCAGCAGGGTGACGTAGCCCCAGTAGACGGCCATCGACTGCTGCCAGGGCGCCCAGGTGGTGCCGTGCTCGCGGGCCGCGCCGTGCCAGATGGAGCGCCTCTGGAACGCCGGCTTGTCCGCCATCGGGTCGACGAAGCTGGCCGGCTCCGGCACCTGCGCCGGATCGTAGAGCGAGTAGTACGGCTCAGGGACGACGAACACGGGGTGCGGCCCGTGGAAGGAGCAGACGTGGAAGAAGGGCCGGTCTTTGGGCCGCGTCTCCAGGTGCTCCAGCGCTCGGTTGGCGACCCAGGTGTCGTAGATGGTCTCGGTCAGCCCTTCCTGGGCTGCCGTGCGGGGATTGGAGATGCGCGCTCGGCCCCCCTCGCCATCGCCGTAGTAGTAGGAGAACTCCGGCGTGCCGTAGGGGTACGTGTCACGGTAGTTGTGCTCGGCCAGCCACTGCTTATACTCACGGCCCCGCTCGCCGGCAAAGCGGTCGAACCCTGCGGCGGCCCGCCCGCGGCCCAGGTGCCACTTCCCGGCGTAGGCCACGTGGTAGCCGGCGTCGCGAAAGACCTCCGGCAGTGCCGGGCGCTGGAGGGGCAGCTCACGATTGTTCCCGACGCCGGTGGCGTGCGGGTACCGCCCGGTGAACAGGGCGGCCCGCGCGGGGCAGCAGATCGGATCAGGAGTCAGGCAGCGATCGAAGGCGACGCCGCCCCGCGCCAGCCGGTCCAGGTGGGGCGTCCGGCACGGCGTCCGGCCGGTATAGCCCAGGGTATCCCACCGCTGCTGGTCGGTGATGAAGAGGAGGACGTTCGGCCGCGCACTCGTTCGTGTGGCCATGCTGATCTGCCCTGGATCCTTTCCTTCAACTGCATCGCATGCGGTTCCTTAGATGGTGCGCATGCTGTGGAGCTCGGCGAGCCTGCAGCCGTGGATCATACCCGAGCGCGGTCCCTAGCGGGCACGCGCCACTCAGCGCGATCAGCGTGATAGGCGAATGTCATCTCAGGCATACCCGAGAGCAGCCCCTAGTGCACCATCAGGCCAGCGACCTGGCACGGCTTTCCCTGGTGCGCGGGCTGGCATTCCTGAAGAGGTTGCCTGCGACAGCACTAGCGGGCACGCGCAACCGCCTCGCCAGCGCGTGGTGGGCGCACGCAACGTCCTCGGTGAATAGGTGAACGTGGCCGCCATCGGCCCCCGGCGGCGATCTGGTCGCTGCGGGCGGTGGCTTCTCCTCAAGAGGCCGATTGCATTGCGCCGTGAGCCGGCGTAAGCTGTAGCTATCCTGGCCTGGCGCCGGTGAGCACCGGCCCGTAGCTCACACGCAACGGGATGGAGCTGGATGCCGGCGGCACTCAAGCTGGACGCGGGCAGCTCATGCGCCACGGGAAGGAACAGGTGACAAGGGCAATGGCAGTGCAGACACGACCGCTGGGCAAGACGGGGATCACCGTCTCGGAGTTCTGTTTCGGCACCTGGGAGATCGGGGGCGCCGCCTGGGGGCCCATTCGCGCCGAGGACGCGGTAGCGTTACTGAGGCAGGCGCAGGAGTGGGGCGTCACCACCTACGACTGCTCGGACGCCTACGGCAATGGGCGCGCGGAGGTGATCCTGGGGGTGGCCTTCAAGGGGCGCCGCGATGACGTGGTGCTGGTGACCAAGGTCGGCTACATCCCTGGTATCGATGGCGCGCAGTCGATCCTGGCCAAGCAGTACCAGAACCACTCGCCGGAGTACATTCGCTGGGCCTGCGAGCTGAGCCTGCGCCGGCTACAGACCGACCACATCGATGTCTATCTGTTGCACGACGCGCCGATGGCCGTCTTGCGCAGCCCGGAGCCGTTTGCCATGTTCCGCCAGCTACAGCAGGCGGGCAAGATCCGCGCGTGGGGGGTGTCCTCCAGCGCGGAGGGCGCCGCCCTGGCCGTCCGCGAGCACGGGGCGGAGGTGGTGATGGTGCCGTTCAGCGCCATCGACCAGCGACCGGCCGACGTGCTGTTCGGGCTGGCGCAGGAGCGGGGCGTGGGCGTGCTGGCCCGCTCGCCCTTCTCCGGCGGCCTGCTGCTGGATGGGGTAGTGGCCGAGGCACGGCGCGCGCTGGCCGCGGCGCAGATCTTCTCCCCGCATGACCGGCGGAGCCTCGCTTCCCCTGAGCGTCTTCAGGACGTGGTGCGCAAGGCGGATGCGCTGAGCTTCCTCATCGGCGATGCTGCCCCCACGCTAGCGGCGGCCGCCCAGCGCTTCGTGTTGTCGTTCCCTGAAGTGTCGTCGATGGTCACGGGCGTGATGCGGGCCGAGGAGCTGGAGCAGAACCTGGCCGCCTGCGTGCCTCCCTACTACAGCCCGCCGGACATCGAGCGGGCCCGCGCGCTCTACGCCCGCGGCTTTCAGTAGCAGGACCTTGTACGCACGCCCACGACCGACGGCGCTGCGGTCCACGATGGCGAGCGAGGTGTTCCCTCTTCCTTGGGGAGAGGGCTAGGGTGAGGGCTCCGCCTCGCGCAGACCCGTTCATGCCCCGTTGGGGCACCAGCGCGGCATGAGAGTGGCCGGCCATTTACGCCATCCACAAAGGAGTCCAGGTTAGGCTGTCGGCGCCGAGGCGCCCCCGACCACACTCAGCCGGGCGGTACAGGCACGCATCAGATGCAGGCGCAATCAGCGGTTGAGGTTCAGGCCTCGCCGGTTACGGAGCAGGTGGCTGCTCGTGCGTTGAGGCGGGCACGCGCATTTGTTCAGGCCGTGGAGGATCAGGCACGGCGACGATCTCCTGGTCGCTCTTGCCGATCGAGCCCAGAGACTGGCGGGCCACGTCCGCAGTCTTGGTGCCGGCCTGGCGGTGGACCGTGGGCATCGATCACCAGCCCCCTGCTAGGTGGGGCGCAGCGCCCCCGCTCCTGGAGGCGCCGGCCGTGCGGTGGACCGTGGCCATCGACCACCAGCCCCCCGCTGGTGCGGCGACATTGACGGGTCGGCGCCGATCAGTGCAAGTCGCCCCGCGTGCACCGCTTCGGCAGGCCCGGTCGGCGCCGACAGGAAGACCGGTCCCGGTTGCACGGGGGCTGCTGGGGCCCCACCACCGGCGCCGCCTTGGCCATGGCGGTCAGCGTCTGGTGCCAGTCGCGGGGCCGCCGCCCTGGCCGGTGCTCTTGAGCCCCACGTCGCTGGGCGAGCGTG
>DAOTTI010000010.1:0-22015 GCA_034437795.1 Chloroflexota bacterium | reverse complement strand
GTCCCGGCGTGCCCTCGTCGCCGCGCCCGCGAGGCGGGTGGGGTGGAGCAGGGGCTAGGCGATCCTGGCGGGGGTCCATTGGTCGGCCGTCCTCTTCTCGGCGCTGGCGCTGGACCTGGCTAGGTCGATGCGTGGCGCGGGGATGGCGGCGAGAATGCGGTCCAGCAGCGCGTCCGCGCTCAGCCCGTCGGCCAGGCCCTCATAGGTCAGGACGATGCGATGGCGCAGCACGTCCTTGGCGATCTCCTGCACGTCCTGGGGCAGGGCGTAGTCGCGCCCGCGCAGGAACGCCAGGGCACGCGCGGCGTGGACGAGGTTGATCGAGCCCCGCGGGCTGGCGCCGAACGCGATGAAGGGGGCCAGGTCCGCGACGTCGTAGCGCTCCGGATGGCGCGTGGCCATCACCAGCGAGACGGCGTACTCGCCGACGATGCGATCGACGTACACCTCAGCGGCGGCGCGCTGATACCGCGTCAACTCCTCCGCCTCCACCAGGCGCCGCAGACGGGCGGGGGTGTGGAGCGAGCGGTAGACCACGTCTAGCTCCTCGCCGTAGCCGGGATAGTCCACCAGGACCTTCATCATGAAGCGGTCGACCTGCGCCTCGGGAAGGGGATAGGTACCCTCGCTCTCGATCGGGTTCTGTGTCGCCAGCACCAGGAAGGGGTCAGGCACGGGGAAGGTGGTATGCCCGATGGTCACCTGGCGCTCCTGCATTACCTCCAGCAGCGCCGACTGCACCTTAGCCGGCGCGCGGTTGATCTCGTCCGCCAGGAGAAAGTTGCAGAAGACGGGGCCCAGCTCGGTGTCGAAGCTGCCTGTGTCCGGCCGGTAGATACGCGTGCCCACCACGTCTGAAGGCACGAGGTCCGGCGTGAACTGGATGCGTTTGAAGGTCCCGCCGAGCACGCTGGCCAGGGTCTTGATGGTGAGTGTCTTGGCCAGGCCGGGGACGCCCTCCAGCAGCAGGTGGCCGCCGGCCAGCAGCGCAACGAAGACCCGCTCCAGCATGGCGTCCTGGCCAACGATGACCCGCTTGATCTCGAACAGCGCTGACTCCAGCGTCTGGCGCGCCGCGGCCCGCTCGGTGAGCGAGAGGCGTTCCACCGGCGGCTCAGGATCGGCCGGGGCGGCTGCAGGAGGAGCGGGGGGAGCCGAAGGTACGGTCATGCGCGCTTGGTTCCTTTCTGGGTTTCTAGGGTTCTCGGTTCAGCGAGGTCAGTGGGTTCAGTAGGGCAGTGCGCTCAGTGGGTTGAATGAGGCACTGGGGCGGCGGGGTGCTTACCGGCCGGCGACCTGCGCCAGCAGGCGCTTGGCGGCGTTGATCGGGACGGCGAAGCCCACGCCCACGCTCCCGTTGACGGGGCTGACGCCCATGGTGTTGACGCCGATCACCTCGCCGGCGGCGTTGAACAGCGGCCCGCCGGAGTTGCCGGGGTTGATCGCCGCGTCGGTCTGGATCAGGCCCGCAATCGGCGCCTGGCGGCGCGAGCCCCCCACCTCACGGTCCACAGCGCTGACGATGCCGGCGGTGATGGAGTGCTCGAAGCCGAACGGGCTACCCATGGCGATGGCCGCGTCGCCGGGCTGGACGGTGTCCGAATCGCCGAGGCGGACGACGGCCCGTTTGTCCGCGGGGATGTCGGCCCGCAGGACGGCCAGGTCGTTGGCGGCGTCCGTCGCCACCACCTGGGCGGAGGCCGTCGTCCCGTCCAGGAACCGCAGCGTGACGCGGGTGGCCCCCTGCACCACGTGGTTGTTCGTGATCACGTGGGAGCGATCGTCGACGATGAAGCCGGACCCTTCGCCGGTGGTCCCGCGCCCGCCGGTCACCTGGATGGCCACCACGGCGGGGGCAACCTGGCGGTAGAGCGTCGGCAGATTGATCCCCTGGTTCAGAGCCAGGGGCGCGCTGGCGCTGGCCCCGCCCGAGGCGCCGGTCCCCAGCGCGGCCGGCTGGGTAGCGCCTAGCAATCCCCCGCCGAAGGGCAGCGGGCGGCGCTGGGCGTAGGCCAGCGTGGCCAGGCTCCCTGCCACCGAGCCTCCGGTGGCGGCGAGCAGGGTGGCCACGATGAGCGCCCCGCTGACGCCAAGCCGGGCCCGCCGCCCTGCGGCCGGCGCGGCGCCGCGCTCCGCCTGCGGCGGAGATGCCGGGGGTGCCAGGACGGTAACGTTGGACGGCAGCCATTCACCGCCGTAGCTACCTGGCCGCCCGAATGGTGAGCGCGAGGTATCGATCATCTGCTGGTCCCTCTACCCCCGCGCCGGTGGCGCCGCCGTCTCGCTGCGCTGGATACGCCGGCTGGCGGGGTCTAGGGAAACCCTAGCCGTGATTTGTCAAGCGCGGTTTAAGCGTCCGTAAGCGCTGGGTAAGAATCAGCGTGGGCACGGTGGGCATTGGGCGCGCCACAGGAGGCCACAGGGGAATAACCCCCCTGTGGGAGGGGGCCAGGGTGAGGGCTCCGCATGCGCATAATGCGGGCGATACGGACTCCCCGCGCTACAATGGCAGGAGCACGCTGGCGGGCAGCCTCGGGAGCCACGAGGCTGGCCATCAGCAGCCAGGTGAACCAGGAGAACCAGGAGGAGCAGGACGATGGCCGCGACGGCACCAAAGCTTGACGACGTGCGCTTCGACGAGTTCGCGCCTGCGGAGTACGACGCGGCGCTCTACCGCCCCCATGGGATCGCCACGGGGATCGACGGGTTCGCCTCGTTCGGCGACGAGGATGTGGCAGCCTATGAGGACCAGGGCTTCCTGATCATCAACAATCTGCTCTCGCCGGCGGAGGTACAGTCGGCCCTGGCCGGATTGCTGGACGTGATCGACGGCACGTACCCCGGCTTCCGGCACATCCAGTTCGAGGCGAAGGCGCGGCAGGTGCTGGCCACCCTCAGCGCGGACCAGAAGCAGGACCTGGTGCGCAAGATCTTCAACTTCGTCGACTACGAGCCGCGCCTGAAGGCAATCGCCGAGCACCCGCACATCCTGGCCGTGGTGCGCCGGCTGATCGGAGAGGAGCCGGCGCTGTTCGAGAACAAGGCGCTCATCAAGCCGCCCAGGATCGGCCGCGAGAAGCCGTGGCACCAGGACCACGCCTACTGGAACCTGCCCCTGGATGCCAAAGTGGTCACCGTCTGGATCGCGCTCGACCCCGCCACGATCGAGAACGGCTGCCTGTTCGTCATCCCGGGGAGCCACCGCGAAGGCCCGGTGGTGCACTTCCGGCGGCGCGACTGGCAGATCTGCGACGACCACGTGGCCGTGGCGCGCGTGGTGGCGGCGCCCCTGGCGCCGGGCGGCTGCCTCTTCTTCGACAGCATGCTCCACCACGGCACGCCGGCCAATAGCTCGCCCCTGCGCCGGCGCGCCTTGCAGTTCGTCTACGTACCGGCGAGCGCGGCCCGCATCAGCCAGGCGGAGCGCCTGGCCGTGTTCGGCAGCGAGGGCAAGGACGTGACCTGCTAACGTCCCCGAACGGTGACGGCACGGCGGCTGGCGCGCCAGTGAACGGAGGCGAGGGGAAGGACGTGACCTGCTGACCAGCCGTCGGGCCGGCGGCGCGGGGCGCTCAGTCGCGCACGTGCAGGACGATGCGCCCACGGCCGTGGCCGGTCTCGCTGAGGGCGTGCGCCTGCCGCACCTCCTCCAGCGGGAAGACCCGCCCCGCCACGGGCCGGATCGTACCGGCCTCGATCAGCGACGCAATCTGCTGTAGCAAGGCGCCGGGCGACGGCGGTGGGGTAGGACGCGCCACGCGCACGCCCCGCTCCTGCGCCGCCCCCTCGGGCACCTGCCCCGCGATCGTGACGATCACTCCGCCTGGCTTCAGCACCTGCAGCAGGCGCTGGATCCCCGGACCGCCTACCGTGTCCAGCACCACGTCCACGTCCCGGACCGCCTGCTCCACTGGCGTTGCGGTGTAGTCCACCACCTCATCGGCGCCCAGCGAGCGGACGAACTCGACGTTGGCGGTGGAGGCCGTGCCGGAGACGTGGGCCCCCTTCCAGCGGCCTAGCTGCACCGCGAAGTGGCCCACGCCCCCCGCCGCGCCGTTGACGAGCAGGCGCTGCCCAGGCTGCAGGCCGGCGGCGTCGAACAGCGCCGTCCAGGCCGTGCGCGCCCCGATGGGCACCGCAGCCGCCTGGTCGAAGGTGAGGTTGCGGGGCATGGCCGCCAGGTTGGCGGCGGGAGCCACCGCATACTCCGCATAGGCGCCCGAACCCGAGCCGAAGACGGCCTGGCCGGGCTGGAAGGCGGTGACGCCGGCGCCGGCCGCCTCCACCGTCCCGGCCAGGTCGAACCCCGGCGTAACGGGAAACTGCAGAGGCCGGAAGGCACGCATGTCGCCCCGGCGAAGCTTCCAGTCGATGGGATTGACGCCGGCCGCGTGCACGCGGACGAGCACCTCGCCCTCGCCCGGTTCAGGGCGGGGCACCTGCTCGATCACGAGCACCTCCGGCGGCCCGTAGTCGTGGATGCGGACGGCGCGCATTGTGGTGTCTGGCACGGCAACGTTCCTCACTGTGGCTGGGTAACTGCCCCGCCGGTCACTCCTGGTGGTGACGCCAGGATCACGGGTCTTGCCCAGGACGGCTCAGCAGTTACGTGGCTGGTATCGGCACACCACTCCTGGCTGGCTAGAACTGGCCACTGTTGGCTGGCGATAGTTCGCCACTGTTGGCTGGCGACAGGCAACCCGCCGGCCGCCCGGCACGGACCGCCTGCTGTGGTCATCCTACCGCGGGCGTGCAAGCCTGTCTCCATCGTGGGGCGTGTGCAAGACATCCGCATGTGGCGCGTGCAGTGCGGCCCCGGCCGAGGGGGTGACGTCCTCCCTCTCTCCCGCGTGCGGGAGTGGGGCAGGGGGTGCGGCGCGGACGCGACCAAAGGGGGTGAGGGCTATCCGCCCCGTGTCTCGGCGTCTCCGCGTCCCGTGTCTCTGTGTCGGAGAGGGGCCAGGGGGTGGGGTCCGCCCCCTCAGTCGCCGACCGGCGCCACCGCTGCCGGCCGGCGGGCGGCGTCGCGGAACTGGATGCGGTACAGCTCACCGTAGAGCCCGCCCTCCGCCACCAGTTGGGCGTGCGTCCCCCGCTGCACCACCTTGCCCTGCTGCAGGACCAGAATCAGATCGGCCGCCAGGATCGTGGACAGGCGGTGGGCGATGACCACGCTGGTCCGCCCCCGCATCAGGGGCTGCAGTGCCTGCTGGATCAGGTACTCGCTGGTGGAGTCCAGCGACGACGTGGCCTCATCCAGGATCAGGATGCGCGGGTCCTTGAGAATAGCCCGCGCGATGGACACCCGCTGCTTCTCTCCGCCGGAGAGCCGGAAGCCACGCTCCCCCACCACCGTGTCATACTTCTCTGGCAGCGACTCGATGAAGTCGTGGATGTTCGCCGCCTTGCAGGCCGCGACCAGCTCCGCCTCGGTGGCGTCCGGCCGCGCGTACAGCAGGTTGTTGCGCAGCGTATCGTGGAACAGGAAGCTCTCCTGCGTCACGATGCCAAACTGGGCGGCCAGGGAATCGAGCGTCACGTCCCGCAGATCGTAGCCGTCCAGCGTCACCCGTCCCTCATCTGGATCGTAGAAGCGCGGGATCAGATAGGTGATTGTCGTCTTGCCCGCGCCGGACGGGCCGACCAGAGCGACGAGCATCCCCGGCTCGATCTCGAACGAGACGCCGTCCAGCGCCGGCCGGCGGCGCGGCTCGGCCTCCTCCGCCTCGTCGCTGCCGTCCCTGCCGTCGGGCTGTGGTGGCGGCAGCTCGCGCGGATCGGCCACGCTGGAGTACCACCGGCCGCTGGAGAGGCCGGTGGCGGCGGCGAAGGAGCCGACCCACCCGCTGGAGCTGCGCCCAAAGCCGCTGGAGCTTCCAGAGCTCCGGCCAAAGCCGCTCGACCCCCGCCCGCCGAACCCCCGCCCGAAGCCGCCCCACCCCTCGGCGGCCGCCGTCGCCTCAGCCAGCGACTGCCCCGGCGCGGGGGTCCGCCCCGGCGGCGGGGAGGGATAGGTGAACCGCACGTCTTCGAAGACGATCCGCCCCTTTACCGGCGGCAGCGCCACCGCATCTGGCTTCTCCTGCACGTCGGGCACCAGGTCCAGGTACTGGAAGATGCGGTCGAAGACGGCCAGGGCGCCCTGCACGTCAACGTAGATGTTGGCCAGGGAGCCGATCGGCCGGTAGAGGTTCCCCAGGTAGGTCACGAAGGCGATGACCGTGCCCATGCTAATCGAGCCCTGGATCGCCTCGCGGCCGCCAAACCAGAACACGAGCGCGGGGCCGATGGCGGCGACGGCGCCGACGAACATAAAGAACCACCGCCCCACCATCGCCGAGCGTACCTGCAGGCGCATCAGCTCGCGATTGAGCATCCGGAACCGCGCCAGCTCATCCTTCTGCCGGCCGAAGACCCGCGCCAGAATGTAGCCGCTGATCCCCAGTCGCTCCTGGAGAAACGCCGTCACCTCCGCCTGTTTCTCCTGCGTCTGGCGCGCAACACGATTGCGGAAGCGCCCCACGCGGCGCATCGGTATGATGATCGTTGGCAGGATCACCACCGCCAGCAGCGCCAGCCGCCAGTCCAGCCACAGGATGGTGGCCATGGTGAAGCAGACGGTGGCCGTGTTCTGGGCGATGCTGGCCAGGGTGCCGGTCACGACGTTCTGCACGCCGGCCACGTCATTGTTGACGCGGCTCATGATCTGCCCCGTCTGCGTCACGGTGTAGAAGCGCAGGCTCTGCTTCTGCAGGTGGGCGAAGAGCTGCAGGCGCAGGTCCGACATGATCGACTGGCCGATCAGGTTGTTCAGGTACTGCTGCAGCACGCCGATCAGGCCGGAGAGGATGGGCATGGCGATCAAGCCGGCCACCAGCCAGTTCAGCAGGGTGAGCTTGCCCTGCGGCACGGCGACGTCGATGATCTCGCGGATGAGCAGGGGCGGCACCAGGCCCGCTAGGGCGCTGGCGGCGATGCACAGCAGTACCCCTGCCGTCCGCCCCAGGTACGGCCGCAGATAGGCCAGCACGCGTCGGATCTGCCGGCTGCTCACGGCCGGGCGCGGCTCATTGCCTGAGTTGCCCTGGTCGCCGTACCGCAGCCAGTACAGCCCGTAAGATGATCCAGACCACACCTTGCCCCAATGGTAGCAAAGTCTGACGTTAACGTCAGAGTCAGCGGGCCCGGCGTCATCTCCGTCTCCCTTCGGGAGAGAGCCGGGGTGCGGGGGCCTCTGTGAACCCTGGTAGCACGCGGCCGCGGTCGGACGACTGTGGCGCCACCGGCTCCCTTTGGGAAGGGTTGGGGTGAGGGCTCCGCGCTATGGGCCGCGACGTGGCCCGAGCGGGGTGGCCGGCAGGACCGGCACGTCCGCCATCGGGTCGCTGGCCTCGCGCTGCCACGCCGCCAGCGTCGCCGCCAGGCGCTCGACGTGCGCCGCGCAGGCTGGATCGGCCGAGCGGTCGTGCGTCTCCCACGGATCCTCCGCCAGATCGAAGAGCTGGATGCCGTCGGTGCCGGCGTCCGGCCGCTCGGCCGAGCGGTAGTAGCGGATCAGCTTCCAGCGCCCATCGGTGACCATGCGCTGCACGTCCTTGTACACCTGGCAGACCATGGGACGGTGCGAGCCGGTCGCGCCGTCCAGCAGCGGCACCAGGCTGCGCATCTCGACCGTCACCGGTGCCGGCACGCGCGCCAGCTCACACAGCGTGGGATAGAGGTCCGGCGTATAGGTCAGCGCGTTCACCCGCCGGCCGCCCGCCACCCCGGGCACGCGCAGGATACAGGGGACGCGTGCCGAGTGCTCGTACAGGTTCTGCTTGCCAAAGAGCCCGTGCTGGCCCAGCGCCAGGCCGTGGTCTGCGGTGTAGACGACGATGGTGTGGCCGGCGTGGCCGGTCTCCTGGAGCGCGTCCAGCACGATGCCGATCCACGTGTCCAGGTGCGTGATCATGGCGTAGTAGTCGGCAAGGTGCCGCCGCACCACGTCCGGCGTGCGCGGCCACGGCGCCAGGCACTCGTCGCGCGTGCGCAGGTCCCCGTTATCGAACGGGTGCTCAGGCAGGAAGTTGGGCGGCAGTGGCACCTCCGCCGGTGAGTAGCGGGCCGCGTACTCGGGCGGCGCGGTACGGGGATCGTGCGGCGCCGTGAACGCCAGGTAGAGGAAGAACGGGTCGGGTTGGTCGTACTCACGTAGGAACTGCACCGCCGCCTGGCCGAACAGCTCCGTGGAATGGCGGTCCCCTTCGTACCGCGCCCCGCGCGGATAGGCGCCAGTGGGATCGTAGTCGAAGACCGGCACGCGGTAGTGGTCGCTCATGCCGCCGATGAAGATCTTGGCCCCGCCGGCGAAGCTGCGGTGGAGGCTGGCGGTATCGTTGTGCCACTTGCCGATGTGGTAGGTGTGGTAGCCGGCCCTGCGGAAGGTCTCCGGCAGGGTGGGCATGGCGGGGTGGATCGTGCGCAGGCCCTCGTGGTCGGCCAGGTCCTTGCTGGCCAGCGCGCGGAAGGGGTTGGCGCCCGCCATCAGGCAGGCGCGCGCCGGCACGCAGACACCGCCCGTCAGCCCGCCGAAGTGGTAGGTCCGCTCGAACGACACGCCCTGCGCCATCAGCCGGTCGAGCGCCGGCGTCTGCACCGTCGGGTCGCCCTGCGCGCGGATCGCCCCGTAGCGGTGGTCGTCGGTGATGATCAGCAGGACGTTGGGGCGCCGCTCCGTCGCCATCGCCGCCATCACCGTTCCTCCTCCTGGTGGCCCCGCCGGAGAGGCACGAGCAGGATGAGCCGCTGCATCGCTATCGCTGCCATCATCCTTCCTCCTCGCTCGCTCTGCTTACCCGGGCATCCGCCGTCAGCAGCGCCGCCAGGCGCGCCACCTCAGCCGGACGCTCTCCCGCAAGGTCGCGCATCTCCCAGGGGTCCTCCGCCAGATCGAACAGCTGTGGCGCCACGCCCCCTCCGCGGTGGCCAGGCACCCCGCGCACGAGCTTGTAGCGCCCGTCGAAGACCATCCGCCACGGGTCAAGCCCCGACCGCACGTACGGCCGGTGGCTCGCCGCCCGGCCGGCGAGCACCGGCGCCAGCGACTGGCTATCCATGCCCGGCAGGGGTGGCAGCCCAGCCAGGTCCAGGAAGGTCGCGGCCAGGTCGTGCGTCGAGACCAGCGCGTCGCTCGCTACGCCCTGTTGGATCCCTGGCCCGGCCACCACCAGCGGGACACCCACCGATGGCTGGTAGAAGGTGCTCTTGCCCCAGCGTCCGTGATCGCCGAGCATCTCGCCGTGGTCGCTGGAATAGACGATCACGGTGCGCTCCAGCTCGCCGCGCTCGCGCACCACGTCCAGGAAGCGCCCGATCTGCCGATCGATGTTCTCCAGCATCGCGGCGTAGTTCTGGCGGATGGCCTGGTGCCCTTCCCGCGCCTCCTGGTCCAGCGGCGCCTCGGTTACCGGCGGCGGGAAGCGGACCCCCTGCCAGCGGGCGTGCATCGCCGCCGTGACGTCCATCGGGCTGTGTGGGCCGGTGAAGTTCACCACCAGGTGCCAGGGCTGACCCGGAGGGAAGGCGCGTAGGAAGCGCAGGCCATTCTCCGCGATCCAGTTGTCGCAATAGGCGTCGTCGGGCAGGGGCGTGGGATGCGTCCGGTAGTGACCGTGCGGCCCGCGCCGGCCCTGGAAATCGGTCACGTGCGTCTCGGCCAGGCCGCGGCGTTGGAGGTAGGCCATGTACGGGCCACGGGGCGTGCCCCGCGCGCCGGGGGACGTCTGGTCGCCCAGGCGCCGCGCCCCCAGATAGCTGGCGATGGCGTCTAGCTTCCCTTCGTTGTCGATCCCCTCAGTGAAGCCCCACTCCTTGAGCAGGCGCGAGCCGTCCAGCCCCCAGTCCAGCGTCGCCTTGTGCAGGTCAAACTTGCCGACCCCCGCCACGCGGTAGCCGGCAGCGCGGAGCGCCTGGTAGTAGGTCGGCTGGTCGAGCGGGTAATCCGCCTGGTTGCCGGGCACGCCGCAGCGCTCGTATTCGCGGCCGGAGGCGAGACACGCCCGCGACGGCGCGCACAGGGGCGACGGGCACACGGCGCGCGTGAACCGCACACCCCGCGCCGCGATCCGCGCCAGGTTGGGCATGCGCAGCGGCAGGTCCTGGCGGGCGACTGAGCTTCCCGCGGCCGAGCCCCACCACTCCTTCCAGGGTACCCAGTCCGGCCGGTGCTGGTCCGGAAAGAAGAACAGGAAGTTCGGCCGGAAGGCCAGTTCGTTCGTCACCCCACTTGCTCTTTCACTACCACTACGTTCGTCACGCCGCTAGCTCTCTCACTGCCGCGCCACCGACGCCACCGCGGCGCCACCGGCTCCAGCCGCGGAGGGCGATCTCTCTCCCGTCCCGGCGCCATGCGCGAGGATCCGCACCGCCGCGGGCGGTACCAGCGGTACATCGGCCACCGCACCTCGCCTGCGCAACCAGTTCGCCTACACTGTGCTCGTCCGGGGACGTGTGTTATAGCATCTACACGCCAGTACCGGGCTTGCCGGAGATGGAGGACTTCGATGGATAATCGACAGGCGCAGGCGCGCCGCGCCAGCCGGCGCCGCGTGCTGGCGCTTGGTGCCGCGGGCGCGGCCACGCCGCTTGGGGCATGTCGCCTCGGCGGCCAGGCGGCGCCGTCCAGGGACGCCAGCGGGTCGCCGGTGGAAGTCGTCTTCATGCGCCCGGCCAACCAGGCGGCGGCCGACGCCTATAACGCGCAGGCGGCCGCCTTCAACGCCAAACAGACCCGCTTCACAGGCCGGTTTGAGGCCCCGGCCTTGGCCCAGGGCGAGGCGTGGGAGGCCAAGCTCACGGCGATGATCGCCGGCGAGTCGGCGCCGGATGTCTTCCTCGTCGGCCAGGAGCCCCTGCCGGCCATGGCCCATGCAGGTATGCTGCTCGTGCTCGACCCCTACATGAAGCGCGATGCGAGGGAGGTGGACGCGAACGACTTCTTCCCGTCGCACCTGGCCGGCGGCAGATGGCTGGGCAGGCAGGTAGGGCTGACCGCCGACGGCTGCGCGCTCCTGACGTACTACAACCTGACCCTCTTCCAGCAGGCCGGGATGCCGGCCCCAAAGGCGACGTGGACTTGGACCGACTACCTCGACGCGGCCCGCCGCCTCACCGTCAAGGACGGTGGCGGCCAGGTCATCCAGGCCGGCGCGATCCCCGCCGGCGGGACCAACCAGTTCTGGCTCTGGCTATGGAGCAACGGCGCCGACATGTTCAGCCCCGACTTCAAGCAGGTCCGCCTCACCGAGCCGGCGGCGCTGGAGGCGCTCCAGTTCCTGGCCGACCTGATCCTGCGCCACGGCGTGGCGACGACGAGCCCGGGCGTCAGCCTGGGAGCTAATCCCGAGGTAGCGGGCAAGGTGGGGATGTGGAACGCCAACCGCGGCTTCTTCGGCAACCTCAGGCAGGTGACCTCGTTCACGTTCAACGTCGTGCCCTTCCCGCGTTCTCCCCGCACCGGCGCCTCCACCACCCTCAACGCGGCCGGGCACCTCGGCATCGCCCGCAACAACAAGCGTCCCGACGCCGCCTGGGAGTTCCTGAAGTTCCTGACGGGGACCGAAGCCCAGATCATCCGCTCCACGGTGCAGCAGGGGGCCTGCCCGTCGCGCAAGTCGGCGACGCGGCACCCATCCTACACCGACACCACTATCCCCGCGCTCGAGTCAGCGTCGGCGAACAAGACCTTCGCCGACGTGCTGAGCGACCCCAAGATGGCGCGCTTTATCCCGCAGTACGTCGCTATAAACGAGGCGTCGGCCATCTTCAACCGGCACTTCGCCAGCGCGACGCGGGGCGAGCAGTCGGTGCCGGCCGCGATGGAGGCCGCCAGGCGCGAGCTGGAAGACCTGATCCGCCGCCAGCCCCAACCGGCCGGCTAGCCCCGATCCTTCATCGCTGGCGCTCCGTTCCCGCTCGCTCTGGTCGTCCTCTGTGCGGTCGTCCCGCCTCCGGCGGGCACGGTGGCCACGGTGAGGGCTCCACTGTCCTCCTCCCTCTGGGAGAGGGTTGAGGTGAGGGCTCCTTGACAGGTCCCCTCTCGTTGGGAGAGAGCGAGGGTGAGGGCTCCGCATCCACATAATTCGCGCAATGTCCTCGCCGGCACGTTCGTGCCGAAGGCCGCTGCGCCTCGGCGGTACGCCCACCACTTCCGGGGGCCTCCGCGGCCCCCACAGCGCGGGGCGACGCACCGGAGCATGAGCGGCGCAGCCATCGTGGGTCAGATCCTCCGCCCTTGGCCGTCGTTCCCCTCTCCGCGTCTCCCTGTCCCCGCGTCCCCGCGTCGGGGCGGGGGCCAGGGGAGGTCTCTTCGCCCTGTCCCCGCGTCCCCGCGTCGGACAGGGTAGGGCCAGCAGGGTGCGGTCTGTCCTCCCTCCCGCCCGCCGCAACCAGGTCTCAACCTGGTCGCGACGCCCTTACCGATGCACCTGCCCCACTATGGGCCGGTACACAGGGCCGCCATGACCGTCCGACCGCTCATTCCGCCGGAGTCGCCTTTCGAGCGCGTCATGCCCGTCTACCGCGCTCCCAACCACGGGGTCCGGCCGCGCCTGCACCGGCGCCGGGGCGTGTGGTGGGAGCCCGCCGGCCGGCGAACCGACGGCGCGGCGCCGGCGCGGACAGGAGCGGTGGCCGGAGGCGGCATCGTCGACGTACGCGTGTAGCTGCGCCCGCGGGAGTGGGGCGATGGGGGCAAGGTCCGGTTGCCGGCCGGCGACGGCGGCGGCGCTCCCAGGTGCTGGGTACGTTTCACGCGGGGCGCAGGCGGCGCTGGCGCCGCTGGACGAGCGCCTAGCCGCCGTCGCGGTGGCCCTGCTCCGCGAGCTCGGCCGGCGTGACGCGCCTTCCTGGGCGCCAAACGACTGGGCGCCGAACGGCTGGACGCCAAGCGATGCAGACGGGGCGCCGCGTTCCCAGGGCAAGCACGCGCAGGCCGAGGCCGTCGACGAAGAGTGCTTGCGCCTGTTTCGCGACCTCGATCAGCCGGAGGGGACCGCCTGGGCGCAGCACCGCCTGGGCCAGGTGGCGCTGGAGCGGGGCGACCTGCCACGGGCGGGCGCCCTTCTCAAGGAGAAGGTCTGCCGCGGCCGCTGATCCAGACGCGGTGGGCGAACCCTCGATCTCGGCGGTCCCTTTCCTGCACGAACTTACCAGCGGATCCGTAGCCTGGGTTCTGAGGCGGAGCCGTCACCTTAACGCTCTCTTTGGGAGACGGAAGTCCTCGCCGGCCATAAGTGATCTCATGCTTTCGCGGGCAACCTCTTCGGGAATGCCAGCCCGCGCACCAGGGAAAGCCATGCCAGGTCGCTGGCCTGATGGTGCACTAGGGTAGCGTTCCCCGCCTCTGCTCCGCCCCGGCTCGTCCCTGAGCCACGCGTAGCGGGTAGGCGCTGAAGGTGTGCCTGCCGCTGGCAAGGATCTGCTCCTGAGGGGAGGGCCATGAACGCGGCCGGTCCGGTGGAGGTGGCCATGCGTTCCTTCTTCGTCGGAGTGCCCGCGAAGGTCGGGGACGGTGGCCCCGGCTTCCATCCTTTCCGGCCGTTCTCGCGCGGCGGTTCCCGCTTCAGGCCGCCAGTTCATCCCGTCTGGCGCAGCGCCGCGGCTGACCCGCCTGCCTCACGATCAGCGTACGCAGCAGGCCGCTCCCGCTCCCTGCGGTCATGCCGCCGCCGACGGGAAGCCTGGGCCGGCGGCAGCGTATCCTCTCGCCATCAAGCCGGCTGCCGGGCCAGGAGCGGCAGGCAGGCCGGGCACACGCCGTGGGAGGCCAGGCCAGCCCTGGTGGCCGCTCGCGAGAAGTCGTGCGACACGCGCGTCCAGTGGCGTGCCGTGAGGGGACGCGCCGCCGCGTGGGGCCGGCCATGCTCATCACACCAGGAGCAGACGACCACCGCCGCCTGGAGCCGCCCCCGTACGCGCGCGTGTAGCGCTTCCGGTTCCAACCCTAGTTCCGTCATCGCTTGCGTCATCTTCATGTCAGGAACCATCCCGGCCGGCGAAGCGTTGCCTCGGCTGTTCGGCAAGGAGTGAGGGCGACGCGTCGCCTTCGGATACTCGTCCACGCCCCAGTGGCGCGCCGGCAAGCCACGGGAGAGCCCGTACTCGAAGCGTTCCGGCCCGTACTCCTGGAGGGCGATGCCCCGGGAGCCGCCGACAAGGCATGAACGAGCCGGCTCGCTTCACCGGCGCCTGCCCTGGCTGGTCGTTCATCATGCTTCTTGCCTTTCCGCTGGATGAGCTCAGGGCCACACGCGAGGGCGCGTGCCCCGCCGGTGCTCTCTCCGGCGGCATCCGCACCGTTCAAGCGCCTGCTCGCTCGCCCACACAGGCCGCTTGACAAGACACCGGTCCCCGATTCGTCACGGCCAGCGACGAGTCGTCTCTCTACGGGAGAGGGTGAGGGCTCCGCTCACGAAGGATCCGGGCTAGCGTACACCCCATTTCCCTGCTGTGCTATGCAGTTTTCCCGCTCGCGCCTCCCCCTCGGAAGATCGCGAGGCTCGGCGCCACAGGCGGCACACCCCTTGCCGTGGTGCCCTGCGGGAGGTGGGCCAATGGCCGTCTACGCCGTGTACGCCCGCGAGGCGCGCAGCCCCAGGTGGCAATTGCAGCAGGTCTTCGATCTCGCCCCAGACGCCGAGCGATACGCCGCCACGCTGGTCCAGGCGTCGGGCGCGCGCGGCGCCGGCCGGTGGGTCGAGGCCCTCGTCGAGTACTACCCCAGCCGGTCGGACATCCACGAGGTCCTGCCGGCCAATCACGTGGCCGCAGTCACCGCCCGCTTCACGCGCACGGGATTTGCCGAGGTGACGTAGGAACGGCGCCTTCTCGCCTCCGACCCCGTGGCGGGCAGGTCAATCGCCCCCAGCGTCCACGGAACGTGCCCCACGTCGGGGAAGTGGCAGATGAGGTACTGTCCCTGGCGGCCGGCCCTGCCGCGCCGCCGCCCGCCGGCGCCGGCCGGCGCGGGCGGTGAGGCCGTGGAGAGCGCCTGTAGCTCCCACGACTGCCCTGCCCCATCTCTGACATAGGTGGCCCAGATCGCCATGTCCGTGCTCCTCTTCTCGGTTTCTCGGTGGTGTTGTGAGCACAAGTGTGGCGGGGCCGCCGCAAAAGCAGGGCAAAATCAGGTAAACGCAAGGGGCAAACCTGGCAGGCAGACTATTACCACAGCCGGACCTTGCACGCCCGCGGGCGCTTGACACGCGGCGTGGCAGGGCCAAGGGCCACGGGAGGGCGACATGGAGGTGAACGTCCGGAGGGCGACCGAAGATGACTACGAGGCGCTCTGCGAGCTCTGGGCACAGGCCGATGGCTATCACGCTGCGGCGCTGCCACAGGTGTTCCGGCGGCCGGAGGGGTATGCCAGGGCGCGAGCGTTCGTCACCGCCGCGGTTGCGGATCAGGAGACCGGCTTCTTCGTCGCCGAGCTCAGCGGGCAGGTCATCGGCCTGGTGCGCGTGACCATCCGGCGCGCGCCAGACGTGCCCTGTTTCGTGCCACGGCGTTACGCCTTCATCGAGGAGGTGGTGGTACGGGAAGGGTTCCGTGGCCGCGGGTTCGGGAGGTTGCTCCTGGAGCATGCCCACCGGTGGGCGCGCCAGCACGGTGTGGACCAGATCGAGCTGAGCGTCTACGAGTTCAACACCGGCGCCATCCGCCTCTACCAGCAGCTAGGGTATGCCACCCTGAGCCGCCGGATGGTGTGCTCCCTGGCCTGACGAGTGCGCTGGCCTGACGAGTGCGGACGCGTTGCCGGCGCGTGGCGAGTGCCGGAGGGGTGGCGGTGCGCGAATGGCCTGATGGTGCGTGCCATACACGGCACCGTACGCCAGTCCGTTCAGTCCGTTCAATACGTTCAGTACGTGAGCACCACCCCCAGGGCCTGCTCGGGGTGCTCGATCAGCAGATCGGCCGCGGCCGCCGCCTGGTCCACGGGGAAGCGATGCGTGAGCAGGGGCCGGGCGTTGACGCGCCCCGTGGCCTGCAGATGTAGCAGGGCCTCCAGATTGGTACGGGCGGTCCAACGGACGAAGCGGATGGGATAGTCGACGCCGCGCAGGTTCCACTCAGGATCGCGGCTACCGGGGCCCCGGCCGTACACAAAGCGCACGTCGATCTCCTTGGTGTGCGGATTGGCGTCGCGCTCGGCGCCGGTGAAGTCCGGCTCGTAGCCGCCCACCAGCAGCAGCACGCCCCCAGGGCGCAGCAGGCGTACCGCCAGATGGGTCAGCTCCTTGCTCCCGCCGACGACGTTGATACAGGCGTGGTCGGCGCCCAGGCCGCCAGTGCGACGCTGGACCTCGGCTACCAGATCCCCCGTGCGAGCGTCCACGGCCGCCTCGATGCCGCACTCGCGCGCCTTCTCCAGGCGCAGCGGGTACAGGTCGGACCCGATGGCGCGTCCTCCGAGCGCGCGCGCCAGCTGGGCCGTGAGCTGGCCCACCAGGCCCAGCCCGATGATCGCCACTACCTCCCCCGCCTGGAACTGCGCCCGGCGCAGGGCGTGCAGCCCGGTCAGCCCGACGTTGCAGGTGGCCGCCTCCTCGGGACTGAGCCCCTCCGGTACCCGCGCCATGGTGTTCTTGGGGACGAACCCGTACTCGGCGTGGTGGCCGAACCCCGCGCCGGCGCAGGCCACGATGTCGCCCACCTGGTACGTACCCTGCAGATCGGGAGATAGCTCCACGATCCGCCCGCAGGACTGGTAGGACATGGGGCGCTCGCTGACCGGCGCGCTGGGGTCGATGGCCCCCTCACGAACGGCCTGGCGCCGGCGGCGCAGCCCGCCCAGCTCCGAGCCGGCGCCGAAGACGGAGCAGATCGTCTGCACGATGGCTCCGCTCCCCTCCAGCCGAGGCATCGGCGCCTCACGGACATACACCTCACCGCGACTGTTCGAGACCACCTGCTTCATCTGTTGACCTCGTGACTAATGCGTAATACGTAATGCGTAAAGCGTAACGTGGGAACTCAAAGGCGTGGCGCGTAACTGTACTGCCTCCCACCTCGCACCATTACGCAGTACGTATTACGTTTTACGCATTCGTCTGCGCCACGCCGGCAGTGTCCGGGCGCATCGGGACCGCGTCCACGTGCTCCACCAGTCCATGGGAGCGGCGAGGCGGTGCGGGAACCGGCTCGCCCTAGCGTTGCTCGTCGGTCGTGACCAGCAGCACGTCGGGTGGCTGGTGGCCGGTGCTGATTGTCGCTCTGTTCCCTGGCGTACGATCCGGGCGAAGGCTATGGCCCGAGCGACGCTGCGTGGCGGCCGAGCACGGCGCGGGGGAAGTTCGGCCACACCAGGACCAGGGAGCGACCTGTCCAGCGGCAGGCGGCTATCCCGGCAGCCGCGAGCCCGTGGAGTGTCGGATCGACCGCCGGCGTCCACTCTCGCAAGACTGCGGGCAGCCCCGCGCCCGCGGAGCGTCGCGATCGGCCATGCCAGCGGCGAGCGAGAGCGTCACCGGACCCAGTGCCAGAACCAGTGCCGCACTCAGTGCCGGAGGCGGCCACCGGTGGCCTGCAGCGGGAGGTGAACGCAGGCGTGGGCGAGAGCAGGAGGACCAGGAGCCCCGCCCTGGCGCAGGGGCAGGAGCGGGTGTGGACGAGACCAATAGGATCAGGAGGACCAGGAGCCCTGCCCCGGCGCCTCGCCCGAGCCTGCGTACGCTGCGCCGCCAGCTCGACGATCTGCCGCCCCTGGGGCCGGCGCTCGCGGCCTTACCGCAGGGTTACGGCTTCCGCACCTACCCCCGGGGACGAAGCGGCCTGGGCGGCGATGATGAATACCATGAAACCCGACCGGCCGCGCGAAGTGGCAGGCGATCGTGCAGGGCCCGGGGTAGAGCAGTCCGTTGCTCCCCATAGTTGAAGACCCCGGCCCAGGCGCTGCAGATGAAGCCGTCGGCCACGCCTGCACCGCTGCCTCCGCCACGCCCGCTGCTGCGGGCTCCAGGAGGCGTCGCCGGCTGAGCCTCGAGGCTCCAGCTTATGCAGCCTGGGGTCCTGTGAAAATGGCGCGCATCTTCATGCCGCGCTGGCGCCCCAACGGGGGCCATGACCGAGTAATTCAGGAGCGGAGCCCTCACCCTAACCTTCTCCCTTTGGGAGAGGGGACCTGCCTTCCGGCCAGGCCCAGCGGGGCGAGCCCTAACCCTCTCCCCAAGGGAAGGGGGACTGCTCGCTCGTCCAAAGGGAGCGGGAATTGCTCGCTGGCCGCGAAGCAGCGGGGTTAGCTGGCCACCGGCTGTAGGTGCCGCTCCAGAGCGGCCGGCGCCGGCTCGGCCGCGAGAGCGGGCCCCGGCGTCTCCGCCAGATCGGGCGCCGGCGCCGTGGCCACGCCGTCCCGAGCCGCGAGCAACTCCTCCATGGGGATAGCCAGCAAGGTGTCGACCACCTGCGGATCGAACTGCGTGCCGCGGCAGCGCTTGATCTCGGCCAGGGCCTCCGGCACGGAGCGCGCCCGCCGGTAGGGCCGGTCGGAGGTCATCGCGTCGAGAGCGTCGGCGACGGCGAAGATGCGCGCGCCCAGCGGGATGCGGTCGCCGGCCAGCCCGCTGGGATAGCCGGAGCCGTCATAGGCCTCATGGTGGTGCAGCACGACCTTGGCCGCCTCACCCAGGAAGGGGATGTGCGTAATCATGGCGTACCCGATGGTCGGGTGCTTGCGCATCAGGGCCTGCTCGTGGTCGTCGAGCGAGCCCGACTTGAGCAGCACGGCGTCCGGCACGCCGATCTTGCCGATGTCATGGAGCAGCGCCCCGCGGGCCATGTGCTGGATCTCTTCGTCGGGTATGCCGAGGCGGCGGGCCAGTAGCTCCGTGTAGCGGCTAACTCGCTGCGAGTGCTCTTCCGTCTCCTCATCGCGCGTATCCAGAGCGCGGGTGAGGGCCTGGAGGGTGGTGTCGTAGGAGTCGCTCAGGCGGCGGTTGAGGCGCTGCAGCTCCTCCACGTACACGGCGGTGCGATCGCGGTACTGCTTGATGGCCAGGTGCATCATGGCCACGGGAGCCATCAGGGCCAGCACGCCGGTCCAATCGAAGGTGACATAGGCCAGCGCCACCACCAGCCCGAGCGCGCCAAAGACGGCGTAGTGGGGCCAGAGCCACTGGTAATCGGCGACCCAGATCAGCCATGGCGGGCGGCGCTCCGTCAGGCCGCGGACCAGGCACAGCAGGACGTGGTTGATGGTGTAGTAGACCAGCCCCGCAGCGACTGCCGGCAGCAGCATTCGGTCAAATGGCGTCTGGGCGACGGGCTGGGCGACGAAGGTGTGGAAGGTCCAGGTGGCGCCTTCGGCGGCGAGGAGCAGGGTGCCGAAGTTGAAGAGCATGCGATGGAGCGGGCTATGGGCTCGTACCTTAGCCCAGGTGGCCAGGGCCAGAACCGTGGCCAGGCTCCCGACCTCGCCGTAGAGGAAGCTGGCGCTGACGACGCCCACGGCCGAGACGGAGATCTTCCCCCGCCGGTCGCCCACGTCGACGGCCAGGTGCTCGGAGAGCACGGCCAGACCGGCGAACAGGAGGAGCCCGGCGGCCGTTACCGGCGTCCTGGAGGCCGTGGTGTCCGGCAGCCAGCCGACGAGGTCGAGCACGAAGGAGAGGAGGCTGGCGGCGACGACGATGGCGATCAAGGCGGCGGCGCGCCGCGACAGGGGCGGGCGCTGGTCCGCACGACGGCGGCTGGGGTGCGCGCCGGTGGGTTTGGTCCCTGGCGCCGTGGGCGTATCAGGAGGAAGCGTGGGGGCGACGACCGGCAGGCGGGTGGCGTCATTAATGCAGCGGCGCAGGGGGGCCGGCACGCCGGCCGAGGCCGTCTGCGGCGCCGGCATGAGGTGCTCGCGCGCCCACTCAGCGGCCAGCTCGCGGCTCTCGCGCCCGGCCACTACCACGCGGTTTCGCCCATCCCGCTTGGCCTGGTAGACGGCCAGGTCCGCCTCGCGGAGCAGGGTGTCGGCGGTCCGGCCGTCGCCGGGGAAGGAGGCCACGCCAATGCTGATGGTCGCGCCGATGAGCTTGCCGGGGCCGATCTCAAAGCGGGCGTGCTCGATCTCGCGGCGCAGACGCTCCGCCACGAGGTGGGCGCCAGCGCCGCCCGTGTCCGCCAGCAGGAGCACGAACTCCTCGCCTCCGAAGCGAGCGGCGACGTCGCAGGCGCGGATGGTACGGCGCATGATGTCGGCGACGCCCTTCAGGACCACGTCGCCGGCCTGGTGGCCATAGGTGTTGTTGATGTTCCGTAGGTAATCGAGGTCGCACATCAGCAGGCTGAGCGGCTGCCCGCTGCGCTCGGCGCGCTCCAGGTCACGCGCCAGAACGGCGTTGAAGTGGCGCATGTTGGCGAGCCCCGTCTTAGGATCGGTGGCCGCCTCTTCTTTCAGGTTGGGGACGTGGAGCGCCTGGAAGACGAGCACCAGGGGCACGGCCGCCGCTAGGCCGTACAGCGGGTCGGCGACCCAGGCGGTGGCGAAGGCCCAGCCCAGACAGCACAGGGCCACCTCCACCAGCAGCTTGCGGGGTTCGAAGAGCCCCGTCTCAGCGATGGAATGGCCCCGCGCCAGCTTGAGGGCCCAGGCCAGGAGCAGGGTCTGGCTGCCCAGGAAGACGAGGATGGCGAGGGCGATGGCCGTCGCGGGCAACGGGAAGCTGGCGCGATCCAGCTTGAACTGATGAGCGAGGAGCCCGAGCTCCCACTTGGCGAGGGCAGCCGCCACCAGGTAGGCCGCGATGTTGAAGCACTGGATAAACCACTTGCGGCGGTAGACGATCCACTCGGGGACTAGCGAGAAGCAGATCACCAGCGCCAGCAGGGGCCCGGGCAGGAGCAGCAGGGCCGCGAACAGTGGGGCCGGCGTCAGGTGGTCCGAGTGATAGGCGCGGGCGCGCCGGACGACGAAGAGCTGGGTGCCGGCCGCTAGCGCCGCCAGCGCGCCGGTCAGCAGCCAGTCGCCCGGCTCGATCGCGCCGTGATAGCTGAGCACGAGCCAGCCGAGCCCAGCCAGCCCAAGTAGATAGGTGGCGATGAGATAGGCGCGCGCCGCCGGTGGCAGATCCCGCACGTCATTCCTTCCTGTTCAGCAAACGTTCCGTCCCCAGGACACGTTACTCGCACCGCCGGGGCCGGCCGCGCGCGAGGCGCAGCGGGCCGCGCCGTTGGGACCCGCTGCGCCCGGCCTTCCCACCAGGGACGAAAGCGACCGGCTCCGGCCCATGGCTCACTGCACCGGTGCGCTCGACCAGGTCGACGACGACCAGGTGGAGCTTGACCACGTGGACGAGGACCACGTGGACGAGGACCACGTGGATGAGGACCAGGTGGAGCTTGACCAGGTGGAGGACGAGGTGTTGCTGTAGGTGGTAGCGCCATTGGGGCCGACCAGTTGCGCGCTGATCGCCACTCCCTGGTTGGCGTATTTCGGCGTGGCGTTGTAGAGCACCACCGCCTTGGCATCGACCTCGCCTGCGCCCTGGCCGGGGTAGCCGGCCGGGTGAGACCTGGTCGCGCCCAGCCTGGTGGAGGTGTTCAGCAGCAGCCATTTGACCTGGTCGTTGGTCCACTCCGGATGCTGCTCGAAGGCCAGCGCGCTCAGGCCCGAGACGACGGCCGCCGCCATGGACGTGCCTGAGAGCCAGAGATAGGTGCCGTCTACGATCCGGTCGGGGAACTGCTGGGCCAGCACGGAGCCGCTTCCCGCCAGGGTAGAGGTGATGTACCGGCCGGGGGCGACCACGTCCGGCTTGGCGTGGCCGTCCTGGGTCACGCCATAGCTGGACCAGGGGGCCATCGTGTCATCGCTGCGGCTGGCCGTCCCCATCGGGTCGGAGGCGCCGACGGTGATGACGAAGGGATCATTGGCCGGAGGGTAGAGCATGGTGTCCGGGCCGAGGTTGCCGGCGGCCACCACGACCAGGATGCCGTTGAACCAGGCCTTCTCCACGGCCGCGTCCAGGATGCTGGTGGTGTAGCTCTCGGC
>DAOTTI010000009.1:0-7490 GCA_034437795.1 Chloroflexota bacterium | reverse complement strand
GCTCAGCACCTTGGCGGCGATCCCCTCGCCCTCGCGGACCAGCCCCAGCAGGAGATGCTCCGTGCCGATGTAGTTGTGGTTGAAGCGCTGCGCTTCCTCCTGCGCCAGAACGAGCACCTTCTTGGCCCGCTCCGTGAATTTGTCGAACCGGTCGCTCATGCGTGACTCCTCGCTGCACGGGGAGAGGCATCCCCCGTGCCAAAGTATAGCATCGGCCCTTCTGAGGACCGGCCGGCCCTAATCTGAAAGCACCCCCCACCCCAGGGAAGGCGACGGGTGCGGGCGGTGGTACTTATGCCTTAGCCGCTCACCGGCTCACTGCAGGCCCGGCGCTGGCGCGGGCGGTCGCGCTGGCGCGGCCAGCTCCGAGCCCGGCGGCCCGGTGCCCTGCCTGCCGGGCAGGGCGCCGCCATCGTCCGGCAGCCCATCGCCGGCCGAGGCCGGCGGCGGCTCCGTCGGCGTCTCGTCAACGCTCGCCTCCGGCGCGGGCGAGAGACGCAGGCGCCGGCGGTCCCGATCGATGGAGATCACGCGGAAGGGCAGGCGCCGGCCCTCCTGGAGCAGGCGCCGGTCCTGGGGCGCGATCTCGGTGTTGTGCACCAGGCCCTCGATGCCGTCGTCCAGCCGGACAAACACGCCAAACTGGGCCTGCTTGCTCACCTCCCCCATGACGATGGAGCCCAGCGGGTGCCGCTCCTCCACCCGCAGCCAGGGGTCCTCCTGCGCGCGGCGCAGGCTGAGCGCGATCTTCTTCGTCTCTCGGTCGACGGAGATGACGTACACGTCCACCTCCTGGCCGGGCTTGACCACCTCGCTGGGGTGCTTGACCCGCGTCCAGGACAGTTCCGAGATGTGCACCAGCCCGTCGGCCCCGCCCAGGTCGACGAAGGCCCCGAAGCTGGCCACGTTGCTGACGCGGCCCCGCCGGATCTGGCCCGGCTGGAGCTCCTGCAGCAGCTCATCGCGCCGGAGCGAGCGCAGCTCACGGGTGGCCTGGCGCTCAGAGAGGATCAGCCGGTTGCGCCGGCGGTCGGCCTCAATCACCTTGAGGGTCAGCGACTTCCCGATGAGGGCGCGGAGCTGCTCCATGACCTGCTCCTGCTCCTCCTCGCCCTCGCCGGTCCGCTGCACGCTCACCAGCTGCGAGATGGGGACAAAGGCGCGCATCCCCACGTCGACGACGACGCCCCCGCGATTGACCTCCACTACCTTGCCCTCGATGAGCTCGCCGGTCTGGAGCAGCTCCTGGGCGCGGCGCCAGAAGCGCTCGGGGGCGGCGCGCCGGTACGACAGCACGGCGTGCCCTTCCGGCGTCTCCGGCTGTTGGACGAAGACGAGCAGCCGGTCGCCAACGCGCGGGGGGCGGCCCAGGTCCTGCTCGATGTCGGCCAGCTCCCGCCCGGGGATGACGCCTTCGGACTTCAGGCCGATGTCCACCAGCACCTCGTCGGGGGCGACACGGACCACCACGCCTTCCACAACGGCACCGCGGCGCACCTCACGGACCGCCCCGGCCTCAGCTTCCAGCAACTCACGCATGCTTAGCCGCTCTTCCTGGTTGCCGGCAGCGCCCGTGCCGCTCGTATTGCGTGTATTGGCGGAACCGGGGGCACCATCCGCGCCGCCCGGATTGCTTGAGCCGCGGCTTCCGCGGAACCCCGCCGATTCCGCGGGCCGCTGCTGCTCGTCCATCTAGACCCCGGTTATATCGCATCAGGGCCGGACCCAGCAGACACCCAGGCCACCGGCCGGAGGCGCGGTCGCATGCTGGTGCAAGCCCCTGTTGTCCCGCGCCGCCGCTCAGCGCTGGCTCGGCCGCCGGATTTCGTAGCTCATGGGCAACGCGTGTCACGTTGTCGAGGGGTGTCCGATCCAGCGGCGCGGGAGAATTCAGCGCTAGTATAGAAAGCCGCTCCCTGGGACGCAATCTCCCCACACGCCCCAAATGCCCCCGCCGGCCGAGTAGGCCACCACCCATTCCGGACGTGTCCCTTCTCTGTCGGGGAGAGGGCGCGGCTCAGGGCTGCGCCCGAAATTCCCTCGCCGTCTGGGAGAGGGCGAGGGCTCCGGCTGGAAGAGGGTGAGGGCTCCGGCTGGAAGAGGGTGGGGGCTCCGCTGGCGAAGAACCCGGCCAAGCGGCGCCGATGGCCACCCCAGCAAGCGTGCCGGTTCACGCGCCGCGCCGGCGCTGGAGGGCCCACAGCGCGCCGCAGGCGGTGGCTGCCCCCAGGAGGGCGCCGCCGGCCAGGTCCGTCGGCCAGTGCCAGAGGATAGGCAGGCGCGTGCCGGCGACCAGCACCGCCCCCAGCAGGAGCGCCCCCTGCGCCGCGGGCGCCCAGCGTCCGGCCGCGCGGGCGGCGTATAGTCCGAGGGTAGTGAAGTACGAGAGGCGCGCCGTCGAGCCGCTGGGGAAGGAGAACGGAGTGGAGACGATGGTCAGGGGATACTGCTCGCGGCCGCACTCCGGCCGTTCGAGCCGACTGACTTCCGCCACCCGCCGCGGCACCGGCTGCTCTGCCAGGTGCTTGGCCGCAAGCTCAACGGGAGCCGTGGCCACCAGGCCGGCCAGCAGCCAGGCTGCCGCCCAGCGACGCGTGCGCCACCAGTAGCCGGCGGTGACGAGCGAGGCCAGCACGACGCTGGCCTCGGCCGAGAGCAGCGGGCTCACAGCCCAGCCGGCCTGGCGCGCCTGGCACGGGGTAGCGAGGGCGATGAACTGGAGCACTGAAAGATCGGCGGCGCGCCAGGCCCCCAGGTGCACTGAGTAGGCCAGCAAAGCCAGCGCGACCAGCAGCGCGAGCGCCAACGTCCCCACAACGTGAATTCTGCCCACCCGGGGCGGCGAGCTTCACGGCGGCCCGCCAGCATACCGGCGCTCCGCTTCAGCCCGCCAGGGAATCATGAAGGCCGGACGTTCACGCCCGGCCTTCAACGACGAACCGCGCGTCCCGCGTGGGACGCTCCGCGAGAGCGTGTTAGGCCACGCGGACGTTGACAGCGCGCTCGCCGCGCCCGCGGGTGTCGCGCTCCCGATCGAACGTGACCTGCTGCCCCTCATTCAGGTTATCGAAGGGGGTGCCGCCGGTGACGCCCGTCGCGTGGAAGAAGAGCTCCTGCCCGTTCTCCGTCTTGATGAAGCCGAACCCGCGATCGCGGATGAGCCGCACGATAGAACCAGATGCCATTGTGTCGCCTTTCCTTAAGTGGTGATCCGACAGCGCTGCTCGCTACCGGACCAAGGACCGGCGACTGCGTGCTGACGGCCGTATTGGGCCACATCTCGGCCTGACCCAAGCCGGCAGTCCTGAGCGCCGCGCTGGCGCGGGCGCTTGTGCCTGCTCCGTAAGCCTACCACAATTCGCTACCCGCGGCCCATTCGCCCTAGCCCCCAGGGACGCACGCAAACGTTTCGAACGGTGTCAGGCCGTGGCCGGCGTTCCCCCTTTCCGCGTCGGAGAAGGGGCCAGGGGGTGAGGTCTGTCCCCTCTCCCCGTCCACTATGGCCGCTGATCCGCATGGTTTGCTCGTACCCCCCGACCCTGGGGACGCACGTAAACGCAATCAGAAGCTCAGGGTCTCCTCCGCGTAGGCTACGGCGGGCCCCCACGGATGGCCCTCTTCAACGTCCCAGCAGGCATTGAGCATGGCGTGGACGAAACACCACTCTCTGGCGCGCCCCCGATCCAGATCCAGCTCGGCGCAGAAGATGTCCAGCCGGCGTCGGTTGATTGGGGGCGGCACGTAGTGCGGGTTCCGCAGAAACTGGCACACGTCGAAGCACGGGTCGCCGGCCAGCCCCTTGGGATCGATCGCCAGCCAGCCGATGGCGCTGGCGCGCCACGCGGCGACGACGTTGAAGTGGTGCATGTCCCCATGGAGCGCCACCGGCACACCGCTGGACGCCAGCAGGTCGCGGCGCATCGCGTCGGCGCGCCGAAAGAGCGCCGCGGGGAAGCCGTCGGCGCCGCGGGAGAGCGCCTCACGATTGCGATCGTAGGCGGCGCACCAGCTTTCGAGTGAGCGCAACCCCGAGCCGGCGGGGGCTGGGCGCCACAACCGGCGCAAGACGCCGGCGGTAATCACCGCCATGGCATCGTCGTCGGCGCCGGCATCGGCCAGCATCGTACCCGGCTCGAGCCGCTCGATGAGCAGCGCGCCCAGCGCCTCATCGGCCTCCAGCAGGCGGGCCGCGCCGTCGCCGTTCCAGAGGCGCAGCGCCGCGATCTCGTTGCGCGTCTCCTCAACGTGGCGGCTCACCTTGAGCACGCATCGTGCGCCGCCGGCGCGCGTCGCCGGAGCGACGTAGTTGAAGGCGATGTCGGGAAAAGGCGGATCCAGGGCGAGCGACCATCGTACGGCCAACTGCTCCAGCAGGGCCGGCAGGGCGTGGAGCCAGGCGGGGTCATCCTCGTTATGGCGCACGAACGGGCGCGGCAGGCCGGCGAACTCAGGCGGCCACGGACCGGTCACGTTCACCGCAGCGCCTCATTCAGGAACTGGCAGATGGCTTCCTCACCCGCGGCGGTCGGCGCCTGCTCGATGGCGCCAGTTCGGGCCGAGACGATAACCGAGAACCGTCCGCGCCGAATGTCGTACAGCGGTACCTCAGGATGTCGTGGCCATCACTGGCTCCTTCTGGCAGGGTAGGCACGGGGCGTGCCATCAGGGGCACCCGACACCGCCAGGTACTTGGCGTGCCTGAACGGTACCACGGGCACGGCCCCCGAATTGTAGGCGGGGGTCGGCGAACCCATCACCGCGGCTGGCCCGAACATCTCGCCTGGCTCATTCTCAGCCAGTAGGCCGGGTCGACCGACCTATGCACCTGCTGGGAAGTCCCTCGCGGACGCCGGTTCCGGCGCGTCTACGAAAGACTTTGGCTCGGGGCATAGTCGGCTGACCGCGCGAGCAGCAGGCACGGAACCCCCAAGCTGGGGACCAACTCACCACGCGCCGTGCCAATCAGCCGCGGGCCGCTGTGTCCCACTGTGGGATCAGACGGGGGAGATGGTGGAGATGAGGGGACTCGAACCCCTGACCCCCTGCTTGCAAAGCAGGTGCTCTCCCAGCTGAGCTACATCCCCACAGTGCGCCCACAGTGCGCCAAAACATAGGCGCAAGAACGGTACACGGCCGAGCCGTGCCCGCCGGACCGGCCGCCACCCTTCACCAACGGCGCCCCGCCCCCCGACCCGCTCTGAGCAGGCCTCCCCCGGCGTCCCGCGGGTGGGCCAGCCGCGCGAGAGCGGACGATCACCGGGAGCGTGGCCACTGCACCGGTAGTGTAAGGATCCAAGCCAGAACGGATTCTACCAGGCCAGGAAACAATAAAGCCGCGGTCGACTACCGCGGCTGACCTTCACCTATCGCGCCTGCGTATCGCGGTGGGCCTTTCTGGATTCGAACCAGAGACCTCAGTCTTATCAGGACTGCGCTCTAACCAACTGAGCTAAAGGCCCTTGGCAAGGTAAGTATACCACCTTGCAGCGATGGTGTGGTGATCAGTGGGGCTGCACTCGCCCGCCTCCGGCGGGCTCGCCGCGATCGGGTGGTGATCAAGTGGTGATCCGGCGCCACGCGCCTGTGATCAGGTGGTGATCCGCTCGCTGTGATCAGGTGGTGATCAGGTGGCGACGGATGAGCACGACAGGTCCAGCTGGCGCCAGGTCGTGGCCCTCGCTCCCCCTCACCCGCCCGCGGGAGAGGGGGAGCGAGGGCCAAGCCGCACGGTGGGGTGGGGGCTGCCCTCCTCCCTCCCGGCGCGGCCCCGGCCGAAGAAGGTGAGGTCCGCCCCAGCTCCTTACTTAAAAGCTCAGCCCGCACCCCCCATGGCAATCCAACCACCACCTGATGCCCACCTCCTCACCCATACTCCCGCCGCCCTTCCAGCGCCCGGCTGAGCGTGTAGTCATCGGCGTACTCCAGGTCCGAGCCGATGGGCAGCCCCTGCGCCAGGCGCGTGACACGCACGCCCGTCGGGCGCAGGCGCATCCGCACCAGGTTGGCGGTCGCCTCCCCCTCCACCGTGGCGTTGGTGGCCAGGATCACCTCCTCCACCTCCTGCGACTGCACCCGCTGCACCAGCTCACGGATCTTCAGGTCGTCTTCCAGGATGCCCTCCATCGGCGAGAACGAGCCGTGCAGGACGTGGTACAGGCCGCGGTAGGCGCCCGTCCGCTCCAGGGCCAGGATGTCCAGCGGCTCCTCCACGACGCAGATGCGGCGCCGGTCACGGTTGGGATCGGCGCAGAAGTGGCACGGATCGGTCGCGCTCAGATTGAAGCACTGGCTGCACAGGATGATCTTGTCCTTGACGTCGGCAATGGCCTCGGCCAGGGCCAGCGCCTCCTCCGCCGGCTGGCGCAGCACGTAAAAGGTGAGGCGCTGCGCCGTCTTCGGCCCCACGCCAGGGAGCTTGCCAAACTCCTCGATCAGGCGAGCGATCGGCTCTGCCAGATACTGGGACATGCGTTCTACAGTATAGCGTGCTCAGGTCAGGCCAGGGATCTTCAGGCCGCCGGTCAGCGCGCTTAAGCGCTTGGCCTGGAGCTCCTGGCTCTTGGCGATAGCGTCGTTGACCGCGGCCGTAATCAGGTCCTGCAGCATCTCCACGTCGTCCGGGTCCACCACCTCCGGATCGATCTTGACGGACTTCAGCTTCAGCTGGCCCGTCATGGTGACCGTCACGGCGCCCCCGCCGGCGGTGGCCTCTACCGTCTCCTTCCCCAGCTCCTCCTGCATCTTGAGCATCTTGGCCTGGAGTTGCTGGAACATCGCCATTCCCATGAGGTCTATTCCTTCCCTTCGAGCCCGTCGAGCACGGCCGAGACCGGCATCTCCTGCATTGACTCGACGGCCGCAATCTCGCTCGGGCTCATGATGTGCGCACGAAAGATGCGCAGGGCCTTGGTCACCACCGGGTCATTCTGCACCGGCGCGCCGCGCGCCCGGTCCAGCTTCGCCTCCGCGCTCTCTTCCACGATACAGCGTACCTTGCACGGCGCCCCGAGCACACGACCCAGGGCCTTTTCCACCGCAATCTGGTTGGAGACTTCCTGCACCTTCCCGGAGTGGAACGAGTAGCGGAACGACAGCACCACCACATTGCCCGCCTCGACGCCCACCGGCCTGGCGTCCCGCAGCAGGGCCTCCAGCGACTTGTGGTTCGAGCGCCGGAGGTCGTCCAGCACGGCCGGCCAGCGGGCGCACAGCGTCTGAAAGTCGATGCCGTGGGCGGCGCTGGCGCCAACGGCTCCCTCGCGGCCGGCCCTGGGCGCCCCCTCGCCGCGGGCAGACGGTGCCGCGGGGCCAGTCCGGGCCGCGCCGGCGGCGTCCGGCCGCCCTGCCGACCCCTCGGGCCGGCTCGGACGTGGCAGCACCTGGAGCGGAACGGCCGGAGGCCGGTCGGCGGACTCACGCCCCGCGGCCACCCCGGCCGGCTCAGCGGGCGCCACCAGCGGGGCTCGGACCTCCCGCACCTCAGGCCCCGT
>DAOTTI010000008.1:0-2814 GCA_034437795.1 Chloroflexota bacterium | reverse complement strand
GCTCAGCACCTTGGCGGCGATCCCCTCGCCCTCGCGGACCAGCCCCAGCAGGAGATGCTCCGTGCCGATGTAGTTGTGGTTGAAGCGTTGCGCTTCCTCCTGCGCCAGAACGAGCACCTTCTTGGCCCGCTCCGTGAATTTGTCGAACCGGTCGCTCATGACGCTCCCTCGCGTGGCTCGCGCGCCGCGCCAGCACGCGCATGGGCCGTGGCCGGTGACGTGCTGGCCGGCCTCGGTTCTGAAAGCGCAACCGCCTGGCGCCGGATCAGGTCTGGATCAATGCCTCGCCTGGCCAGGGCCAGGATCCGGCGGCTCATCTGGGAGAGGCGCCCTTGCGGTTCTGCGCCCATCGGTCTGTGCCTTCGTCACGCTGCTTGCTCCCTCCAGGGTAGCACCGCACCCTGCACGTTGCACGCAACCGCTCCGCCTCAGGGGCATCCAGTCTTCCCGGCTAGCAGTGCCCTCACCCTAACCCTCTCCCAAAGGGAGACGGGGCTCGCCCAGCGGAGAGTAGCGAGTAGTGTGTAGCGAGTAGAGAAGAGGGAGCCCGCCCCTTGTCCAGGCTGCCCACCGCAGGCAGGACGACCACAGGGAGAGGGAACGCACCAGGGCGCGTCCGGATGAACCGGCGGCACCCCTCCGCCTGCCTGGACGGCACTGGTGGCTCCAGGATCGCCGCCAAAAGCGACAGGCCCAGGAGTTACGAACCTTGCACCTTGAACTTTGAACTTCGTCTAGATGCTCGCCAGTACCTGGGTGAGGTACTGGTAGGCGCGCCGCGCCTGGCGGTTCACCTCGTCCAGCGTCGAGCCGCTAAGGGTCTCCACAATCGCCGGCTTGCCTTCGAAGCCGTGCTCCTTGAGGATGCGGAAGACGGCGGGAAAGTCGACGTCGCCATCGCCGGGGGTGACGTTCACCGTGCGTTGCGGGCTGTTGCCGCCGGTCTCGTCCTTGATGCACATCGCCACGACGTAGGGAGCGAGCCTGGGCAGGGCGGCGACTGGATCCTCACCAGCATAGTAGAGGAGGTTGCCGGGGTCGAAGCAGATGCGATAGGCGGGGTGATCGACCGCCTGGACGGCGCGGAGGGTGTCATCGGCGGTGGTAGAGAGGCCGCCGTGTGGCTTCAAGGCGATGGTGATCCCATGCTCCGCGGCGTATGGGGCCGCCTTACGCATCACGGCGAAGTACCGGTCCGCGTGCTCGGCGCGGGCCCCCATCTCCAGCAGGACCGGCACGCCGATCAGCCGCGCCTTGTCGATGAGGCGCTTCACGCGCTCCACGGCTTGCTCTTCGGGGACGTCCATCGGTGTGGAGCTGGGGACGAACCTTGGCTCCAGGCCGTAGCTGCGTACCTTCTCGGCGGCGGCCTTGGCCTCGTCCGCCGGCGTGTCTGCTGCGACAAGCATCTTCCGTTGCTGCGCGAGGAAGCCGAAGTATCTGAACCCGGCGGCCCGAATGCCGGCCAGCGCCTCGTCAAAGGTGAACTGGGTCCACGGGCGGTTCATGCAGCCAAGCTGTACTTCCATTGCAGGGCCTGATTATGCCTGTTCGCGCCCCCGCGGCGGGTCGCTACGCACTTCCAGCGTGATCGCCATGCCCAGGGCGGCGGCCGCCTCTTCGAGCGCCGGCGCAATGGGCGGGCGGCGCCAGCGGTCGAGCGCAAAGGCGGTGGGCAGGATCACTGTGAGCCGACGTTCCCCGCCGGCCGCCGCGCTGCCGTCGCCAGGCGCCGCCTGCGCTGGCGCGACCCAGGCAGCGTACGTGGCGGCGCTCAGGCGCTGCTGGAGGGCGCGAGCAAGCTGGGGCCACAGGCCGCCGCCATCCTCGGCGGCAACGGCAGGTGGCGCCGCCGTCTCCAACGAAGCCGGCGCGGCGCCAGATGCAGCCGGCGGCGCTGCCCTCTCCCCCGAGGCAGGCGCAGCGGCCGGCGGCTGGCCCCCGCCTCCGGCGGCGGTCGCGGCCGCGTGCTCGCCGGCTCTAACAGGCCGTCCGGCCGGCAGCGCACCCTCCTGCAGCAGCGTCGCCAGGGCCTGCGGCGGGCCACCACGTTCGCGGAGCGGCGTCGCCACCGCCGGGGCCGTCGCGGCGCTGCCGGTTCCGCCGCCTGGAGCGGGCGGAGGGCCGTGGCCTAGGGCCACCTGAGCGGCCGGCCCATTCAGCCTCCCGTCGGCTGGCACGGGGGCGGACCGGTCCGTGCCGCGCTGGGGCGCGGGCGGCCCGGCCAGCACGTAGCCCTGCTCGATCGCTCGAGCCAGCAGGCCGGCCGGATTCTTGATCGCCTGCGGCGCGGCGCGGCGCAAGAGGGAGCGGACGTACTCGATGCAGGCGGCCACATGCGCCGCCGCATGCCCCTCTACCAGGGCGGCAGCCCGCGCTGGCGTCACGCCGAACGATTCCAGCTCCACCTGGAGAGGCGATCTGGCAGCGGCCGGCCGCTCCGGCGCCAGCGCGGCGGCGTCCTTCCCCGCGTCAGCCGCCGTCACCCGACCGCCGGCCCCCGCTCGGCGCCGTGGCCGGCGGTCGAAGGCCGGATCGAACTGATAGGTCACCTTCTCGCCCGCACCCGGCCCGCCGGCCAGAGGGGCGTAGCCGGCCGACGCGAGGTACCCCGCCACCTGGAGCTCGGCGTGGGCCTCCGCCAGGCCATCCTTGATGTCGGACGGATAGCGGTACTCCAGACCCAGGACGTCGGCCAGCGCGCGCAGGCCGATCTCGAAGCTGCCGCGGCCGTGGCGGACCTTGTCCAGGTAGCGGTAGAGGCGCTTGGCCAGCGGGCGGCTGAGGGTGAAATAAAAAGAGGCGTCGAGCGGC
>DAOTTI010000007.1:0-4731 GCA_034437795.1 Chloroflexota bacterium | reverse complement strand
GACCGAAGAGTCCAGTGGGCTCTTGTGGGTTTACTTGCTGTCGCCCTCGCATATGCGGGTATCGTAACCAGATACCAGTACCTTTCTACAGCACCGAGCCGCCTTCTAGCCGGACGCATCAGAGTCGACCGTTGGACCGGTGCCGTTCAGGTTTGGGGTTGCCTTCAATATCAGTCCGCCAGTCCCGCTCCGCGCGCGGCGATACAGCGCCAGTCTCGCCAACTGGAGACCCTGGCCGATCTGAAGAAGTGGCTCGAAGAGGAGGAGTGGAGGGAGCGGGTTCAAAGGGTTTGCGTCCGCTATGGTTGGAAGGAGTGGCGGCGGGACTAGTGGGCCTGGCTAGTCGCTAGCCGAACCCCGGCTTCTCTCTCCAGGGTGCGGACCAGCTCCCGGGCCTCCTCCAGCAGGGCCCGGACTAGCTCCTCCTGCTCCCTGTTGAGCCGGTGGAGGTCCTCCCACACCCTGGGGCGCCTGGGAGGCACCACGGCCCGCTCACGGAGCCCGAAACAGCACCCGCCCTGCCGCGTCCCAAAGAGAGAGCACCGGCGACCCGTCCGGGAGAGTGACAAGGAAGATGCGCGTTCGCTCTGCCGCGTCCGCAAGAGAGAGCCCCGGCGACCCGTCCGGGAGAGTGCCGAGGCCGATGCGCTCCCGCCCTGCCGCGTCCATAAGAGAGAGCCTCGGGCGACCGTCCGGGAAAGTGCCGAGGCCGATGCGCACCCGCCCTGCGGCGTCCGCAAGAGAGAGCGCTGCCGACCCGTCCGGGAGAGTGCCGAGGCCGATGCGCGTTCGCCCTGCGGCGTCCACCACCTCGATGCGTCGCGCTCGCAAGGTCTCGGGCTGGGAGACGGCCTCCTGCACCGCCACCCCCAGGAGCACGACGGCCACGCTCAACACCCACCCCGCCACGACCATGCGCATCCGCCGCTCCAACCTCTCGATACGGGTGCGCAGGAAGTCAAGCTCCTGGCATTCCATCGGCGTCACCTCCCTTGTGAGCCTGCCGGTTCGGCTTCTGGGCCTCACCGCCCTGCCCTCAGGTTGTCCAAACTTGTGGCTACGTCAGTCCAGCCGGAGCCGCTCGATGGCCCCGGCCTTGCGGTGGGCCCGCTGCGTTAGTGGCTGGGGGCTTGGTGGCCGGATACCGCTTGCCGTCCAGGCCGGTGATGGTGGCACGACTCCTACCTGCCCCGCCACCTTCGCGGTACTGCGCTACCCCCGTTTCACCCCCATCCCTCACCCACCTGCCTCCTCCAGCACCAGCTCCGGAGCCGCAGGGGGGACAGGCACCTTCGGGCACCTGGGTGGCGTGGTGACCGGCCCCCTCCTCCTGGCCCGGGGACGGGGGGCGCAGGCGTCGTCAGCCACGGGTGCGGGCAGAAATGCCCCGCTACGGCCTCTGTTTGGCCTACAAGCCCCGTTTTCCGGGCCCAAAGGCCAGGGTATTCGGGACCCCCCAAAAGGCGGCCTAGAGGCCAAAATTTGGCCGTCGGCCGACCACCACAGCACCCGGCCCGGATCCGGCGGTTCTAGGCAGCGCGCGCACGCCCAGCGCGGCCTCCGAGCGTCGGCTTCGGTTGTCCACCACAGCGAGCCGCCGCACGCCGGGCAGGGCTCCTGCGGGGCCCAGCGGGGGGTGCGGCGGGGCCGCGCGGCTGGTTTGGAGGCCTCAAACCGCCGGCGCTCCACGGACCCGCGCACCACCGCCAGCCCGGGCAGGAACAGAGCCTGCGCGCGGCCACCCGAAGCCGGTCGGTGCTCCCCAACCTTCCGGATCAGGCCGCGCTGGAGCAGCTCGCGCATGGCCTCGCCCGCCTTGCGCTGGGCTGCTCCGCCGCGCCCGACACCGCACCAACTGGCCGCGAACCGCCAGGAGAAGACCGTGGGCGCGCCCGGATCATGCAGCCACTTGCACCCCAGCAAGCGCAAGAAGCCCTCGTACACCTGCCGCGCCACTGGGCTCAGATCCCCGGGCGGATCCGGGGCGTCAACCCGCGCGGGCGCCAGGACGCCGGCGTCCACGGCAAGGCGGAGCGTCCACACCGCCAGCTCGGGCCCGCGCAGCTTGCGGACCTCTCCGGCAACCACCGCGGCGTAGACCTCGGGCAAGACAAACCAGGCCGCGCCGTCTCTCTCATGCCAGTCGCGGTAAAGCACCAGGCCCTCGTCGGTGCAGAACAGCGATGCCGAAGGCTTCCGCTCCTCGTGCAAGATGCACCTGAAGCCCTTCCCGATCGGCCGCACGTCCAAACCCAGCAAGCGAAGCGCAGCCCTGTTGAAGCCCGGATCCCGCAGCAGGGCAGTAGCCAGAGAGCTTTCAGAGCCGGTCGCCTGGGGCAGGAGCAAGTACGGGATATCATGTACTTGCTCCTCGCCCGCTAGGGCTGGCTTAGGCTCCTGTACTTGTCCCTCTCTTGCGGGGGTTGACACAGGCTCCTGTACTTGCCCCTGCCTCCAACCCAGCGCGTCGCGCAGCAGAGCCTCCAGCTCGGCGCGGGTGAACTCCGGCAGCGGGGCGTTGAGGTCGCGGCCGGGCAGCCAGCGGTAGGGAACACCTCTGGGGTGCAGCGACGGCGGTACCAGGGCGTACTGCATGACGGTGCGGCCGTCCGTGGCGTAGCCCGTCAACACCTCGCCGGCGGGTGTGCCGTCGGGCAGCGTGATCTTCCGGGCAGGGATTGGCTCGCGTTGGCGGAACCAGAACCGGATCCCAGGCCTTGGGGTGGCCACCACGGGACCGCCGAGCCGGTGCAGGCGGGTCACCAGCTCGAAGGCCTCGTCGAGCGCAGCGATGTCCACGAAGCCGATCCCGCCTGAGGCCTCGCCGGCGAGCACGGCCAGACCGCAATGGGAGTCGGCCTCGAACCAGGCTTTGACCTCGGCAAGCGAGGCCCGCCGGCGGGCTAGGGGGGCCGTCTCGGTGGTGCCATAGACGGCCTGCAGTGCATCGAAGTGCGGCTCCTTCGTGCCCGGGCGGATAGGGAGGATTGCCAGGCCGCGATGCCAGCAGCCGAGGGCTGCAAACAAAAGTTCGTGGGTTTCGCGTCGTGGTAGACTAGCAGTAGGGGGCAACACAATCACCTCCTGGCCCCGTGCCGCCAACACGGGGCGTGTTGTCTGGGGCCGCCTACCCGGCGGCCCTCTGCCTTTGCTGGCTCCGCTCAACCCCCAGGCGCGCCTCCAGGCACCGCTGATTCTCCATTCCGGATCACCCCCTCTGGGTGCTTCTGCATCCCCAGCCTCTCAAGATCAGCCTCGGGTACGTATAGACGCCGGCCAATACGGATCAGGCGGACTCCGTACTGCCGGTTGAGGAGGAACGCGTACTTACGCGCGGTGAACCGGGTGCGCAACCCGAACCTCCGCGCCATATCGTCCACACCCTTCTCGTCCCAGATCGGCAAAAACCTCACAGCCGCCATGGGCGCCACCTCCCTCCGCTGTTTGGCAACAGTATGAAGCATGCGTTCGGGTTGTGTCAACCCGTATCTTGTGTCCCGCATCGCGTCCGGCCACTACATGTTGGGGTGGGGGTGACGGTGAGGGAAGCAGGGGTGAAACAGGTGATAACAAAAACACCCGGGTTGACGTGCAAGGTAAGTGCCGTTATCTTGCGTTGGGGAGGGAGGAAAATGGCGCTGGTTCCTGCAGAACAGGTGGCAGTCCAGGGGACGGAGGCAACTACGGAGCAGGTGGTGGCGCTGTGGCTACATGGCCGTTCACCCCATACGCAGCGCGCCTACAGGGCCGACGTGGAGCGGTTCCTAGGGTTCTGCGGGAAGCCATTACCGGCGGTCACCCTTGCTGACCTCCAGGCGTGGGCCGACCACCTGGAGTCCCAAGGTCTCGCACCGGCCAGCCGCGCCAGGGCCCTCAGCGCCGTGAAGTCGCTACTGGCCTGGGCGCACCGTGCTGGCCTCCTGCCTGTGAACGTGGGTGCTGCGCTGCGGCTGCCGCCTGTCCGCCAGCGCCTGGCGGAGCGGATCCTGCCGGAGGATGCGGTGCAGCGGATGCTGGCACTCGCTACCCACCCCAGGGATCAGGCGCTGTTGCGGCTCCTCTATGGCGGTGGGCTACGGATCTCCGAGGCCGTCGGGTTGTCCTGGCGTGATCTTCAACCCCGTGAAGATGGCCGTGGCCAGGTCACAGTGTGGGGGAAGGGTGGTAAGGAGCGCACCGTCGTAGTGAGCGCCACCACCTGGACGGCACTCCAGGCGCTCCGCCGTCCGGGGGACGGACCCGATGACCCCGTCTTCCGCTCCCGCAAGGGAGGACGCCTCTCGCCGTCTCAGGCGTGGAGGATCGTCCGGCAGGCAGCGCAGCGCGCAGGGATCGCGCTCCCCGTCTCCCCCCATTGGCTCCGTCACGCGCACGCATCCCACGCGCTGGATCGTGGCGCACCGGTGCACCTGGTCCAGGCCACCCTAGGCCACGCCTCGGTGGCTACCACGGGGCGGTACCTGCACGCCAGGCCTGAGGACTCCTCCAGCAGGTACGTTGTGGCCTAGCCAAGACGTTGAGGCCTCAGGTGTTGCAAACGAAACACCGTCCCCTCGTGGCGTAAATATGAACCACGTATCCGCGCACGTAACCAGGCGTCAATGGGGTAGGCCTGGAAGGATAAACTGGAGTCTATCGGTGAGGTGCACGGCCGGGGCGTGCTGTGGGGGTGCGAGGCGCGCGCGGGAGGGGGGAGGCGCACCCGCGCGTCCCCCGGCCGCCGCGGCTGGA
>DAOTTI010000006.1:0-54445 GCA_034437795.1 Chloroflexota bacterium | reverse complement strand
CGCGGCGCCCGCGCTCCTGGCGGCGTGCGCCCAGCGCGGCGGCCCCAGCGCGGCCCCGGCCCCCAGCGCGCTCTCCAAGCCCCAGGGCAAGCTCACCATCATGAGCCGCGCCGACCCGTACATCCACGACCTGTTCAAGGAGCAGGTCAAGGCCTTCCAGGCCGAGCACCCCCACGTCCAGATCGAGATCGACCACCAGGCGCAGGCCGCCTGGCTGGAAAAGTTCAAGACCATGGTCGCCAGTGGCGCCCCACTTGATTCCGCTTTCGCCAACGACAGCAACACGGTCCTCTTTGCCCGCGACGGCCTGGTCGAGAACCTGGAGCCCTACCTCGCACGCCAGAAGGACTTCAAAGAGTCCGACTTCTTCGAAGGCTCCTGGTTCGCCATGCGCTACCAGGGCAAGCGCTTCGGCCTGCCGTGGGACAGTGGCGCCTACGCCGTCTACTACAACATGGACCTCTTCGATGCGGCCGGCGTCCCCTACCCCGATCCCAAGAAGCGCATGACCTGGGACGAGCTGCTGGCCATTGCCCGCCGCCTGACCATCGACGTCAACGGCCGCCGCCCCACCGAGAGCGGCTTCGACCCCACCAGGGTGAAGCAGTACGGGTTCAATACCAGCACCACCTGGGGCGTGGCCCACTACGTCCACAGCAACGGCGGCGAATTGCTCACCGCCGACGGCAAGGTCCCCGTCGACCAGCCACCGGCGATCGAGGCCATCCAGTTCCTGGCCGACCTGCGCAGCAAGCACTTCGTCTGGCAGGCGCCCCAGTTCGAGCCCCCGCAGCCCATCGGCTTCCGTAACCACAACCTGGCCATGGACCACAACGGCGCCTGGCAGATCGGGCGCTTCGCCACCGACGTGAAGCGGGTCGGCGTCGCCCCCGCGCCCTACAAGAAAGTCCAGACCTCCAGCGGCCACTACTCCCCGCTGGTGATGACCCGCCACTCCCAGAACAAGGACACCTGCTGGGCCTGGATGTACTTCGCCTGCCTGTCGGAAACCGGACAGACCATCCTCTCGGACGCGGGGCAGATGCAGCCAACGCGCAAGTCGCTCACCCAGCGCTTCCTGAACGCCCCCGGCGGCAAGATCGAAGGCAAGTACCGCCAGGTGTTCGTCGATGAGCTACAGAACAGCAACTTCCGCGTCGCCGGCGACCGAATGGGCACCTACTGGGGCGGCTACCCCGGCTGGGGCCCCGTGCTCGGCCCCTTGCTGACGCCAGTCTGGCGGGGCGAGAAGACGGCCGCCCAGGTCGCGCCGGAGCTGCGCCGGCTGACCGAGCAATACCTGCGAACCGGCGAACCCCCGATCATCAGCCAGTAGACAGGCCCCTTACGCCGGATCAAGCCACATGCCGCGTGTGCCGTCCCCCGTCCACAGCAAGACCTTCCCCAGCGCGTCGCCGAGAGCACCTCAAAAACTGACAAGGGGGCTGTCCATGACCTCCACTGCGCCGATCCCCCCGACCACCGGTCCTGCCTCCCTGGGATGGCCCCCAGCAGCTCTGCCGCATCGCGCAGCCACTGCGCCGATCCCCCCGACCACCGGTCCTGCCTCCGCCCGCGGCGCCCCGCCCGGCCATGGGTCCCAGGGACCAGAACCAAGCGGCCCCGCGCCGAGCGCCGTCCAGGGTGCCGCGGGCGCCCGCCCGCGCCCCGCCATCGCCGACCAGATTGAGCGCCGCTACCGGCGCCCCGACCGCCTGCAGCGAGGCGATCCGCTGCCGGCCCTTGCGCTCGCCTGCCTCGACGGCGGAACGGTGCGGCTCGATGCCCTCGCCCGCGAGCGTCCCCTGGTGCTCTTCTTCGGCAGCGTCACCTGACCGCCCTTCCGTCGCCAGGTAGGCGACATGATGGCGCTCTACGAGTGGTGCCGCGATCGGGTGGCCTGCGTCGTCGTCTACATCGCCGAGGCCCACACCACCGATGGCTGGCAGATGCCCGCCAACGAGCAGGAAGGCTTCTGCCTCCGCCAGCCGGCGACGTTCGAAGAGCGATGCGCCGGCGCCCGCCTGATGCACACCACCCTGGGCCTCACCATCCCAACGCTGGTCGACGGCATGGACGACGCCGCGTCAGAGGCCTTCGCCGCCTGGCCGGAGCGGATCTACGTCGCTGGCGCCGATGGCCGCATCGCCTACAAGAGCGCCCCCGGCCCGTGGGGCTTCCGCGTCCGCGAGGCGGCCGTCGCGCTCCAACGCCTTCTCACCCCCGGCCGGCCGCGTCCGGCTCCCTTGGTCCAAATGGAAGCCGCGCCGGATGCGCGGCAGCTGGGGAGACGGCCAGGGTGAGGGCGCCAGATCCCCTCTCCCATAGGCCGAAGGCCAGGGTGAGGGCGCCAGATTCCCTCTCCCATGGGCCGAAGGCCAGGGTGAGGGCGCAGATCCCCTCTCCCATAGGGAGAGGGCTAGGGTGAGGGCACCTTATGGACCACAGCCGCCAGCTGAACTGGTACTGGGGCGACCTGCACAACCACTGCGCCATCAGCTACGGGCACGGCTCGCTCGAGCGGGCCCTGGCCGTGGCCCGCCAGCAGCTTGACTTCTGCGCCGTCACCGGCCACGCCTTCTGGCCGGACATGCCCGATGACCCGCACGACCCGGCCCGCTACGCCCGCACGCGGGAATACCACCTGGCCGGCTTCGCCAGGCTCCGTGCCGGCTGGCACCAGGTGCAGCGTCAGATGGCCGCCGCCTGCCAGCCCGGGCGCTTCGTCACCTTTCTCTCCTACGAATGGCACTCCTGCCGCGACGGCGACCACCACGTGCTCTACAACGGCGACCACGGCCCACTGCTGGGGGGCCACCGCATCTGGGATCTGAAGGCGGCCCTGCAGGCGGCGCACGAGCGGGGCCAGGCGCCCCCGGCCCTGGTCATCCCCCACCACATCGGCTACGCCGCCGGCTACCGCGGCATCAACTGGCAGACCTTCTCGCCCCAGATGTCGCCCTTCGTCGAGATCTACTCCCTGCACGGCTGCGCCGAGAGCGACGAGGCCCCCTACCCCATGCTGCACCGTATGGGGCCGCGTGACGGCCGCAGTACCGCCTCCTGGGGCCTGCGCCACGGCCACCGTGTCGGCCTGGTCGCCTCCACCGACCACCACTCCGGCTACCCGGGCAGCCACGGCTACGGCCGGCTGGCCGCCGCGGCCGCGTCCTTGACGCGTGAGGCCCTGTGGGACGCCTTCCTCGCTCGGCGCGTCTACGCCGCCACCGGCGACCGGATCCGGCTGGACTTCCGGCTCAACGACGCCTGGATGGGCGCGGAGATACCTGCTGCCGGCAGGCGTGAGATCCGGCTGGGCGTGCAGGGCCGTGGCGCCATCGATCACGTCGAGCTCCTCAAGAATGAGCGCCTGCTCCACCGCTGGTCCGGGCCCGACCCTGCCCGCGCCGCCGACGCCGCCACCGGCACCGCCCCGCTCCACGCCCTGGTCCGGATCGAATGGGGCTGGGGCGGCGAGGAACGGCCCGTCCCATGGCAGTGCCGCCTCTCCGTCCAGGACGGCCGCCTGCTCAACGTGGAGACCTGCTTTGCCGGCCCCGCCATCGTCGCACCGCAGGACGACCTAGCCGAAGACGAGCGCCTACCCCATGCCCTGCTGGAGCACGACGCCGTGTCCTGCGCCTGGCGCTCCGAGACGACGCCCAACCCCACCGTCCGCCATGCCGGCACCCAGGCGCTCATCGCCGAGGTGGAGCTGCCGCCCCGCGCCTCGCTCGTGCTGGACGCTAACGGCCGCCGTTACGTGCACACCCTGGCGGAACTGCTGGAAGGCTCGCGCTCCCACTTCCTGCGCGGCTGGCGCAGCGAGGCCATCGTGCTGCACCGCGCGCTCCCCGTGCGCCTCTGCCGCCTGGACGAGACCATCCTGGATGAGCCGGGCGCGGTAGATCCCCCAGCGCCAGCGGACTGCTACCGCGTCCGCGTCGCCCAGCGCAACGGCCAGTGGGCCTGGAGCTCCCCCATCTGGGCCCTCAGGTGAGCGCTCCGTGGGTGAAGACCCCACCGTGCCCCTCTCCCCAGCGCCGGCGCCGCAGGGACAACCCTGGCGATTGACACAGGAAGCCCGGCTGGACTCCGCCTTATGGCCTGCGCGGCCCACAGCCGCGCCCCCGGCTGACCGGTGCTCTCAGTCCCTCCGTAGCCGCCAGCAATGCAGGATCAGCGCACTTCCATCGACGAAGCCAGCACGCAGGGGACGCGAGGGTGGCGCAGCCGGTCCACCCGCTGTAACGCTCTAAATATCCGCTGGCATGTTCACGCTGACACGTCCATCGATGCCCGGCCGTCCTGTCCCGCACGAACGCACCAGCGCCCACTTAGTCCGGATGATTCATGGCCGGCGATGTGTCCCCTCTCGCTCTTGGAGAGCGGGGGCCCGCGCAGCGGGCGGCGGTGAGGGCTCCACTCGTGAATAATCCGGGCGAGCAATGCAGGATCAGTACGCTTCTTTCGACGAAGCCGCGCGCCAGCGTCCCGAGGTTCGCCTACCTGGCCTACTCCACGCTGGCGGGTGCGCTTCTATCGACGAAGCCGTGCGCCAGCGTCCCCACGTCCGAGCGCGCCCGGCCTGCTTCCTCTCCCCTGGCCCGCGTTCCCCCTCTCCGCGTCGGAGAGGGGGCCAGGGGGTGAGGTCCGTCCTCCCCCTCTCCCGCGTGCGGGAGAGGAGCGGCGGGGGTGCGGTGCGGCCCCGACCGAAGGGGGTGAGGGCTGCCCTCCTTTCCCGCCTGCCCCCCGCCCCGCGTGGCAAATCGCCGATCCCCGCGCAGATTATCTTGTGAGAGGGGTGCGCGATCGGGCCGGTGCGCGCGGCCTGCCGCACCCAGGCCGTGGACCCCCTCCTCCCCCTCATCCTCGCCCTCTCACTCCACCTTACGCATGGCGCATGTCGCATGACGCATCTCGTCCCGAGCCAGCCAGTCCATGCCGGCGATGCCTCCCATGCCAGGTCCCAGTTCTGCCATTCGGTTCGGTTGCCTGTGGCCCTAGCAAGCCCAGGCGGCGCGTCCCGCCGGCTGCGGCGTGGAACTGGGTGTACCGGCAGCGGCCCGCGCCGCCCGCCCCTCGTACCGGCGGTCCCGCCCGCTGCCGCAGGGCCGCCCATCGCGCCCGCCACGCGCCCCTGATCCACGTGGCCGGCGCCGGCTGTGGCCCGTCGCTTCAGCCCGTCGGCGCGAGCCGGTTGGCTTTCCCACCTGCCTCCGCGGCCGCGTGTCGACCAGTTCCGCGCGCCGCGCCGCCACAGGTGGCCCGGCGCAACGCAGCGGCCAGGGCCGCGGTCGAGGGGGCCGGCGTGGCCGCCGCGCAGTCCTGGCCTGCCAGGCCGGCCATCGGCCCCCGATCCCCCGTGCCTGACGGCTCACCCCGTTGCGCGGCGGGTCCGGGCCGGCAAACTCCACTGGCTCCCCGCGCCCGGCGCCTCCGCTCCCACCGGCATGCACCGCCTGGACGGTCTGGCTCAGGACACCTGCCCCCATCCCATCCCGATGGGCTGACCGGCGGGAACGACCCCGTCACGGGGTTGGCGTTGCCGTTTTCGTGTGGCACAGTCTGGCCAACCGCCTCATGCCGCCGGCGCCCGTGGTGCCGCCGGCGCGGCGACCCATCCGTCGCCCCCGCGCCGCCAGGGATGGCCGAGCATGGACGAGCGGTGTAAGCGCGAGAGTAAGCGAGCGTAAGGAGGAAGAAGAGCGCCATGGGTATGGGTACGTCGTGCATGAACCACGAGAGCGCCATGACACGGCGCAAGGTCGTTGCCGCGCTGCCGGCGCTGGTGGGAACGGCCCCCATCGCCGCCTGCAGCGCCCCGGCCCCAGGGACCGCCGGCAGCGTCCCCAAGGCCGGCGCCGTCGCCGGCACGGTCCGCTTCTCGTTCTTCGGGTCCATCGAGGAGAAAGCCATCTGGGAGAAGATTGCCCAGCAGTTCACCGCCGCCACCCCGAGCGTGACGGTCGTCCCCGAGCACATCTCGTCCTCGTACTTCACCAAGATCCAGGCGGCCATCGTGGCCGGCGACTCGGCCGACGTCATCCTCATGGAGGACAAGCCCACCGCTGGCTACGCCAAGAACGGCTTCTTCCGCGAGCTGGACCCGTTCATCTCCGGTGACCGCACCTTCAAGCGGGACGACTTCTTCCCTGGCCTGTTTGATGGCCTGCAGTATCGCGGCAAGCTCTACGGCCTGCCCCAGCACTGGCTGGCCCACGCCATCATCTACAACAAGGAGCTGTTCCGCAAGGCAGGGCTCAAGTTCCCCCCAACAAACTGGCGTGACACCTCCTGGAGCTGGGACTCGCTCCTGGACGTGGCCAAGAAGCTGACGGTGCGCGATGCCGGGCGCGTCGTCCAATCCGGCCTCGCCCTCGGCGGCTACGCCTGGACTACCTGGCGGATGTTCGTCTGGCAGAACGGCGGCGACGTCGTTACAAAAGACCTCAAGCGCAGCACGCTCGATACCCCCGAAGCGGTAGAAGCCATCCAGTTCTTCGCCGACCTGACCCACGTCCACCGCGTCGCGCCAACGCCGGAAGAGCGCCAGGCCCTGGGCGTCGGCAGCAACGACGAGCTGTTCTACCAGGGGAAGGCGGCCATGATCTCCTCGGCGCCCTACTTCCACAACCTGCGAAACCGCATCAAGGACTTCGAGTGGGACGTCGCCGTCCCCACGATGCGCAAGCGCCGCGCCACCCCACTCTGGCCCGATTCGATCTCCATGTACTCCGGCACGAAGGCGCCGGAGGCGTCCTGGCACTTCCTGCGCTACGTCGTCGGCCCCGAAGGCCAGAAAACGATCACGGAGCTAGGCCGCGGCGCGCCAGTGCTGAAGAGCGTGGCCAGTTCGCCCGCCTTCCTCCAGGAGCAGCGGGATCCCAGGAGCATCCGCATGTACCTCGATCTGCCCCCGTACGGCGTGGTCACCCAGTACACCACCGTCTGGACCGAGCTGGAGCAGGCCAACCGCGAGGAGCTCGAGCCGGTCTTCCTGGGCAAGCGCTCGGCCCGGGACGCCGTCACGGCCCTGGTCCCGCGTATCAATCGCTTGCTGCAGCAAGCAGAGATCGGTTGAGCCATGCCACCGATGGACTGCCCCCTACTCTCTCCCCATCCCGCCCCCGCGGACACCCCGGTCGCGGGGACCTTGGTCCCCCCTCCCTGTGGGAGAGCGGGAGCCCGCGGAGCGGGCGGCGGTGCAGGCCCCCTCCTCGCTCCTCGGCATTCGGCACTCGCCACTCGCCACTCGCCACTCACACCATTGACACAGGAGCACCGTCATGAGCGCGGAAGGGCCGCCTGATCTGCCAAAGGTCGTCCTGCTGGGAGACTCCATCCGCCTGGGCTATGCGCCCCTCGTCGCGGCCCGCCTGGCCGGCAGGGCGATCGTGGTTAGCCCAGCCGCCAACGGCGGCGATAGCGCCAATCTGCTGCGCCACCTCGACGAGTGGGCAATCCGCGAGCAGCCGGACGTCATCCACTTCAACTGCGGGCTGCACGACCTTAAGGTCTCCAGACCGGATGGGCGGCGCCAGGTCCCCCTGCCTGAGTACCAGGCCAACCTCCGCGAGATCGTCTCCCTCCTGCAGCGAAAGACGGCGGCCACGGTCGTCTTCGCGAATACCACTCCCATCGTCGACGAGCGCCACCGCTCCCGCGGCGTCGGCGTCGACCGCTACGAGGCCGACGTGCGCCGCTACAACGACGCGGCCGAAGCGGTCATGCAAGACGCCGGCGTGCCGGTGCATGACCTGCACGGCCTGGTCGAGCGCTCCGGCAGCGCTGACCTGCTGGCCGCGGACGGGACCCACTACACCCCTGGCGGCTACCGGCTCCTGGCCGACGCGGTGGCCGATTGCGTCCTCCGCCACCTCGTGATCCGGCGCTACCGGCCGCTGGCAGTGCCCCCCTCCGGCCCGGAGGCCGCGGCGGCGTACCGGCGCACCGAGGCGGAACGCGACGCCCTGGTGCCGGCCCCCTACCGCAATGTGGCAGTGCCCGAGTTCGCCCCGCCGCAGAGCGCCGCGGCCTGGCAGCGCCGGCGCCCGCACGTGCTGCAGGCTGTGCTGCAGTCGCTCGGCGACCTCCCGCCCCGCCCCACGCCGGTGCGGGCGCGCCTCGTCTCGCGAGAGCGCCGTGCCGGCTACGTCCTGGAAAGGGTCGCCATCGACAACGGCGTGGACGGCGAGGTCAGCGCCCTCCTGCTCCTCCCCGAGCGCCTGTCGCGCCCTGCGCCGGCCATCCTCTGGCTCCACTCCTCCACTCCGGACAAGACGCAGATCATCATTCCGCATACCAACGGGGGCGCCGAGCCACTCGGCGAGGCCTTCGTGCGGGCCGGCTACGTCGTCCTGTCGCCGGACGCCTACTGGCACGGCGACCGGGCAGGGACCGGACCGGCCGGGGCGGCCGAAACGGGGCGGGACGAGCAGTCCAGCCTCTTTAAGTTCCACCTCTGGTTCGGCCGCACCCTGTGGGGCATGTTCGTGCGTGACGACCAGATCGCGCTGGACTACCTCTGCAGCCGGCCGGAGGTAGACCCAGCCCGCATCGGCGCCACCGGCATGAGCATGGGCAGCACTCGCGCCTGGTGGCTAGCCGCGGTCGATGAGCGCGTGGCGGCCACCGTGGCCGTCGCCTGCCTGACCCGCTACCAGCACCTCATCCGCCACGGCCAGCTCCGCCAGCACGGGATCTACTACTTCGTGCACGGCCTGCTCAAACACTTCGATACCGAAGGCGTGCTGGCCCTCATCGCCCCCCGTCCCTTCCTGGCCCTCACCGGCGAGCTAGACGCCGGCTCCCCCGCCGACGGGATCCGCGTGCTGGCGGAGCGGGTCGGCGCCGTGTACCGCGCCCTCGGCGCGACCGAACGCTTCCACAGCGTGCTCTATCCCCAGATCGGGCACACCTATACGCCCGAGATGCGCACCGCCATGCTCGCCTGGTTCAACCGCTGGCTCCAGCCCCCCTCATGACCCCGGCGCTGCAGCCACCCGCGACGCGCCGCCATACCCGCTCGGCTCGACCGCATCGGCACCACAGGCCCCATTGACCACGTGCGTGCGCCCGTCGCGGGCGAGCACGGTGCGGTGCTGCTCACCGCCCACGTGCGCGATGTCCCGATGCCGCAGGTCCAGACAGAGCGCCTCCCATCGCGCCCGGCCACGACATAAAAACGTCACCTGCGGCGCGTGCGCTCGTAGAACTGGACCAGATAGTCCGCCACCGCGTTGATCGTCGCATCCAGCAGCCGCTGGCCGGCCTCGACGCTGGCCCGCGAGGCGTCGTCGCTCGTGCCTCCCGCGCGGGCAAAGGCGCCGTGTTCTACCGTGTGCGGCGCGCTGGACAGCCCCGCAGCCGGCGGCCGGCGCGCCTCCAGGTTGACCAGGTCCGGCCGGAGCGCAAGCATCAGCGACGTCTCGAAGCCACCGGCGTGGCCGGGGAAGCTGGGCGCCACGTCGCTGGCGCCCGCCTCGACCAGCGCCTTGGACGCGATGGTCCAGTACGAGGCGTGGGCCAGGGACATCTGCAACCCCTCCTCGTGGATCAGCGCCTGGGCCACCACCCCATTGGGGTTCTGGTTGCCCCCATGCCCGTTGAGCAGCAGCACCTGCCGCACGCCGTGCCGGTACAGGCAGCGCACCAGTTCCTTCACCGCCTCCACGTAGATGTGGCCCGTCAGGGACATAGTGCCCGCGAAGGCCATGTGATGGTGCGAGACCCCATAGTGCATCGTCGGCGCCACCACCACCGGCACCTGCTCGGCCGCCCGCGCCCCGGCCGCCCGCGCCACGTGTGTCACCACAGCCGTGTCCGTCATCAGGGGTAGGTGCGGCCCGTGCTGCTCGATCGATCCGGTCGGCAGCACCACCATCGCCCCCTGCGCAAAGGCCTCCCGCGCCTCCTCCCGCGTCATCTCCTCCAGCAGCAGCTTCATAGCAACCTCCCTCTTCCGTCAGGTGTATACCAACCCGCTGGTCACGGCTCGCACTTGCTGTCACTCCAGATAGCGCGCCATCTATGGGCCCTCACATGCGAGTGGGCGTAACCGCTCAGCCTCCCTGGACCATACCCGTAATTCCAGCATTGCTACCAGGGCCACTGCTAGGACTGATCGGCTGAGGAGGTACCGTCAGGTGCCCTGAGCCGGCAGGCTTTTCGGCCGGCGATCCGTAACGACCTGAGCCGGCAGGCTTTTCGACTGGTGGTCCGTGCCCTCCGTCTCCGCTCTCCCACCGTAGCCACGCAGCCTCCAGCTCCTGGGAGTGACGCTGGAGCCGCCGCTACCGTCAAGAGAAGCTGGGCAGTTGCCATCAGCCTCCGGCGGAACCCCTCAGCACGGGGCGAACGCCTCGCTCCCCGTCCACACTCGTCGTTACTTGCTTCTCCCTCCTCGTCCCTCGCCACGCCCTTCCCACTCGCCACCCGCTTCTCCCTCACCACCGCGCTCGTCATTCCTCATCCCTCGCTCCTCATCCCTCGCTCCTCGCTACTCCCCATGTCCATGCGCTCGTCCCTGGGCGTGCAGGCGCTGGTGCAGGTGTTCGCGGGCGTCCTCGAACACCTTGCGGTTACGGGCGTGGCGCTCCGGGTCGGCGGGGATGGAGAGGGTATCCAGCCACGTCAGCCCGCCCTCCAGCAGCGTGATCATGTAGGTGGCGTCCGACGGGCTGAATAGCTCCGCCCCGCCGGCCACGACGTACACCGGCGAGGTGTGCGCCGCCACCAGGCGGGGCGAGCCGATCCACCGCGTCATCCGGCTGCCGGCCCGCGCCGCGATCCAGGCGCTGCCGCGCACGCGCACCGGCTGGCGGATGGTGCAGGTGTACATCCCCTGGTCAGACTGCTCCTGCGCCACCACCTGCCCGTTCACCACCACCTCCAGCGCGTGGAAGGGCACCACTGATTCCGCCCTGGCCTCCACGTGCAGCGTCCCGCCGCCTTCCGGCAGTTGGATCTCGTCGCCGGGCCGGCGCCCTTCCACACGGATGTCCAGCAGGGGCCCGGTGGTCGTAAACGTCCGCCCCGCCCGCACCGCCGCCGCCCACGCCTCGAAGGTGAACGGCCGGTCGTCGTCCAGCAGCGCGTAGGTGCGGATGGCGCCCACCGGCATGTAGGCCCCCATCTTGTCCGTGCCGCCCACCGCCGCCACGCGGTAGCCGCAGTTCAGGTAGCGGTACCACTCGTGGAGCTGGAGCGCCCAGTTGCTCATGTTCAGCTCCACGGCGTCGATCTTCCCCAGCACGATGTCCGCCGCCACCTCGCAGTAGGGATTGGGGAAGTGCGGGATGACCACCACGCCGTCCTTCCGGCGCGCCTCGTCCGCCCACTCCGCCAGCGTATTCCACGTCGGATCGCCCAGATAGCTCTCGTCCGGCCCGGCTGTGGTCATGGGGAAGACCGGCTCACCCTTGACCCCCAGCAAGCTCATGTGCCCCAGTAGGTGCTGCCGGTTCTCCGTCCCCACCCAGATCAGCGTCTCGTCACGGCTCACTCCGGACAGTCCCCCCGAGAGGTCACCGACGTTGGTGTACAGATCGCCCCACTGTGATGCCAGCAGGTTGATCAGGTTCAGTCCCTCCGCTTGCCCTTGCAGCCAGGCCGTCTGGGGCGAGATGAAGTGCACGTGCGTGTCCGCCGTGATCCAGCCCTGGCGGCGCCAGTTCAGCGGGCGCTCCGCGCGCAGCGCCAGCGAGCGCTGCCCCGGCTGGATGACCAGCCGCTGCCGCAGCGGCCGGTACTCGAAGCCCTTGAAGAGCTCGACGTAGACCTCGCCCACCGGCAGCTCAGCCTGAAAGGCGCCGTCCACGTAGGCGTACTGCGTGCCGTGCAGCTTGAGATCGTTCCCGTAGTCCTCGAACCAGTTGTCGTTGACCTCGTGCCGGTAGCCATAGGGCGGCAGGTAGCGCCCATGCCGGTCACGGAAGTGCACCCGAGCCGGCGCCGGCCTGCCGGTGGCCCCATCCTCGACCGTCACGTGCACCCACGTCCGCTGCGGGTCAACGATCTCCACCCGCACCGCGCCGTCCGCAGAGCGCGCCTCGCCCCGCTCGTAGACCTGCCGCAGCGCCACGTTGCGCCCGGCCACCGAGAGGGTCGCGTCGGCGCTGGCCGAAATATCCAGGATCAGCTCGCGCACTGGCTCGGCCGGCACAGTGTCCGGCAGCGGGCTGGTGATCCCCTCTCCCTTGAGCCAGGCGTCGGGATCGAACGCTGGCACGGCGTACCTGCGCGCGATCACGCCCAGATCGATGGAGATATCGGCATCCTGCCCGCCAGACATCCCTCCCCGCGTCTCCGTGTACCCGCGTCCTTGCGTCTCCGCGTCCAGGCCGGCCGGCAAGCTCACGCGGAAGCTGCGTAGCTGCCGGTGGCGCAGCGGATGATCCGTCCCGAAGAACAGGGTCAGGGCGGCGATCACCACGTCCGCCTCCCCTGTGGGCTCGATCCGTACCGCCCGCAGCGGGCGATCGGGGTGTGGGTTCGGGAGCGCGTACACCCAGTAGTGGCCATGGCTGGCGCGCACCGAGGTCTGAAAGCGCCCCCACGCATTGCGCGGGTACGGGCCACGGAAGTCCACCGGCGCATCGATCTGGTCGGGGCGGGCGGCGAAGGCGCGCTGCCCCCAGACCGGCTGCCCTCCGTTGATCTCGAAGCGCCAGCGGATGGGCTGCCGGCGCTCGCTGCCGTCCTCGTACACCAAAACGTACTCCGCGACGCACGCCCCCGCCTGGGTAACGGAGAGGGGCAGTCCCCCGGCGGGGGACGGCGCCTGCTCGTCCCACGGCCGGCCGCAGAGATGGACAAAGACCAGGTAGGCCGGCGACGCGCCCCGCATCTCGCCGGCCGGCTGATCGAGCAGGATCGTCACCTGATGCGGCTCGTCGCCCGCCTGGCCGGCCAGCAGCCAGCCGGCCGCTCCGCCGGCGCCACCGCGCTCGCCGGTGCCCGGCGCCAGCGTAAAGGGAATGCCCCAGAAGCGTTGCTCCCCGCCCGGCGCCGTGGCGTAGATCTCAGCGGCCTGCGGGTGCCAGCGCCGCGCCACCGCCGCGGGCGCGGCGTTGTAGTAGGGACCAAGATCGACAGGCGCAAACAGCGCCCCCGGTGCCGTACTGGTCATCGTTTCCAGCCTCCTCAATGCGTTGATCGCGACCGCCGTCGCCACCTTGACCACAGGCCATGCGGGGCCATCGCTTCCAGCCTCCTCAACGCGTCGGCACGCTACGATACCACGGTCAGGGCGGCCGCGCTGCTCGCGTCCGCCAGGGGTCCAACCAATCATTCTGGGGCCAGCACCCTTCCGTTCCCTCTCCCTCTGGGAGAGCGACGAGCTCCCTCTCCCAGAGGGGGAGGGCTGGGGTGAGGGCTCCACCTCTGGGACGACGAACCATTCGCTCTCCCTGTGGGCGAGGGTGAGGGCTCAACCAGTCGGGAACACTGGTTGCACCCCTCGCCGACGGGTGCCCGCAACGGCGGGCCAGAAAGAGCTACACTCCCCCTACCGGCTCGTCTCCGGCCATCCCTTCTGAAGGGGCGCTGCCCATGTCTCGCATCTCCGACCCCTCGGGCGCGGTGATCGACCGCGAGCTCCTCCGCCACCTGGTGCTGGACTTCCGCCAGATGGCCGCCTTTGCTGAGGCGCCCTGGATCTTTGTGCGGGGCGAAGGCGTGCGCCTGCAAGACAGTGACGGGCGCTGGTACCTGGATGGCCTGTCGGGGGTGTTCGTGACCAGCCTGGGCTACGGCAACGAACGAGTGCTCCGCGCCGCCATCGAGCAGCTCCAGCAGTTGCACTTCGCCCCGCCTTTGCACGGGACGAACCCGCCGGCCCTGGCCCTGGCCGAACGGCTGCGACGCGTCGCGCCAGCGCCGATGCGGGGCGAGCAGGGTGTAGGGGTGAAGCTGCTCTCCGGCGGGTCAGAAGCGACCGAGGCGGCGATGAAGCTAGCCCGCCAGTACTGGAAGCAGGCGGGGCACCCGCGCAAGTACAAGATCGTCGCCCGTTACGGCGGCTATCACGGCGCCACCATGGGGGCGCTCTCCGCTGGCGGGGGCTGGGAGCGCAAGAGCGTCTTCGAGCCCCTTGGAGCCGGCTTCCTGCACCACCATCCTCCCCACGTCTTCCGCCACCTCTTCGGCGCGACGCTCGACGACGCCACCTGCGGCGTGGCCAGCGCCACGCTGGTTGAGCGCACCATCGAGGCGGAGGATCCAGAGACCGTGGCCGCCGTCATCGTGGAGCCGATCTCCGTCTCTTCGGCGGGCTACGTCGTACCGCCGCCGGCGTACTTCCAGGTCCTCCGCGCCGCCTGCGACCGGCATGACGTGCTCTTGATCTACGACGAGATCATCACGGGGTTCGGGCGGCTGGGCGAGTGGTTCGGAGCCGACTATTATGGCGTGGCGCCGGACCTGCTCTGCGCCGGCAAGGGCATGAGCGGCGGGTACGCGCCCCTGGCCGCCGTCCTGATCGCCGGCCGTGTCTGGCAGGCCTTCCTGGGCCGGCCGGACGAGCGCAGGGAGTTCCACCACGGGCACACCTTTGGTGGGAACCCCGTGGCCGCCGCGGCCGGCGCAGCCGCCATCGACGAGATTGAGGCGCGGGGCCTGATCCCCCACGCCCGCCAGGTGGGCGCCTCGCTGCGGGCGGGCCTGGAAGCGCTGCATGGGCGCTTTGCCGGCGTGATCGGTGACGTGCGTGGCGCCGGGCTGCTCCAGGGCTTTGAGTTCGACCCCCAACGCTACCCCAAGAGCGCCCGGCCCGGCCAGCGGTTCGAGGCGCTGGCCCGTGAGCGGGGGTTGATCGCGCGCTGCGGCGACGACTTCGTCGTCTTCGCTCCGCCCCTGGTGATCACGCCGGCGGAAGTCGATGAATTGCTCGACATCACGGGCGCCTGCCTGGAGCGGCTGGCAGCCTGACGGCATGGGGGCAGCCTGACGGCATGGCGGCAGCCTGACGGCATGGCGGCAGCCCGCATGCCACCGCCGGCGCTGGCCAGCGGTCCAGCCAGGCACAGACCTCGCGGGTGGACAGGTGCCACAGGCGCCCCCGCAGGGCGAGCGCATGATGGTGGCGTCGTCATACACCACCGAGCGCCCCTGCCACTGCAGAGTAAGAACGCGCTGGCGCCAGACCATGGTCGCCATCGGGTGCGCGCAGCGCTTGCGGATTGGCGAACCTCACCTCCTTTGGCGGTGCTCTCACCGCGTCTCCGTGGCCCCACGTCCCCGCGTCGGGGTGGGGGGCCTCAGGGGGGAGCCTTCTCAGCCGGTGCCTTGCCAGGGAGCGAGCGGCGGCGTGCCGAGTGAAGGGGAGCGCGAGGACACAGCGAGCCGGGGCGAGCAGTTGGGCTATACGTTGGAGCGACAGGACGCCGCGTGATGGCGACGACGCTGCGCTGGACGGTGGCAGACCTGGAGCTGTTCCCGCAGCCCCTCGAAGACAAGAGATACGAGATCATCGACGGGGAACTGTACGTCAGCCGGCAGCCAGACCTCGAGCACCAGACGACGTGCGCCAACGTCACGGCGGCGCTCCGCGACTGGAGCGTGCGCACGGGGAGCGGGGTGACGATGGTTGCCCCGGGGATTGTCTTCGGGCCAGAAGACGCCGCCGCGCCGGACGTGGTCTGGGTGAGCCGCCCACAGTTGCAACGCATTCGCGGCGCCGACGGCATGTTGCACGGCGCGCCAGAGCTGGTGGTGGAGGTACTGTCGCCGGGCCGGGCCAACGAGCAGCGGGATCGCGACATCAAGCTGGGGCTGTACTCGCGCTGCGGCGTGCACGAGTATTGGATCGTGGACTGGCGCCAGTGGTCGGTGGCCGTGTACCGGCGTGAGCAGGCCGCGCTGCGGCTGGCGGCGACCTTGTACGAGCCGGACACACTGGAGTCACCATTGCTGTCGGGCTTCGCCTGTCGCGTGGCGGACCTGCTCACAGGCGTGGACCCGAGGCAGTAGGGAGTAGCGAGTGGCGTTTGGCGAGCCCTCCCCCTGACCATCTGCCAGGCGGTGCAGGGGTGCACTGCCGGCCGGGCTGAGGCTGCAGGACGGCAGTGCGCCCGGCTGGCCTACGCGCCACGCCGGGGGTGGGCGTTCTCCCTGGCGGCGCGGACAGGGTAGGCCGGGCGGGCGCAAAGAGGGATGCCAGCACCCAGCCAAGAAGGGTGCTGGCCCTCTGTACGGACAAGGACGCTCCGCCTAGAATGGGGTCCTAGCGGGCCGGTACTCACGGCCGTCGCCGCTCCGCCGGAGCAGCCAATGGCAAGCAGCACGGGACGTGACGCGGTAGTGGGTCGTCCCTCAGGTGAATGGCCATTGCGCCAGGGGAGCAAAGGGCGAGCGGCGCGGGACGTGACCCGCAATCTGAGGCGCGGCGTGACGCGGCAAAGGAGCCGCACGGGCCGTGGCCGGAACGCCAGGAGAACCAGGACGTGCCAGTAGCTGAGGTGTCGACGGCGGTGGAGAGCCGGCCGGGCCGGAACGGGCAGGACCAGACCGCTTCGCTGTGGGTGGGCCTGCGTAGTCGCTTTCTCGCCGCTTTGAGCCCCGCCGACCAGGTCCACATCTTCGATCTGACGGCGCGGACGGCGCAGGAGCTCCATCGCTGGGCGGCGCGCTACCCGCTGATCCGGCGCGTGCGCGTCTGGCCTCTGGCTCTCTCCGTGGCGGCCGCGGCGCCATTCGCCAGCGTCGACGCCCTCATCTCCATGGCGCGCTGGAACCTGTGGGCCTTCACGCTCGACGATCTGTTCGATGAGGAGCGGGTGCCCCAGGGTGAGTTGATGCGCCGCATCGAGCGCTACCGCCTGCTCTCCAGGAGCGAGCAGCCGGCGCCAGCGGGCGATAGCCTGGCCGCTGCCCTGTGCGAGATCCGCGACGACCTGGCGCGCTATCCCCTCTTCAGCGCCCTGCGCGCCGAGTGGGTTGACGCCCTGTGCGGGACGATCAACGGGATGGCGCGTGAATATGCCTGGCGGCTGGCGTACCGGCGCACCGGCGAGGCCGCGCTTCCGTCCTATGACGAGTACCTGGCCAACGGGCGCTACAGCATCGGCGGGCCGCCCCACGTCTGGGTGGCGCTGATCACCGCCGGCGATCCATCCACCCCGCAGCATGTCGAGCACCTCCGCTCCATGGAAGCGATCGCCTCCACCTGCATCCGCCTGGCCAACGACCTGCAGAGCTATCCCAAGGAGGTGGGGGAGGGCAAGATCAACGCCCTGGGCCTGCTGAGCTACGCCTACCAGCGGGAGGGCGTGCCGGCCGAGGAGGCCTACCGGCGCGCCGAAGGGCGGGTGCGGAGCGCCATCGCCGACGGGTTGGCGACGCTGGATGTGCTCCAGGCCGCGGGGCAGACCCAGACGGGACGCCCCGCCGCGCTGATCGCCGACCTGGCGCGGTTCGTGTGCGACTTCTACGGCGAGCACGACTACCACACCTTCGTGGGGCAGCGAAACTAGCCCGCCGGCGCCACTCCGCCACAACACCACCTTCAGAACCAGGAGACGCATGCCCGCCACACCTGCCATCGCCACGCCCCGCCCGCGCCGCCGGCGCACCGGCGCCCCCGTCCTGAGCAGAGAGCGAGCGGAGCGCCGGCACAGGGGCGCCCTGCCCCTGCGGTGGCTGTCGATCCCCAGGAGCGCGGGTCGCGCCGGCTCGCCGTTCGGCGACCCTGAGAGCCGCCCGGGGATCGCTGGCACGGCCTACGATACGGCCTGGCTGGCGGGGGTGCCTGCCGGGGCGCCTGCTGGCGCCGTAGCCGGCGAGTGCGGCGCGGCGCGCCGCGGGTCGCAGTTTCCCAGTGCCCTGGACTGGCTGGTGGCGCACCAGCACGGTGACGGGAGCTGGGGTGGCAGCGTACGCTACGAGCATGACCGCGTGCTGTGCACCCTGGCGGCGCTGGGCACGCTGGCCCGCTTCGGGCGCCGCGCGGCCGATCGCGCGGCGGGGGCCGCGGGCACGCGCTACCTCTGGCAGGACGGCCACCGCCTGGCCGCGGAGCCGGTGGAGCTAGTAGGGTTCGAGCTCCTGCTGCCGGCGCTGGTGGAGCGCGCCCAGCAGGCGGGCGTGGCCGTGCCGCCCCATCTGGACGTCTACGGCGCCCAGCGGGCGGAGAAGCTGCGGCTGATCCCCCCGTCCCTGCTGTACTCCCCGTTCACCACCGCGGTGCACTCGCTGGAGTTCCTCGGCGACCGCGTGGACGTGGCCGGGCTGAGACAGGCGCAGGGCGCCAACGGATCGGTCGGCAACTCCCCCGCGGCGACGGCGTTCTACCTCGCCCGCAGCGCCGACGGGCGCGCGCTGGCCTACCTCGAACAGTGCCTGGCGCGGAGCGGGGGCGCCATGGCGCCCGTGCTTCACCCGTGCGAGACGTTTGAGCTGCTGTGGAGCGCCTACCACCTGTTCCTGGCGGGGGCGCCGGCCGCGCGCCTGCTCACCGGCGCGGAGCGAGCGGCGCTGGCTGAGGCCCTGCGCCGCGGCGGGGTGAGCCTGTCGCCGACGTTCCCCATCGCCGACGCCGACGACACGGCGGTAGCCCTGCGCCTGCTGCACGATGCCGGCGAGGCGGTGCAGCCGCGGGTCCTGGAGGCCTTCGCCACGCCAGGCGGGTTCTTCGCCAGCTTCCCGCATGAGCGCCACCCGTCGGTCGGCGTCAACCTGCACGTCCTTGACGCGATCGCCGGCGTGCCGGGCTATCCCGATGCCGCGCGCACTATCGAGCGCCTGGTGGACTACATCGCCGGCCAGCAGGTGCGGGACCTCTACTGGATCGACAAGTGGCACATCTCCCCCTATTACGCCACGGCCCACGCCGTGTGCATTCTGGGCGCGCTGCCGCCGGCGTGGCGGCGCCGCGTCGGGCCGGCGCTGGAACGAGCCCGCGACTGGCTGCGCCAGACGCAGAACGGCGACGGCTCGTGGGGCTTCTATGGCCAGCCGACGGCGGAGGAGACGGCCTATGGCGTGCTCGCCCTGGCCGGCGCCTCCGGAGTGGAGGCGATGCCGGCCGCCGACCGGCGGCGCTGCGCGGCGGCCGCTCGGTTCCTGCGCCGGAGCGCGGGGGAGCCGTTCCCGCCCATGTGGGTCGACAAGTGCCTGTACACGCCGACGTTGGTGGTCCAGGCCATCATCGATGCCGCCCTGGTGGCCTGCGCGCGGCTACGGACGGGCCACGGAGCGGCCGATGATACAGGGGAGGAGAGATGACGGATGTGAGCACGCCCCGCGCAGAGCGAGGGCCAATCCTCTTGATCGACGACGAGCCATACATCCTGCGCTCGCTGAGCTACCTGCTCACGCGCGAGGGCTACCAGGTGGAGACGGCCAGCAACGGCGAGGACGGGCTGGCGCGGGTGCGCGCGCTTCGGCCGCCGCTGGTCTTCCTGGACATCATGATGCCCCGCATGAACGGGTACGAGGTCTGCGAGCAGATCCGGCAGGATCCCGACCTGGCCGGCACCCACGTGATCATGCTCAGCGCCAAGGGGCAGCAGATCGACCGCGAGCGGGGGCTACTGGGCGGCGCCGACGAGTACATGACCAAGCCGTTCAGCCCGAGGGAGGTGGCGGAGCGCGTGCGGGTCTTGCTGCGCGGGGGGCGGCCGGCGTGAGCGCGCTGCGGCGGCTGGCACAGGCGCTGATGGACGCCCACGGCGCCGCCCGCCTCCCCGCAGCCGCGGGTGCAGGCGCGCTCCTGGGGCCGGCACAGTCGGCCCTGGCGTGGTGCCGGCGCGGCCTGCGGCACCTGTGGTACGGCCCGGCCGACCTGCCTAGGGTGCTCAAGCTGGAGTGGCAGTTCGTGGTCGCCCGCTGGCTGGGGATTGTGCTGGTGGCGCCGGCCCTGCTGCTGACCGATCTGCCCGGCCGGCGCCTGCTGGCCGCCTACGCCCTCCTGGTCGTGGCCGCGCTCTACAACCTGGGGGTGCAGTTGCTGATGCAGCGCCACCAGGCGCTCTTCGCCCGCGGGTACGTGACCATGATCGGCGACGGGCTGCTGGTCGTGGGCATGCTCAGCGTGGGCGGGGGCTTCAGTTCGCCGTTCCATTACATCCTGTACACCGCCGTCGTGTCGGCAGCGATGCGCTACGGGCGCGGCCCATCCCTGGCCATGGCCGTGACCTTCGTCACCTTCGATGGCCTGGAGAGCCTGGGTCGCTCGCAGCAACTGGGGGCGACCTTCGCCCTGCGCTCCGCCTTCCTCTGCCTCACCGCCCTCTACGCCAGCTACCTGCGGGAGCAGGCCCAGCGGGCCGAAGCCGCCCTGCAAGAGCGCCTGCGCCAGGCCAACCTGCTCAACGCGGCTACAGCCAAGCTGGGCGCCAGCCTGGAGTTCGAGCCGGTGCTGCACGCCATCGCCGAGGCCGCCTCGCACCTGTTCGGCAGCACGTGCGTGGTGCTCCGCGCGTCGGCGGGGCTGGGCGACGGCGCGGCCCAGCTCCCGCTGGTCGTCCACCGCCCCGATGGCACGAAGGCCGGTTCGGACGGCCTGGTCGGCGAGCTGGCCGTGCTGTGCGAGCGGGACGCGGCGGCGGAATGGTGGCGGCGCGATGGCCGCGAGCTGCTTCGCCATGAGGTGCTGCCGTCGGGCCAGCCAGCGCTGGTGCTTACCCTGGCGCTCCCCACCCGCCAGATCTCCCTGGCCACCCTGGCCGTGGCGGTGTCTCAATGGCCGGCCACTCCGGCGCTCGATCCGGACATGCTCGATTCCTTCGTCGAGCGCATCACCCTGGCCATTGAGAACGCGTCGCTCTACCGCACGCTGGCCAGCCGCAGCCACGACCTGCAGCGCGCCTACGCCGACCTGGCCTTGGCGCACCAGGAGCTGCTCAGCGTCGACGAGATGAAGACCAACTTCATCGCCAACGTCTCCCACGAGCTACGAACGCCGCTCAGCTCCATTCGCGCCTTCTCCGAGCTGCTCCTGTCGTACGACGACGATCCCGCCACCCAGAAGGAGTTCATCGGCATCGTCAACGCCGAGAGCGAGCGGCTGACGCGCCTGGTGAATGACGTGCTGGACATCTCCAAGATCGAGGCGGGGCAGATGGACTGGCACATGGCCGACCTGGATATCGGCGCTCTGGTGCGTGATAGCGCCCGCACCTACACCCCTTTGATCGACAAGCACCAGCTCTCGTTCGTGCTGGACATCGAGCCGGACCTGCCGGTGGTGCGCGGGGACCGCGACCGGCTGCACCAGGTGCTCGGCAATCTGATCAGCAACGCGGTGAAGTTCACCCCCAGCGGCACGATCACGCTGCGGGCCGCCCGCGTGGGCGACGAGGTGCACGTCTCCGTCTCGGACACCGGCATCGGGATCGCCCCGCAGGACCAGGAGCGGATCTTCGAGAAGTTCCAGCAGGTGGGTGAGATGCTGACCGACAAGCCCCGCGGCACAGGCCTAGGGCTGGCCATCTGCCGCGACATCGTCCAGTACCACCAGGGCCGGCTGTGGGTGGAGTCGGCGCCGGGGGCGGGGAGCACCTTCACCGTGGCGCTGAAGGCAGGGGCCGGCGCCGTCGCGGGAGAGGAGGAGCCGGCACTTGCGGCCCCGCGCCGCCCGGCGCAGCCGGAGGGGGCGCATGGCCGCTGACCCGCGTGAGGCGGCCTGCCCGGTGCCAGTGAGCACCCTGGAGCGGGTGCTGGCCGCCGCCGCCCGTCTCGGGGCCGGCCGGCTCTCACTCGCCGGTGCGGACGGGCGCCTCCTGGCGGCAGCCGGTGCGGACGTCGCCCCCGCCGGTACGGGGACTGTGGCCGGGGTGGAGGCGCCGGTGCTCGCGGGCGGCGCCGTGGTGGCGACCGTGCGGGCGGAGGGCGCGGCCGGCGATGCCGCGTCCAGGGCCGCCCTGGCGCTGGCCGCTGAGACGGCAGCGGCGTGGATCGGCGACGTCTGGGTGGGGGCCGGTGAGGTCGAGAGCCTGGCGGGGGAGATCATCCACGTCTATGAGGAGCTCCACCTGCTGTACGAGCTGGGCGAGTCCCTGACCAGCCAGCGGGGCGTTGACGCGACAGTGGACTTCGTCCTGCAGGCCATCGTCGGCGCCTTGCACGCCACCTGGGCGGAGCTGTGCCTGGCGGACGGGAGCGTGCGCGCCTGTGGGGAGCGAGGGGACCGGCAGACGAGCTCGGCCGCGCCGCGGTCGGTAGCCGGTGAGGCGGCGTCCTGCCTGACCACCACCCTGCGGAGCGCCGGCCAGATCACCGGCAGCCTGCTGGTCGCCCGCGGGCCGGAGGCCAAGCCCTTCTCATCGATCGACGCCAAGCTGCTGGACGCGGTGGGCACGCTCGCCGCCAACGCCATCCGCAACGCGCAGCTCCACGACGAGTCGCGCCGCCAGGCCGAGGCCCTGCGCGAGAGCGAGGCCCACCTCCGCGCCGTGATGGACAACGTGGCCGACGGGATCATCACCCTTGACGAGCAGGGCGCCATCCGTTCCTTTAATCCGGCGGCGGAGCAGATCTTCGGCTACCGCGCGGCCGAGGTGGTGGGCCGGCACGTGGGGCTGCTGCTGCCGCCAGCCGACGCCCACGTGCTGGACCCCCACCTGGGCCCGCTGCCGGACGTAGCGCCGGCCCAGCACCCGGGCCTGCGCCGGCGCGAGGCGGCCGGGCGCCGCCGTGATGGGAGCACCTTCCCCATGGACGTGGCCATCAGCCACACTCGCCTGCAGGCGCAGCACCTATCCGTCGTCAGCATCCGCGATATCACCGAGCGCAAGCGGGCGGAGCAGCTCCTGGAGCATCAGGCGCTGCACGATAGCCTGACCGGGCTCCCGAACCGCACCTTGCTGCACGACCGGCTGCGGCAGGCGCTGCTGGCCGCGCGCCGCGACGGGCGGGGCGTGGCCTTGCTGGTGATGGACCTCGACCGCTTCAAAGAGGTGAACGACACCTTTGGCCACCACTGCGGCGATCTCCTGCTGCGGCAGGTAGGTACCCGCATCCAGGAGACTGTCCGCAGCCCCGATACGGTAGCGCGCCTGGGTGGCGATGAGTTCGCCATCCTGCTCTCCGGCACGGATGCCGCGGGCGCCGTGCACACTGCGCTGCGCCTGCTGCGCGCGCTGGAGCGCCCTTTCCTGCTGGAAGGGCAATCGTTCGACGTGGGGGCCAGCATCGGCATCGCGCTCTCCCCTGAGCACGGCGACGACGGGGGCACGCTCCTGCGCCGCGCCGACGTGGCCATGTACCTGGCCAAGCGCAACAACAGCGGGTACGCCATGTACGCCCTGGACCAGGATGACCACAGCCCCGACCGGCTGGCGCTGGTCGGCGACCTGCGGCGGGCGATCGAGCGGGGAGAGCTGGTGCTGCACTACCAGCCCAAGGTGGACTGCCGCACGCAGAAGATCGTGTGGGTGGAGGCGCTGGTGCGCTGGCAGCACCCGCAGCGGGGGGAGCTGCGCCCCGATGAGTTCATTCCGCTGGCCGAGCAGACGGGGCTGATCCGGCCCCTGAGCCTGTGGGTGCTCGACGCGGCGTTGCGCCAGTGTCGCGCCTGGCGGGACGCGGGCCTGCAGCTGCCGGTGGCAGTCAACCTCTCCATGCGCAACCTGCACGACTGGGAGTTGCCCAACCAGATCGCGCGGTTGCTGCAGGCGCGGGGCGTGCCGCCGTCGCTGCTCAAGGTGGAGATTACGGAGAGCAGCCTCATGGCCGATCCCGTGCGGGCGATGCACATCCTGGCCCGCCTCAAGGCGATGGACGTGCAGGTGGCCATCGACGACTTCGGCACCGGCTACTCCTCGCTGGCCTACCTCAAGGACCTGCCGGTAAGCGAGATCAAGATCGACAAGTCCTTCGTGCGCCAGATGGTGACGGATCGCAACGATGCGGCCATCGTCCGTTCGACGATTGGTCTGAGCCACGAGCTGGGCCTGAAGGTGGTGGCGGAGGGCGTGGAGGATCAGGCGACCTGGGACCTGCTGGCCAGCCTGGGCTGCGACCTGGTGCAGGGGTTCTACGTGAGCCGGCCACTTGCGGCCGCCGACTTCATCCGCTGGCTGAACCAGTCGGCGTGGTCGCCCGGTCGGGCAGTGGCGGCGCTACCGGCCGCAACCTAGAACGTCGGGCACGGCGCGGGGATGGCTAGACGAAAGATGAAGGACGACAAAGACGCAGGACGACAAAGACGCAGGACGACAAAGGCGCAGGACGAATGGGACCTCAGTCGCGCACCCTGCTCGTCGCGCGCCGGCAGTCCCTGCCGGCACACTCGGGGCCGCATCACCTGGGTACAGAGATTGAAGGGAGAGCACATATGGCCATAGCACACCTACCGGCAGAGACGCCCGTCCGTGAGGGCACGCCAGCGCGGGGAACGCTCCTCAGCGCCTCGCCGGCCCACCGTGCCGCCGCTGGCCGGGGCTTGCTTCGGGACGAGCGATCCGGTCGGGCGGCCGGGAGCGCGGGTGTGGACGTAGCGCGGGTCCTGGCTGGCGGCGGGATGCGCGTCCTGACGCGGATCGAGACGGTCCGCACCATGCAGCGGATGGAGTTCGTGGACGTGACAGACGCGGTCGCCCGCTGTGTGGCCGACGCCCGCATTGAGGATGGGTACGTCGTGGTCTTCTCGCGCCACACGACGGCTGCCATCCGCGTCAACGAACACGAGCCCCTGCTGCTGGAGGATATGGCGCAGCTACTCGACCGGCTGGCGCCGGAAGGCAACTACCGGCACGACGACTTCAGCGTGCGCACCGTGAACCTGACCGAGCACGAGCGGGTCAACGGCCACGCCCACTGCCGCAGCCTCTTGCTCGGGGCGAGCGAGAGCGTGCCGGTCGCGGGCGGGGCGCTGCTGCTGGGGCGCTGGCAGCGGGTCTTCCTGGTTGAGCTCGACGGGCCGGCCGCGCGCGAGTTCGTCGTCCAGGCCATTGGCTGCTGAGGCAGCAGTGGAGAGCCCATGGTCGAGCGTCTGATCGTCGTGGCGCCGCGGGGGTTCTGCGCGGGGGTAGTGCGGGCGGTGGAGCTGGTGGAGCTGGCGCTGGCGCGCCTGGGGGCGCCAGTGTACGTGCGGCGCGCCATCGTGCACAACCCGCACGTGGTACGGCGGCTGGAGCAGATGGGGGCCGTATTCGTCCAGGAGGTGGAGGACGTCCCTGCGGGGGCGCCGGTGATCGTCAGCGCCCACGGCGTCGCTCCGGTGGTGCGCCATGCCGCGGCGGCGCGGGGCCTGGCCCTGATCGACGCGACCTGCCCGCTGGTGGCCAAGGTGCACCAGGAGGTGCTGCGCTTCGTCGCCGGTGGCTACGACGTGATCCTGGTTGGGCACGCCGGCCACGACGAGGTGATCGGCACGCTCGGCCAGGTGCCGGGACGGGTGCACCTGGTGCAGCGACCGGAGGACGTGGCCGGCGTCGTTGTGCGCGATCCCGGGCGCGTGGCCTGCGTGACGCAGACGACCCTCAGTCCGGACGACGTCGCGCCCGTGGTTGACGCCCTGCGCGCGCGCTTTCCCGCGTTGGCGCAGCCTCGCGTGGACGACATCTGCTTCGCCACCAAGAACCGGCAGGCGGCCGTTCGCTGGCTGGCGCGGCAGGTGGACGTGGTGCTGGTGTTAGGCGATCCGACCAGCTCCAACTCGGTCCGCCTGCGCGAGGTCGCCACTGCTGAAGGCACGCCGGCCTATCTGCTGGGCAGGATCGACGAGCTCCAGTCGTCGTGGCTGGAGGGGGCGACCGCCGCCGGCCTGACCGCCGGCGCGTCCACCCCCGAAGCGCTGGTGCAGGAGGCGGTGGAGTACTTCCGCGCTCGCGGCGCGACGGTCCACGAAGAGGTGCTCGAAACCGAGCGCCTACAGTTCAGCCTCCCGCCCATTCCCTGACCCGCAGGCGAGTCCTTTCATCGGTCGCTGTTGCTCCGCAGGGGCATGACGGATTAGTCGCCTTCCAACCCCTCACCCTGGCCCTCCCCCAAGGGGAGAGGGGACACCTTGCCGACCGTGTCCAATCCAGGCTGACCTGGGCTGGTAGGCGCCTGTGCCCCGCCGGCGGGCGCGGCGCGAAGTATGCAGCAGGCCGTGGCGTATCCTGAGTGCCATGGGTCCGTCGCGCGCCACCGGGGCAGGTCTGGCGCTGCTTCGGCTGCTACTCGGTCTCCGCCATTGGTTTCGGTACCACCCGTCGGGTCGTGCCGGAGCTGTCCTGGCGTTGCTCCTGGCCGCCATGCTGGCGGCTGCCCTGTTCCCGCGGACCGCGGTGGCGCACGTCAAGTGGTTCGAGGACCCCGCCCGCTTTCCGCTGCGTCCCGACCTGATCGCGAGCGAGCGGACGGCCCTCACCGCCGGCGCCGTCCTGGGGGCGGTTGGGCTCATGTACCTGCTGCAGCGTGTGGCGGGCGACCCGCACTGGCCCAGGCTCCGGTTCCTGCGGCGCATGGCCATCGGCGCCCCCACTCTGCTGTCCGTCCACGCCGCCATTACCCTGGTGTTCGTCGCGGTGCACCAGGCGCTCCTGGCCCCGCACCTTCGCCTGCCGGCCGGTCCGGCCGGCCTGCTGCTGGCGGCCGCGCAGATCCTGGTGGCCTTCAGCTTCATCACCGGCGTCCTGGACTGGCTGGCCGCCATCGTCCTGACCATCCTGGTCGTGCTGGTCGCGTTTCTGTACTCGCCCCTGGACGCGCTTGACCAACTGCTGTGGGCCGGCATCGCCGTGGCGGTGCTGATCATCGGGCGCTCGGCAGTGACCGCCGGCCACGTCCGGCCGTGGTTCCGCGCCCGGCACCGCGCCTGGTCCGCCCGCGCCGTGGCGGCGCTGCGCATCCTGGCCGGCCTCTCCCTAATCGGCCCTGCCCTGGACGAGAAGATCTGGAACCCCGATATCGGCGCAGCCTTCCTGGCCGATTACCCCCACTTCAACGTGCCCCGCTACCTGCTGGGGCTGACCTGGTTCTCGGACGACCTCTTCGTCCTGGTCGCGGGGGTCGTGGAGGCGACCATCGGCGTGCTGCTGGCCAGCGGCCTGCTCACCCGCGTGGTCATCCTCGGCATGTGGGTGCCGTTCAACGTGACGGTGCCGTTTCTCCCGCCCCAGGAGCTGCTCGGCCACCTGCCGATCTTCGGCACGATGTACGTGCTGCTGGTCCACGGGGCCGGCATCGCGCCGGGGGAGCCGCTGGACCAGGAAGCCCTACCCGGCGTCCCGCGGGGCGTGGAAGATGGCCTGCCTGACGAGCTGAGCGCGCGGCCCGCATCGCCGTAGCCCCCATGCTTCACTAGTGGTGCCTTCACCATTGCCCTCTCGCGCAAGGGGAGGGCATTGATCAATCTAGAGCCCTCACCCTCTCTCACAGGGAGAGGGCATTGATGACCGACGATGAAGGAGCCAGGTTAACGCCCCGCCCAATTCGGGCGCGCGCCAGACAGTCCAGAAACGGACACCTCGTCGCCGGTGCTCGCGTCCCCGCGTCTCCGCGTCGGGGCGGGGAGCAGTGGAGAGCCGGCGGTGCTCATCGCCAGAGGGCTGGGGCGGCCTGCACGGCCACTCCCGCCAGCCCGCCGCCGAGGACAAGCCAGGCCGAGTTGATCGGCCAGCGCACGAGCACCGCCAGGGCCACGATGGACAGGGCGGCGGTAAAGGGGTCGACGATCGCCGCGCGGCCGAGTTGGAGCAAAACGGCCGCCATCAGCCCGAGGGCGGCGGCGTTGACGCCGTCGATGAGCATGGCGGTGAAGGGCCAGCGCCGCAGCTGGGGTACCAGGGGCCCTGAGAGGGCGACGAAGACGAACGATGGGAGGAAGATGCCCAGGGTGGCCAGCAGCGCGCCGGCCAGGCCCGCGGTGGGTCCGCCCCAGGCGCTGGCGACGAGGTAGCCGACGAAGGTGGCGGTGGTGAAGACGGGCCCCGGCGTGAACTGGCCTACTGAGACGGCGTCCAATAGCTGCTGGTCGGTCAGCCAGCCCAGCCGCTCGACGAAGTCGCCCCGCAGGAAGGCGAGCAGGACGTACCCGCTGCCGTAGAGCACGGCGCCACTCTTCAGAAAGGTGAAGAAAAGCGCGGGGAAGCTGAACGGAACGGCGCCCAGCGGGGCGGCCGCCGGCATGAACCAGCCCGCGGCGCCGGCGGCGCCGGCAAGGGGCCAGGGCACGAGCGCCGGCGCGCCGGCCGGTGCCTTCCTGGCGCCACGTCGGACGACGCGCGCCAGCGCCAGCTGCCCCGCCAGCGCGGCGGCGCCCCCACCGAAGAGCAGCGCCAGCTCATTGGCGCCCAGAAGATAGAGCCCGACCACCGCCAGGGCCACGATGGCGAGCGCCGACCCCTTGAAGGCCGTCCGCGCCAGGCCGTACAGCGCCTGGGCGACGATGGCGATGATCACCGGCTTGATGCCGTAGAGCAGCCACTGCGCCTGGGGCAGCGCGCCGTAGGTGACGTAGGCCCAGGCCAGCGCCAGCACGATCAGCATGGCGGGGACGATGAACAGGGTGCCGGCGACGACGAGGCCGGCCCACCCCGCCCGCACGTAGCCGAGGTGGATGGCCATCTCGGTCGAGTTCGGGCCGGGGATCAGGTTGACGGCCCCGAGCAGGTCCAGGAACCGCTCGTCCGTCACCCACCGGCGGCGCTGGACCACCTCCTGGCGCATCATGGCGATGTGGGCGGCCGGCCCGCCAAAGGCGGTGAAGCCGAGGCGCAAGAAAAGGGCGGCCACCTCGCGCAGCCGGCCGGCGGCCGGCGCCCCGTCAGCGCCTACCGGCTCAGTTGCGCCATGAACCGGCGCGCCACGCGAGGCGCGGGGGCTTTCACTAATCTCTTGATCTTCCGCATTCATGCGGTTGCGCCATGAACCGGCGCGCCACGCGAGGCGCGGGGCGCCGCCGTGCCTCCCTGAAACCTCGACTGTGCCATCAGCGCGTACTATAAGGGTGAAGAGAGCGCATGGTCCTACCAGAACGAACCGGCGCGGGCCGACCGCGCGTGCTGGTGGTCGACGACGACGCCAATATCACTGCTTTTCTCAAGCGCGCCCTGGCGTATGAAGGCTATCAAGTCGAGACGGCGGAGGATGGCCCATCTGGCCTGGCGGCGGCGCGCGACCACCCGCCGGACCTGGTGATCCTGGACATTATGCTCCCGGGGCTGGACGGCGTGGAAGTCCTGCGCCGCCTGCGCGCCGGCGAGGATGAGATTGGCCGGCTACCTATCTTGATGCTCACCGCCCGCGACGAGGTGGCCGACCGCGTAGCGGGCCTGGACGCCGGCGCGGACGACTACCTGGTCAAGCCCTTCGCCCTGGAGGAGCTGACGGCGCGGCTGCGGGCCCTGCTGCGCCGGCGCGAGCCGGAGTCGCAGCGCCTGCTCCGCTTCGCCGACCTGGTGGTGGATACCGCCTCCCGTGACGTGCGGCGGGCCGGGCGCGCCATCCAGCTGACGACCAAGGAGTACGAGCTCCTGGTCTACTTCCTGCGCCATCCACGCCAGGTGCTGACCCGCGAGCAGTTGCTGGAGCGCATCTGGAACATCAACTTCGAGGCGGAGACACACGTGCTCGAGGTGTACGTCGGGTACCTACGGAACAAGCTGGAGGCGCCGCTCCCCGACGGCACTGTCCCCAGCCGTCTCATCCATACGGTGCGGGGGGTCGGCTACGTGCTCCGTGAGCCAGAGTGAAGCCCCGCGGCGCCACACCGGCGGCAATGAGCCTTGGGGCACTGGTGAGCGCTGCGCTGCCTGGCCGAAAGGGGCCCCGTAGTGCCACACTGGCGATGATGAAGCGCAGCCTGCCCCTTCGCCTGCGCCTGACGCTGCTTTCGACCGCTCTCGTCGGCGTGACGCTGTTCGTCTTCAGCCTGGCCGTCTACCTTACCCTGGCCCAGGCGTTCTGGGCAGAGGTCGATCGCAGCCTGGTGGATCGAGCGCGGGTGGTGACCGATTCCGTCACTGTGGGCCGGACGTCCGCCGGCCGGCCCTTCGTCGACCTGTCCGGCGTCGATGCGATCACAGGGGCCGTGGTCCAGGCCGTACTGGCCGACGGCACGATCGTCCGGTCGGACACGCTGGGACGCTACTCCCTGCCGGTTTCGCGCGAGGCGCTGGCCGAGGCGGCCAGCGGGCAGGTGCGGTTCGAGAACGTGCAGGTGGCGGGGCAGGACCTGCGGCTGTACAACGGGCCCCTCCGGCTAGGCGACACTACCATCGGCATGCTGCAGGTGGCGCGGCCGGTGGGGCCGACGGAGGCGGCGCTGGCCCGCCTACGGCTGATCCTGGCAGCCGGCGCTGTGGGCAGTGTGGCCATCTGTGCCCTGCTGGGCCTGCTGGTGGCCCGCGCCGCCCTGCGCCCGATCGACCGCCTCACCCGCGAGGCCGAGCGGATCGGCGAGACCCAGGACTTCAGCCGGCGGGTGGCGATCAAGCCCGGCGCGGCGCCGGACGAGGTCGGGCGCCTGGCGGCGACGTTCAATGGGATGCTGGACCGGCTGCAGAGCGCCTATGGCGCCCTCCAGCGAGCTAATGAGCGGCTGGAGGCCGCCCTGCAGTCGCAGCGCCGCTTCGTGGCCGACGCCTCGCACGAGCTACGCACCCCGCTCACCACGGTGCGGGGCAATGCGTCCCTGCTGCGCCGGCTGGACATGCTGACGCCGGAAGATCGCCAGGCGGCCGTAGAGCAGATTGTGGCCGAATCGGAGCGGATGAGCCGCCTGGTGAATGACCTGCTGGTGCTGGCCCGCGCTGACGCAGGGCAGCTGCTGGAGCGCAAGCCGGTGGCGCTGGGGCCGCTGATCGAGGCCGTGGCGCAGCAAGGGCGCGTCTTATCGGAAGGCAGGCACGCCATCAGCGTGGTGCGTGTGGCCGGGGTCGATGCGGAGGTGCTGGGCGACGCCGACGCGCTGCGCCAGCTCCTGCTGATCCTGGTGGACAACGCCATCAAGTACACACCAGCGGGCGGGAGCATCACGCTGGGCCTGCGCGTGGAGTTCGGCGCGGGCGGCACGAGGCTGGCGCATATCGCGGTGGTCGACACCGGCGTGGGGATCGCGCCGGAGGACCTGCCCCACATCTTCGAGCGCTTCTACCGCGCCGACCGCGCACGGCGCGCCGGCGGCACGGGGCTGGGCCTGGCCATCGGCAAGTGGATCGCCGAGGCCCACGGCGGCCGGATCACGGTGGAAAGCTCGCCGGGGGCCGGCAGCATCTTTACGGTAACGCTGCCGGCGACTAGCCACACCCTGAGCCAGCAGCGCCAGCCGCTTGACGCAGAGACCGCCTCCGCCGTTACTCCTTCCCTGCACCCGTGGCAGGCGGGCCATTCGCCTGCATTGCTGCATGTTGATGGCCGGCCATTCGCATGCCGCCCTGGTGCTTCAGGGGAGGGGCATGGCTGACTTCACAGCGGAGCCGTCACCCTAACCCTCTCCCAGAGGGAGAGGGATGCAGCGCGGGATCGTTCGTGTCCAGCGCCAGCCCCTTTCCGTCCCCCTATGGGAGAGGGAACTCCTCGGTGGCCGTGAAAGATCGGCCATGCCCCTTTGGGGTGCCAACGACGGATGCAACGGGCCGCCGGCCTCTTACCAACCTCTTACGTTCGCCTGAGATGCGTTTGAGGTGCCGTTCCTATCATCATCGCTGGGCCGAGCGCGATGGCTCGCAGCGCGCTCGGTGGCCACAACAGGTGCGATGGCCGCCGCACGCTGGCGTGCCTGGCAGGTGACGTGGAGGAGATCGATGCAACCGGAGGTGCAGGGCGGCGGCGCCGCGCAGCCCTGGAGCGGCGCATGGCTGCCGTCGAACAAGGACACGTTCCAGGCGACTGCGGACGACGCCGGCCGCGCCGGCACGGGCGGCGCAGGGAGCGCGCCGCCACCGATCAGTGACGCGCCTGATGGCGGGGGCCGCGGACCAGGTCCTCACCGAGGCGGCTCCCCGGAGAGGACTTCGTCTCGCCGGCGTCTCGCCGGCGGGCTGCTGGCGGCCGTGCTCCTCGCCGGGGCGGCCGGGGGTGTGGCGGGGAGCGCAGTTACGGCCGCCATGCTGGGGCGGGGCGTGCTGGCGCCCCAGACGGCCACCGCCGCCCCGCCGGTGGCCACCAGCCGCCAGACCACGATCGAGACCGCTGACCTGAAGGCCATCTACCGACGGGTCAGCCCGGCCGTGGTGAGCGTGCAGACGGCGGCGGCGCAGCGCCAACTGCAGCAACGCGTGCCGCGGACGCCCCGCCTCCCGGGCGTTCCGTCTATTCCCGGCCCGCCAGATGTCCTGCCCCGTGGCACGGGCACCGGGTTCATCATCGACGGCGACGGCCACATTCTGACCAACTACCACGTGGTGGCCGGCGCCGACCGGCTGACGGTGGTGCTCCTGGACGGCACGCGCCTGCCGGCTCGCGTAGTGGGGAGCGACCCCGGCAACGACCTTGCCTTGCTCAAGGCCGACATCCCGGCCGGCAAGGGCGCCATCGCCGCCCTGGGCGACTCAGACGCGGTGGAGCCGGGCGATCCGGCGATAGCCATTGGCACGCCGTTTGGGCTTGACCACAGCATCACGGCGGGGATCATCAGCGCGGTGAACCGGAGCTTCGGCACGGCCGCCGGCCGGCCGATGCGGGGCCTGATCCAGACCGATGCGGCCATCAATCCTGGCAACTCCGGCGGCCCGCTGCTGAACGCCGCCGGTGAGGTGATCGGCATCACCACCTCCATCGAGAGCCCGGTTCGGGCGAACGTGGGCATCGGCTTCGCGATCCCCATCAACCAGGCCAAGCGGGTACTGCCCCAGCTCAAGGCCGGCCAGCAAGTGCAGCACGCCTGGCTGGGCATTGCCGGCGTGGCCCTGACGCCCGACATTGCCTCTGAGCTGGGCCTCCCCGGCAGCGTCTCGCAGGGCGTAGTGGTGGCCCAGGTGACCCCGGACAGCCCGGCGGCGCGGGCCGGCCTGCGGGGCGCCCGCAGCGAGGCCGGCGAATCGCTGCGGGGCGCGGACGTGATCCTGGCCGTCGATGGGCGGGCGGTGAAGGACGTGCCGGACCTCGCCGGCTACCTGGACACCAAGAGCCCGGGCGACACCGTGACCCTGACCATCTGGCGTGATGGCTCCCGCCAGGAGGTGCGGGCCACGCTCGGCACCTGGCCCGCGCCACAGGTCCAGGCGGAGTAGCCCCATCGCGCCCCGACTCATCTCCATCCCCCCATCCCCCGACGCCGGCGCCGCCCCTCCCGCGGGCGGCGCCGGTGTTTCAGCGCCCGGCGCGTCTCGCAGGCGCTCGTCCGGCTCATTCACGGCCGGCGGATGAGTTCCCTCTGCCTTTGGGAGAGCAGGGGCTCCCGGCGGGGGCGGCGGTGGGCGGCGGTGAGGGCCCCGCCCAAAGTCCTCTGCCAAAGGGAGAAGGTGAGGGCTGTGCTCAGAGAATGCGCGCTCGCTGCCTTGGGCCCCTGGGCGGCCGCCCGGCGACGGGCCAGGGGCGGTCCGCCCCATCGCCTCGTCTCGCTACCATCTGCTCGTGATCCGGCTTGAGGACCTGCTCGCCGGCGCGGCCGGAGCCCAGGCCCGTGTCCTGGGCGAGGTCTTTACCCGCGAGTTCGAAGGCTTCGCCTACGACTCACGCAACGTCCGCGGGGGCGAGATGTTCGTCGCCGTGCGGACCGAGCGCGCCGACGGGCATGACTTCATCCTGGACGCCGTCCGGCGGGGGGCGACCGGCGTGCTGTGCGAGCGCCCGCCGGCTCCGGCCGACCTGGCCACGGCCGGCGCTACCTGCGTGGTGGTCGACGATACCCGCCGCGCGCTACGGGACTGGGCCGCCTACGTGCTGCGCCGGCAGGCGCCGCTCGTCATCGGCGTGACCGGCAGCGTGGGGAAGACCTGCACCACCAAGGCGGTGGCCGCCGTCCTGCGCCGGCTGGGGGACGACCCGCGCGCCGTCTTCGACAACGACAACTTCAACGACCTGTTTGGCCTGCCGATCAGCTTGAGCCGGCTGGCGCCGTCGCACCAGGTGGCGGTGCTGGAGCTGGCGTCGGATAGCGCGGGCGAGATCGCTGCCCTGTGCCAGCTGGTGGCGCCGCAGTTGGGCATCGTCACCAACGTGGCGCCGGCGCACCTCCAGCACTTCGGCACGCTGGATCGCCTCGCCGCTGAGTACGGCGCCCTGGCGCAGGCTGTCTCCGAGCACCTCTTTCTCAACTGTGACGACCCGCTGGTCGTCGCCATGGCGGCGACGGCGGCGAAGGCGGATGCGCGCGGCAGGGCCAGCGGGCGCACTGGGACCAGTGAGGCCAGCGGGCGCGGTGGCAAGGTAGAGGGCCACAGCGCGCCGGTGCGCATCACCTGGTTCGGTCTGTCGGCTGCGCCTAGGGATGCCGGCGGTGAGGATGCTTCGGTGCGGGCGACGGACGTGTGGCCGGAGGCGCTGGGCGTCCGCTTCCGCCTGCACTGGCAGGGAGAGTGCGCCAGCGTTCGCCTGCGCCTCCCTGGCCGGCACAGCGTCTACACGGCCCTGGCCGCGGCCTCGGTGGCCCTCAGCCAGGGCCATGCGCTCGGTGCGGTGGCGCAGGCCCTGGAGGGGCTGGAACCGCCCCCCGGCCGGCTGCGTCCCCTGCAGGGGATCCGCGGCAGCGTGCTCCTAGACGATTCCTTCTCCGCCAGCCTGCCGTCCACCCTGGGCGCCCTCGACGCCTTGGCAGCCTGCGCCCCGCCGCGCATCGTCGTGCTGGGTGAGGTGAGCAACGGCGCGGCGGCCCATGAGCCGATTGGCCGCGCGATTGCGGGGAGTGCGGAGTACCTCGTGGCCGTTGGCGATGCCACGGAGCCAGTGGCGCAGGCGGCTGCCGGCCACGGCCTGCCGGCCGCGCGGGTCGCGGTGACGCACACCGTGGCCGACACGGTCGCGCGCGTGCGGTCGGTCCTGAGCGAGCACTCTGGGCCGGCCACGGTGCTGGTGAAGGGAGCGGAGGGGGCGCGCCTGGAGCGGGTCGTGGAGCGCCTGCTGGCGCGGCCGGAGACGGCGCCGGCCGTTCTGGTGCGCCAGGCGCCGGGGGCTAGGCAGGTCATTCCGCTGCACCAGGACCGCGCTGCCTGGATGGAGGTGGACCTGGGGGCCATCGCCGCCAACCTCTGCCGGCTGCAGGAGATCGCGGCGCCGGCGGAGGTGATGGCCGTGCTCAAGGCGGACGCCTATGGCCATGGGGCGGTGCGCGTGGCGCGAACGGTGCTCCAGCACGGCGCGGCGATGCTGGGCACTGCCGTACTGAGCGAGGCCGCTCAGCTCCGCGCGCGGGGCATCAGTGCACCGGTGCTGGTGCTGGGGTATACCCCGGCCTGGCAGGCGCGGGACGTGGTGCGGCTGGGAGTGGCCGTCTCGCTCTTCTCGCTCGATCTGGCGCAGCATCTGTCGCGCGCGGCGCTGGCGCTGCAGCGCCGTCCCGTGCCGGTGCACATCAAGGTAGACACGGGCATGCACCGGCTGGGCCTGTTGCCGGAAGAGGTGGTCCCCTTTGTGCGCCGCGTCGCCGCCCTGCCCGGCGTGCGGATCGAAGGGGTGTTCACGCACTTCGCCACCGCCGATGCGGCCGACCTCTCCTACGCCCTGACCCAGCTGGGGCGCTTCAAGCGCGTCCTCGCTGAGTGGCAGGACGCCGGCCTGCCCCTGCCGCGCTACGTCCACGCCGCCAACAGCGCCGCCACCTTCCGGTTGCCGGAGGCGCGGTTCAACCTGGTCCGGGCGGGCATCGCGCTCTACGGCCTCCATCCTAGCGAGGACGCGCCCTGCCCGTCCGAGTTCCGGCCGGCGCTGGCCCTCAAGACGCAGATCGCGCAGCTAAAGGACCTGCCTCCGGGCGAGCCGGTCTCCTACGGCGGGGCCTGGGTGACGCCTCGCCCCAGTCGCATCGCGGTGCTGCCCATCGGGTACGCCGATGGCTTCCGGCGCGGCCCTACCACCTGGGGGGAGGTACTGGTCGGGGGACGGCGGGCGCCGGTCGTCGGGCGGGTGTGTATGGACATGTGCATGATCGACGTGACCGACATTCCGGGAGTGCGGGTCGGGGACGAGGTGGTGCTCATCGGCGAGCAGGGGGGCGACCGCATCACCGCCGAAGAGGTGGCCGCCCGCCTGGGGACGATCAACTATGAGGTGGTGAGCCAGATCCTGGCGCGGGTGCCGCGGGAGATTGTCTCTCGTTAGGTAGGGCATGCCGCTGCGAGCCTGGTACGTTCCTTGCTCTGTTCGGCCGCTGGGAAGCGGTCGCCGGCGATGCGGGCTCAGCGCGCTCGCAGTCTGTGCTCGTACTCGCCGTCCGGGGCGCTGGAGCAGCCCACCAACATGCTCAAGGTACAGACGGCGATCAGACACAAGCGGCGATAAGGTGCAGGCGGCGATGTTGACTCACTTTCTGGTTACCCATCAGGAGCAGCTTGGCCTCGACGACGCGCAGTTTGCGCGCCAGCTTCGTCTCGATCCGGAGACGTGGCGGTCCCTACGTGCGGGCGAGGTGCCGTACAGCGCCGCCATCGTCGCCCGCATCCTGCTGCGCTTTCCCAATGCCCTCCCGTTCGTGCTGGAGGAGCTGCGGCAGCGGGAGGCGGCGCTGCCGCTACACGCCGTCGAGCGACCACAGGCGCTGCCGGTCGCTGCCCCTGCCGTCTCCAGTCCTTCGTGGCCAGAGCGATCGCCCATCCAGCCACTGGAGCCGTTACCGGTCGTTTCACCGGCGCTCCAACCGGCGATCCTGGCCAAAGCCGCCTGAAGCCCTCAACCCCTCTTGGGCTGGTGGCAGCGTGGCCGGCGCCGCGCGCTACTTTGGCTGAATGGGGAGCCGCACCCCCTTGAAGGGGTTGTCCCCTCCGCCGTAGTCGATGTCCTGGTTCAGCAGGCGCTCCAGCTCGCGGAGCCCGCTCTGCAGGGCGACTTCGCCCTTGATGATCCGGTCCATCTCGCGGCTGTACGTCTCCAGATTGCGGAACGCGTTGTAGTGCGCCAGCTGGATACCGTACGGGCGCTTGAAGACGTTGGCGAAGACCTGAGGGTGCTGGTAGGGATACTGGCTGGGCGGGCGGAAGAAGCGCGCCTGGTGGCTCTTCTTGGCGGGGACCAGGAACTGGTGCTCGGCCAGGATGCCCTGGAACTCGTCCTGCATCAGCCACTTCATGAATGCCCAGGCGTCCTCGGGGTACTTCGTCTTCGAGTAGGCGCACACGGGATGGCCCGCGCTCCAGGCCGCGCCCGGCTTGCCCTTGATGCTGGGCACGGGGAGCATGTCCCACTCAAAGGCGGTGCCGATGATGGGCCACATGCGACGCCAATCGTTCACTGAGCGGTAGTGAATGCCGATCTTGCCCTGCGAGAAGCGGTTGATGCCGCCAGCGCCGATCCCCGGCCGGCCGCCCTGGATGCGGTCGCGGGCCTGGGCGTACTCGGGGAGAGGGGCGGTGACGTTGATCTTCATCCGCATCATCCAGTCGATGGCCCAGGAGTTGGCGTCGATCACCTCCGGCAGGGTGAGCTTGAACTCGATCTTGGGGTCGTACTGGAAGTGGGAGACGCCCTGGGTCCAGATCAGGGGCCCGATGCCGTACATATCGCCGGTGCTCCAGTCGAGGCCGAAGACGTCGTTAGCAGGATCGTTGAGCTTGCGCGCCGCCTCGACCATCTCCTCCAGCGTCCAGTCGCCCTGGTTCCGGCTACGGACCCACGGGTCCTCGATGCCCTTCTGCTTGAAGAGCGTCTTGTTGTAGTAGATCCCGAAGGGTTCCACCCAGTAGGGGACGCCGTACGTCTTCTGGCGCCAGCGCTCGATGCCGAGCACCGCCCACTCTTTGTCCAGGCTGATCCGGTCCCGCGAGAGGTACTTGTCCAGCTGCAGGACGAACCCCGAGTCGTACATCTTGGGGAGCGACTGGGTCTCTGCGTCGAAGAGGTCGGGCCCCGTGTCGCTGGCGAACATGGTGTTCAGCTTGGTCTGCTGGTAGTCGCCACTCTTATCGACCTCGATACGCAGGTTGTTCTTCTTGCCGTAGTCGTCCCAGAACGGCGCGAACTGGTCCATCGCCGGCGGCCGCCAGGAGAGGAAGGTGAGCACGATCATCTGGCGGCGCTGCGCCGGCAGGGCCTCCCCGCCCTGCTGCGCCTGGCCGCAGGCCGCCAGCGTGGTCCCTGAAAGGGCAGCGCCCAACCCGAGCAGCATGCCCCGACGGGTGCTGCCCGATGGGGACTTCTTTACGAAAGCTCCGAGAGATGCCGTTGCCGCCATCGCTTCGTCCCTCCTTCATCCATCCCTGCTTCCGATCTCACGCGAGAGAGCGTGGTGTGGATGGCACGTTCCGTACGTATAGCACTCCGGGGCGGTTCCGGCCACTGCCTAGCCCGGCCTGTTCACGGCCAGCGAGACGTCCCGTCTCCCTTTGGGAGAGGGGGAGGGTGAGGGCTCCGCCATCCGGGAAACATGGTTGCACCCGGCCGCCGCGGATGAGCCGCGTAGGGCCAGACCGCAAGAGAGCAGGAGACCTCGCCCCCTTCGGCCGAGGCGCGCCGTGAGAAGGGACGGACCTCGCCCCCTTTTGCCGGGGCCGCGCCGGTCCAGCCGCTTTCGCCCTCCTCAGCCTCACTCCTGGACCATGAAAAATGCCCTGAGTACTACCCATGAGTACTACCCAGCGGACGTGGTTGCCCAATCCGTATGGCCGAGTATCATATGCTCGGCTCGTGGACGGTGCCGTCCACGGTCGACCTCATGACACACCTAGAGGGAGGCGCTGCCATGAAGGCTGTGCGCTGGTTGCCCCGTCCGGCGGCAATCGGGCTCGGAGCATTGCTGGCGCTCCTCGCGCTGGGCGGGAGCGCACGGGCGCAAGTCACCGAGGACTGGGTGGCGCAGTACGCCGGGACGAACGCCGCGGCCGTCGTCGCCGATGGTCGGGGCAACATCTATGTCGTCGGTTCGTCGCTGCCGGACGCCGCGCACAACTACCGCCAGGACATCGTGCTCATCAAGTACGACCTGAACGGCAATCAGGTCTGGGTCCGTGAGTTCGACGAACGGGATGATGCCACGGTAGGTGGCGACATTGCCAACTCGGTCGCGCTCGATCCTGACGGCAACATCCTCGTTGCCGGCTCCAGCTTCCTCAGCGGCACACCGTCGAGGAATACGATTGTCCTGAAGTACGATCCCGCTGGCACGCTGCTCTGGAAGGCTAGGGCCGGCGGCATGGGTGCCAGCCGGGTGGCGACCGATGCCGCCGGCAACGTTTACGCCATCTCGGTCACGTCCAGCACGGCCAGCGCTGCTGACTACCTCATTCTCAAGATCAGCCCGACCGGCAGCGTGCTCTGGGAGCGCCGCTACAACGGCCCGGGCAACTACCGTGACCAACCCTATGGGCTCGCGGTCACGGCCGCTGGCGACGTGGTCGTCACCGGCGAGAGCTGGGGGGGCGCGACAGGCTACGACGTTGCCACGCTGAGCCTCACCACCGACGGTGCGGTGCGCTGGATCCGCCGCTACAACAACCGGACCGCCAACAGCACCGACGGGGGTACGGATGTTGCCCTGGGGCCCAACGGCGAAGTGTACGTGGGCGGCATGACGTCCACCGCGGACCTCGGCTACACCGACTTCCTGCTGCTGAAGTACACCGCCCAAGGCGTCCCGGTCTGGATCCGCACCTATAACGGCCCGGCGAACAGGGGCGACGCAATCAAGCGTGTGCGCGTCGACAGCCAGGGCAACGTGATCGTCACCGGCTACGAGCAGCAGGCCGACTTCTACTCGGACACGGTCACGATCAAGTACAACGCCAGCGGCAATCAGCTCTGGCTCAACCGGCTGAACCTGGTCACCGCTGGTGATGAGATCCCTTCCTTCATGGTGATTGGCAGCGACGACGCGGTGTATGTGACGGGCGCAAGCGCCAGCCGCGTGGTGACGGTAAAGTACGGGGCTGGTGGCGCGCAGCGGTGGGTGGCCACCTACGACTCGGGGCCGCAGGCCGATCGCGGCAACGGGCTGGCCATCGACAGTGGGAACGGCGTCGTGGTCGCCGGCCAACCGCCCATCCTGACCATCCGCTACGCCCAGACATCCCTCCGCTGACGAGGTTCCGGCCGAGGGCGTGGCGCTCGTCGATGCGCTTCGAGCCAAAGTCGTTCGTAGACGCGCCGGAACCTGCCTCTACGACGGACTTCCCTGCAAGTGCATAGGCCGCGGCGAGGAACCGATCGGCGAGCAGCGGTAAGAGGGGAGGCCCTGGCAGCCGAGCGGGGTCGCATTGTCCTCTGGGGTCCTTCCGCCGTACCGCGACGGCGCCAGGCGTGGTCCACGGGCGCGGAGACGGAGCTGCTCGGCATGGATGCCCCGCAGGTGCTTGCCGTCCAGAGTAAGGGCGTCCCCCCGGTGCCAGGCCCTGCCCGGGGCCTGGACGAGCGCCTGCTCGAAGGCATGGCGGTCCAGGTCGCGGAGCAGCCGGAACACGGTTGCCACACTTGGCGTGTTGGCGCGCCTCATCCCGGGCGCAGCGCTCACCCTGTCCGCGCCCTGGTCACGCCCCCACCGGGCGATGGCGCAGAGGGAGCGCGACGGGAACAGGGAGAGAGGCTCGTCCACCGGAGAGGGGACGCAACGGCGTACTATCCGGAATGGCTAGACGCACCCCTCGCCACCAGCGCGTGGCGGCCGGTATCTTGGACGGGCAAGGAGGGAGGCTCATGAGACTACAGGGGAAGGTCGCCGTCATCACCGGCGGCGGCTCAGGGATCGGCAAGGCCACGGCCATCCTGTTCGCGCGGGAGGGGGCGCGGGTCGTGATCGGCAACCGCAGCACTGAGGCGGGCGAGGCCACGGCCGCCCAGATCCGCGCGGCGGGCGGCGAGTGCCGCTTCGTACGCACCGACGTCACCATCGCCGCCGACGTCAAGCGCCTGGTGGACACGGCGGTGGAGGCCTACGGCCGGCTGGACTGCATGTTCAACAACGCCGGCATCAATATGGCCGGCTCGGTGATCGACGTCTCCGAGGAAGACTGGGACTACACGATCGCCGTCAACCTCAAGAGCGTCTTCCTGGGGAGCAAGTATGCCCTGCCCTATCTGATCGCCGGTGGCGGCGGCACCATCATCAACAACTCGTCGAACGCCGGGCTCATCGGGCGGCCGAACGACCCCGTCTACTGCGCCAGCAAGCACGGCATCATCGGTCTGACCAAGTCGATGGCGCTCCGCCACGGGCCGCAGAACGTGCGGGTGAACGCCATCTGCCCCGGGCCGGTGGAGTCGCAGATGATGGAGGAGGGCCGGCGGGCCATTGGCGATGCGGCGGCGTTCGACCGCCTGGCGGCCAGCCAGACCGCGCTCAAGCGCATCGCGCCCGCGGAGGAGGTGGCGGAGCTGGTCTGCTTTCTCGCCAGCGACGTCGCGCGCAACATCACCGGCGCGGCGATCCCCATCGACGGCGGCAAGACGGCGGGCATCCTGCCGGGCCTCGTCCCCGCGGATTGAGACACTCCCCTGGCCGGCGCGCGGGAGGCGGAGGGGCCCCGGCAGGGCGCTCCGCGCTACCATTGCCCGCCATGGAGGCCAGCAAGGAAGTGAACGACGTCTATCGCCAACTGGGCGTGCGCCCTGTGATCAACGCGTCGGGGACCCTGACCCGCCTGGGGGGCTCCCGCATGGCGCCGGAGGTCCTGGAGGCCATGGCCGCAGCGTCGCGGTGCTACGTGCGCATCGAGGACCTGCAGGAGGCGGCCGGGCGGGTCATCGCCGAGGCGACCGGCGCGGAGGCCGGCTACGTGACCAGCGGGGCGGCCGCCGGACTGCTGCTGGGCACCGCCGCCTGTATCGCCGGCCTGGACCTACAGAAGATGGAGCGCCTGCCGGACACCTCGGTGCCCGGCACGAAGTATGAGGTGATCGTTCACCGCGCGCACCGGAACAGCTACGACCACGCCGTCCGTACGGCGGGGGCGCGGTTCGTGGAGATCGGCCGGTTCGGGCATCCCACGCCGGGGCCGACGCGACCCTACGAGCTGGAGTGCGCCATCAACGAGCGCACGGCGATGGTGCTGTGGGTCATGATGGGCGACCCCGAAGAGCTGGGCGTGCTCCCGCTGGAGGAGACGGCCCGCATCGCGCACCGGCACGGGGTCCCGGTGCTGGTCGACGCCGCCGCTGCCCTGCCGCCGGCCTCGAACCTCCGCCGGTTCATCGCGGAGGGGGCGGACCTGGTGTGCTTCTCCGGCGGCAAGGCGCTGGGCGGGCCGCAAGCGTCCGGCATCCTGGCCGGCCGCGCCGAGCTGATCCGCTCGGTGGCCCTCCAGCACCAGGATATGGACGTGCATCCTGAGACCTGGACCTGGCGCCACCTGATTGCCGAAGGCCACCTGCCGGGGCCGCCGTGGCAGGGGATCGGGCGCCCCTGCAAGGTGGGGCGCGAGGAGATCGTGGGACTGCTGACTGCGCTCAGGCTCTACCTCCAGCGCGACCACGAGGCGGAGATCGCCCGCTGGCGCCGGCTGGCGCAGCGCATGGCCGACGGCCTGAGTGGGCTGCCGGGCGTGCAGGCCACCTACCACGACGGTGGCGCGCGAGGCGTGGCCGGCGTGCGCGTTCAGCTCGATGAGGCGCACCTGGGCAAGTCCGCGGTGCAGGTGGTCAACGAGCTGGCTGACGGCGACCCGATCATCGCCGTGCAGCAGGCGGGCCTCGACGAGGGGCGGTTCGGACTGGGGACGATGTGCCTGGCCGACGGCGAGGAGGAGATCGTGATTTCCCGCCTGCGCGAGGTCCTGAGCAGCGCGCTGGGCAGCCACTCACCTCCGCAGGCAGCGGTCCAGCCCTCATCTTCCCCGTTTGGAACGTGTCAGGCGGTGGGGCTGGACCGGTCCGGCGTGCCGCCGATCAGGGACTCGTCCCAGCGGTAGAACTCGTCCGGCGCCGACTCACCGGGGTCGGGGGCGCCGATGGCCAGGAGGTGCTCACGGAAGGCGGCCCAATCCAGCGGGTTTTCGCCGTTGGCGTAGCGCTGCTTCTTCCACTGCTCCATCTGCTCTTCGATCTGGGCGTTGGCGCGCCGCAGCTCCTCCAGCCTAGCCATGGCAGTAATCCCTCCGGTGGCAAGATGATTGGCCTGTCCGCGTAGCTCCACGTTCTCCCCCCGGCAATTGCCATGCCAGCGCCGCTGGCGACGTATCCGCGGCACCATCGGAGACTGCGCTCCTGGAAGGCGCCGTTGGCCTGGATTACGCATGGCCAGCGAGACGGGTCCCGTCTCCCTTTGGGAGAGGGTGAGGGCCCCGCCTCGTGAATGATCCGGGTGAGGCGCGGCCCACGGTCGCCGGACCGCGAAAGCGGTCCGGCGACACCGGGCCAGGCCCGCTTGCACCGGCACAGGTATACCCGCCGCCCCATCGCCTTATCGTGGGGCGCAAGGCGTGTCGGCCGGTCGCTGGCTCAGGGAGCGCTCGCGGGTAGTGACGGCACGACAGGAGAGAGGGCGCGGCCGGAGCCCCACGTCAGCCCATATCTGCGGCCGCCGATTGGTTATAGCGCAACAGGGGAAAGGGATGGCGTGGCCGGGCGGAGGCGTGCCAGGTAGCGAGCCAGGAGCGCGGCGCCGCTCACGCCCGCGTCATCCCCGAAGTGGGAGCGCACGATGCGGACGGTGCCCGTCGACGCGGCCAGTGGCATCTTGCTGACCAGGGCCTGCACGCGGGCGACAAACGGGTCACCGAGGCCTTCGATGACGCCGCCGCCCAGGACGATCAGCTCGGGGTTAAGGAGGTTGGCCACCGTGGCCAGGCCGCAGGCCAGGTAGCGCGCGGCGCGCTCCACCACCCGTGAGACCACCTTGTCCCGCTGCTGCCAGGCCTGCGCAATGTCGGTGCTGGTGGCGTCGGCGATACCAGCGCCGGCATAGCGGGTCAGAACCGTCTCTTCGCCCCGCTCGACGGCGCGGGCGATGTCTCGCACGATGGCGGTGCGGCTGGCCAGCGCTTCCAGGTGCCCGCGCCCGCCGCAGCCGCAGCGCGGCCCGCCGGCCTTGATGGTGATGTGGCCGATCTCGCCGGCCAGATTGTGGGGGCCGGTGTACAGGCGCCCGTCAAGCACCAGCCCGCCGCCGATGCCAGTGCCTGGCCACACGCCGACCATATTGCGCGCGCCTCGGCCGGCTCCGGCCAGATGTTCCGCCAGCACGGCGACGCGCACGTCGTTATCGACGGCAACGGGGAGGCCCAGCCGACACTCCAGCTCCGCCCTCAGCGGCACCCGTTCCCAATCCAGGTTCGGCGCCACGGTGACGACCCCCGTGGCCGGTTCGATCGGGCCGGGGGCGCCCACGCCCACCGCCTGCAGGGCCGCTACGGGCACGCCCGCCTGGCCGGCGGCGTCGCGCACGGCCGCGGCCATCCGGTCGATCACGGCTGCGGGGCGGTGATCCTTGCCGGTGACCAGCACGGCGCGGCCGGCAATACGGCCGTCGGGGGCGAAGATGGCGGCGTAGATCTTCGTCCCACCCAGGTCGATGGCGCCGACGTGCCCTTCGCCGGCAAGCGGATTGGCCTCCCCGCCGTGCGTCGCGCCCGCCGCGGAGACGGCCGCGGCGGTGACGGGAGAACTGCTCGAGCCGGCCCCAGCCATGGTCTCTCGGGAGCGCAGTATAGCAGCGCAAGGATCGGCCAGGCGGAAACGCAGTGTTCCCGGCCGGCGGCGGGACGAGTGGAGGGAGTAGCGAGTGACGAGGAGCAAGGAGTGAGGAGGGAGTGACAAGTCGTCGCCCGGGGTGCGCGGCGGCTGCCGGATGGCCAGAGGGAGAGGGAACGAAACGCGGCCGCGTCGGGAAGAGGCGGTGGCGCGCGGTACGTGCCTGCGGGCGCGGGCTGCGCGGGTACCATGTACGACCCGGGACGCTCGAGGCCGCCGGACGGCCGGGGACCGGACCAAAAGACCAGCAGAACGATACGGAGGCGAGACGCATGCGACTGGACGGCAAGGTGGCGGTGATCACTGGCGCCGCGCAGGGGATCGGGCGCGGGATCGCCCACCGCTTCATCGAAGAGGGGGCGAAGGTAGTGGTAGCCGATATCCAGGAGGAGCGAGGCAAGGCGACCACCGACGAGCTGCGCCACAAGGGTGGCGACGCCGCCTTCGTCCACACGGACGTGACCGAGGCGGAGCAGATCAGGCGGATGGTCGAGTTTGCCGTGGAGCAGTACGGGCGCCTGGACGTGCTGATCAATAACGCCTACTGGAACAAGGGTGGCACGGCGCTCGATCTCGACCTGGCGGACTGGAACCGCGCGATGGCGGCCATGGTGACCGCCACCTTCCTGGGCGCGAAGTACGCTGTGCCGCACATGGAACGTGTTGGCGGGGGCTCTATCATCAGCATCTCGTCCGTGCACGGGCTGCTGGCGGCCGCGCGGAGCGTGGCCTATGAGACGGCGAAGGGGGCCTTGCTCCTGCTGGTGAAGGAGATGGCGGTGGACTTTGGCCCGTCGAACGTGCGCGTTAACGCCATCTGCCCCGGGCTGATCGTGCACGAGAAGCACGACCCCGCCTGGCAGCAGGATCCCTTCCGCGCAGGGCTACGCAAGATGGACTATCCGCTGCGGCGCTGGGGGACGCCCCTGGATATCGCTAACGCCGCGCTCTACCTGGCGTCAGACGAGGCGTCGTTCGTCACCGGCCACGCCCTGGTGGTGGACGGCGGCATGACAGTGCAGCTCCAGGATAGCCACAGCGGCCGCGTGGTGCAGTTCGTGCGCGAGCAGCTTGAAGCAAAGGGGATCTCGTGGCCGTTCTAGACCGGATGGGTCACCGGCAGAGCCCTCACCCTAGCTCTTTCCCTATGGGCGAGAGAGCATGCGCCGGCACTCCACCCCGTTGCCGGCGGCCCGAGCCCACTCCCTATGGGAGAGGGAACTGATCGCCGGCCGCGCTACGTGCGCTATGACCGGAAGTACGGGTCCGCCTTCTCCTTGATCAGCTTCGTCACCTGGGCTGCGGGGCTCTTCCCGCTCCACAGCTCCTCGCTTAGCAGGGCATCGATCACGTCGCGCCGCACGTCCGGCCACTTGCTGTGCACCGGATCGCGCACGACGTACTCCTGGCCGTCGGCGAAGACGCGGGCGCTCTTGGGCGGCGGGGCGAGATACTCGGGGCTGGTGGCGACGGAGACGCGGGAAGGGGTGGTCTGGCCGATGCGCACCTCGTCGAGTTGGGCCTCGCGGCTGGTAATGAACGAGACGAAGGCCCAGGCCTCTTCCGGCAGCTTGGTCATGCTGGCGATCCCCCAGCCGGTGCCGCCCCCGCCGACGCCGCGGCGCGACGCCCCGCCCAGGGGGAAGACGCCGACGTCGTAGGGCAGCCCGGCGATGGTCTTGTAGTTCATGTTCCCGCCGGGGTTGGTGATCTGCATCGCCAGCCTGCCGCTCTGCATCAGGCTGGGGGCGCTGCCGAGAGTGGCCTCTTCCGACGGGGTGGGGGCAACCTTGTGCTTGTAGATGAGGTCTTGCATGAACTGCAGGGCTTCGGTCGCTGGCCGTTCGGCCATGGCGATCTCCGTGGCCAGGCCATCCTGGTCTTTCTTCACCACCTGGCCGCCGTTGCTGTAGATGAACGAGGCCCACAGGCGGTTGCCCCGCGGCACGAAGAGGGCGTAGCGCTCGCTCCCCTTGGCCAGGCGCTGGCAGACCTCCAGGAACCGGGCGAAGGTCCAGGTCCGGTCGTTCCAGTCGGTGGGGATAGGCGGGATGCCCTCGCGGGCGAAGATGTCCGTGTTATAGAAGATTAGCTGCAGGCCGTAGTCACGCGGCAGCGCGTAGAGGGTGCCCTTCCAGCGGTAGAGCTCGAGCGACTCCTTACGGAAGTCCGAGAGGTCGTACTTATCGCGCCGGACGTAGGGGTCGAGCTTGAGCAGCAGGTTGCGCTCCACGGCGGCGACGATAGGGACGTTCTCCTGGAGGTAGCGGTAGATGTCCGGCGGCGACCCGGACGCGAAGGCGGCAGTGAGCTTGTTGTTGTAGTCACCGATGCCGCCGGTCGCCTCCACCTTGACGCCGGTCTTCTGATGGAAGCGCTCGGCCCACTGCTGCATCACCCCCGGGTACGCGCCTCCCATGTCGTTCCAGTAGGTGAGCGTGCTGCCGGGCTTGAGCTGGACCGGCCCATCGGCCACGCCCGTTGCGCGGTCGCGCCCGATGGCGCAGGCGGCCGCAATCACCGGCACGGCCGGCACGGCGGCAGCGACGATCCGGCGGCGTGGAAACGATAGACCCACTTCACATCCTCCTGCTCAGATACGGTCCCACTCAGGCACAGCTTCACTCAGCCAGCCCCCGGTAAAGGGTACCGGCCCGGACGCGACGAGTGATAGACACAGGGACGCGGAGAGAGGGGACCGGTCGCCGGCCGCGAAGGATCCGGGTTAGAGGAACCGGCCCCCGTCCACGACGACGACCTCGCCGGTGACGAAGTGGGCGGACGCGGCGAAGAAGAGCGCCACCTCGGCGCAATCCTCGGGCGTGCCGTTCCGCTTGAGCGGGGTCTGCTGGCGAGAGGCCTCAGCGTTCATCTGGCGCCCGGCGTGCCAGCGGGTCTCGATGAAGCCCGGGGCGATGGCGTTGACGCGGATCTCGGGGCCAAGCGCGATGGCCAGGCTCTGGGTCAGCGAGATGACCGCCGCCTTGGAGGCGCAGTAGGCGACGGAGCTCCCCACGGGGCGCAGTCCGGCAATAGAGGCGACGTTGATGATGCTCCCGCCGCCGACGCGCCGCATGTGGGGCACCACGGCGCGGGTGGCGAAGAAGACCGCCTTGAGGTTGACGGCGAGGATCTGGTCCCAGACCTCCTCCGTCATCGCGTCTAGATCGTTGTACGGCGCGAACCGCGTGACGCCGGCGTTGTTGACCAGCACGTCCACGCGTCCCCAGCGCTCGACCGTCTGCGCCACCAGGCGGTTGATCTCCGCCACCTGCGAGACGTCGGCCTGGATGGCGGCACCCTCGCCGCCGGCGGCCGCGCACTCGGCGGCCGTTCGCTCGGCGTCCTCTCGGGAGCGGCTGTAGTTCACAGCCACTTTCGCGCCTGCGCGGGCGAATGCCAGCGAGCAGGCGCGCCCGATGCCGGTCCCGCCACCAGTGACGATGGCGACCTTGCCCGCCAGCTTGCCATCGGCCGTCGATGCCATAGATGCCATCGATGTCAGGGATGCCGTAGATGCCATTGATCTCTCCCTTCGCCAGAACTGTGGCGGTGAGTGTAGGCAATCGCTGCTCGTCGTGGGGCGTGCCAGGCGCGGACACGGTGCAGTGGGTTCGCGCCCGCCAGTACACTTGGCCCCATGATCGACTTCCACCAGCACCTGGGGCACGTAGGGCGCACACTGGAGCACGTCCTGGCTCACCAGGACGCGCACGGCGTCCGGCGGTCAGTGCTGCTCCCCATCGCCGGCACGGCCGCGCCCCCCGAGCACTGGACGTTTGACGAGGCGGCACAGGCAGCGGCCCAGCATCCCGACCGGCTGATCCTCTTCTGCCACGTGGACCCCAACCGGCCGGACGCCCTGGAGGCCATACGCCAGGGCCACCGGCGGGGCGCGCGGGGCTTTGGCGAGCACAAGGTGCGCCTGCCGGTAGACGCGCCCCAGTCGGTGGCCATCTACCGCCTCTGCGCCGAGCTGCGCTGGCCGGTGCTGCTGCACTTCGAGTACGGCAACTACAACTACAACTTCACCGCCTTTGAGCAGGTGCTCAAGGACCACCCCGACACCGTGTTCATCGGCCACGCCCAGGCCTGGTGGGCCAACATCAGCGCCGACGCCCCGAGCGATCCGCTCGCGCCCGGCTACACGGCGTATCCGAAGGGGCCGGTGGTGCGCGGGGGCCTGACGGACCGCTGGCTGGAGCAGTATCCCAACCTGTACGGCGACCTTTCGGCGGGGTCCGGGCTCAATGCCCTGACACGCGACCCCGAGTTCACGCGGGCCTTTCTGGACCGGCACCGCGACAAGCTGCTGTGGGCGACGGATTGTCCCTGCCGCGACGGCGCGGGCGACTGGGGCGGCGCGCAGCGTAACGTCTGCTACGCCGCGCGGAGCCTGCCGGTGTTGAAGGAGCTGGCGCCGTCGCCGGACGTGTTCGAGCGGATCACCGAAGGGAACGCGCACCGCGTGCTGGGGCTATAGCCCTTCCGGCGGATGGTGGCGCCGGGCAGAACGCGCCCTGCGCGCAAGCTCCGAGTCTTTCAGCGGGCCCTCGTTCTAACAGTCCCCCGGAGGGAGAGAGAAGCAACGGCAACGGGCCGAGCTACGGGAGCACCCCTGGCCCTCTGCCACAGGGAGAGGGAACGCCTGGCCCAGCTAATTCACGAGCGGGGCCCTCACCCGAACCCTCTCCCAGAGGGAGAGGGAAATGGATCGCCGGCCGTGAGGGGTCTGGGAACTGGGTGAGGGTCGTCGCGGGCGGCCTACCGGTTCAGCTTGTAGCCGATGCCGCGGACCGTGACGATGTGCTCGGGCGAGCCGGGGTCGCGTTCCAACTTCTCGCGGAGGTGGCGGATGTGGACTTTCAGGAGCTGCGTCTCCCCTTCGTAGTTGGGGCCCCAGGCGAATGACAGGAGTTTGTCGTAGGGGACGACCCGACCGACGTTCAAGGTCAGGCAGCGCAGCAGCTCGAACTCGATCGGGGTCAGTTGCACCGGCTGGCCGTCCCTGGTGACCTCGTAGTCGTCGAGATTGATGGCCAGGCGCCCGCCCACAACCAGCGGCTCGGCACCGCTCGACTGCGGGCGGGCGATGCGCCGGCCGAGGGCACGCACCCGCGCCAGAAGCTCGCGGGGGGAGAAGGGCTTGGTGACGTAGTCGTCGGCGCCGAGGTCCAGCCCCTTTACCTTGTCCGCCTCGCTGTCCTTGGCGGTGAGCATGATGATAGCGGTGGACTTGTCCTTCGCACGCACCAGGCGGCAGACCTCGTAGCCGTCGATGCGGGGCATCATCACGTCCAGAATGACCAGGTCGAACCTCTCGCGCTCCAATGCGCTCAGGGCCTGGCTCGCGCTGTGCACGGTGATGGTCTGGTGGCCGTCTTTGCCCAGGGCGAAGGCGACGATCTCGGCGATGTCCGGATCGTCGTCGACGATCAGGATCCTCATCTCAGCGCCTCCTCAGAGTCGGCCTGGTCGCCGGCCGGCAGGGCAAGGGGAGCCTGGGCCAGCGCTGGCGGGGCGGCGCGGGGCTCGGCGCGCCCGTCCGCCGGCGGTGAGACCGGCAGGCGAATGGTGAAGGTGCTGCCGGCGCCCAGCTTGCTCTGCACGCTGACGCTCCCGCCGTGCAGTTCGGCCAGGTACTTGACGATGGTGAGACCAAGACCGGAGCCGCCTCGCTTGTGGGTGAGCGCGTTGACGCCCTGGTAGAACTTGTCGAACAGGTGCTGGAGGTCCACCGTACTGATGCCGACGCCGTTATCGGTGACGGCGAGGTAGACGTCGCCGCCCTCGCGCCAGGTGCGGACCGCGATCTCCCCGCCTTCCGGCGTGTACTGGATGGCGTTCGAGACCAGGTTGGTGATGATCTGCTCCACCCGCTCGTGGTCGGCGATCAGCGGCAGCGCCTCCCCCGACGTGCGGTTGAGCAGGCGTTGCCCCTCGCGATCGGCCACCGGCTGGAGGGCTGCCAGGACGTCGGCCACGATCTCGTTGAGGTCAACGCGAGCCAGGCGGAGTTCGATACGGCCGCTCTCCAGCTTGCTCAGATCGAGGAGGTCGGTGACCAGCCGGCTCAGCCGGTCTGCGTTGCGGTGGATGGTCTGGACAAAGCGCTCCTGGGCCGGCGGCAGTTCGTCGTCCAGGAGCACCTCCGCCGCCCCTTTGATAGCGCTCAGCGGGGTGCGTAGCTCGTGCGACATGGCGGTGAAGAAGTCGGCCTTGACGTTGTCCAGCAGGCGCTCCTCGGTGACATCCTGCAGGACGATGGCGCGTCCGAGCGGGCGGGCGTTGTCGTCGTGGACGGGCACGGCCGCCACGCGCACAATGGCCTGGCGAGGCTCGTCCAGGTTGATCTCTCTAGTCACGCGGTCACGCCGCAGTACGATCGGCTGAAGGGCCTGCCACTGGCCGGGGGTCAGCATGGCGGCCAGCTCCGTGCCGGGCGGGAGGCCATCCGGCAGGCCAAGCAGTCGGGCGGCCGTCTCATTGATCGTCACTAGACGCGCGCGGTCGTCCAGGACCAGAATGCCCTCGGTGACGCTATCCATGACGGCGGCGAGCTTGCGCACCTCGTCGCGCAGGGCCTGGAGGCGCTCGGTACTGGCTTGGATGGCGGTGGCGGCCGCACCGGCCAGCGTGGCCGTCTCGCGCAGCAGGCCGCGGGGCGGCGCCGGCGATGCGCGCCCGTCGGCCAGGGCGGCCAGGGCTTCCGCGGTGCGGTCCAGCGGGTCTCGGAGCTGGCCGGCCAGGGCGAGCGCGCCCAGGATGGCGGCGCACCAGATGCCGGCGCCGGCCAGCAAGAGCTGCCCGCGGAGCGAGGCCACGCCGGCCAGGGCGTCCGATTCCTTCATGCCCACGAAGAGGGTGGCCACCACCGGCGCGCCCTGGGCGCCGCCGCCCGGCGCGGTGCGCTCGCGCCCCGGGAGGCCACCCGCGGGGGTTGGTATGGGCCTGGCCAGGGAGGACACGGGGAGCCAGCCGCGGAGCGCCTCCGAGGTGGCGATGAACGTCACGTCGCCGATGCGGTGCCGGGGCTCCACGGGGGCGAGCTTCTGGCCGGGCGGACGCACCCTGGGCGCAACGAACAGGTCGCGGACCTCCTTTGAGCCGGCGATCAGCGTGTCGGCGGTGAGCACCGCCACGTGCAGGCCGGTGGCGTTGGCGAGCTGCTGCATCAGCGGGTCGTTGAACTGCTGCAGGAGCACCACGGCGCCGACGTGCTGTCCGGCCGAGATGATGGGATAGGCGGCCGCCAATCCCAGATCATTAAGGGGGTTGGACGCTGTGGGGCGGGCTTCGATGCCGTAGCGGGGGCGGATCACAGCCGGCTGATTGGCAGTGAAGAAGGCGCGCACGATGCTGAGCTGCGAGTAGTCGTACGGGGCGCGGGTGGGGTGGTCGGCGACCGACCGCATCTTCTCGTCCACGACGGCGGCGGCTGTAGTGGTGCCGAACTGGCTACGCGCCTGCGCCAGCAGATCGCTCAGCGCCGCCTGGTCGCGGTTCAGAAAGGCCTCAACGAGGGCCGGCTGCGTGGCCAGCAGCTGCGCCTGGTCGGCCAGGCGCAGCAGGCGGTCGTCCATGATCCGCCGGACGGACGTGAGCCCGCGATCGACCCGCGCGCGGGCCGCATCCACGGCATCCTGCTCAGCCGCGCCCAGAGCCAGGCCGACGATAAGCGCCAGGCCACCGGCGCCGATCAGGCTGACCAGTAGGAGCAACGAGAGGCGCAGGCCGGGCCGCATTGGAGCCACGCGGGTCACTCCCTCAGGATGCCGTCACCGGCGGTAACGCAGCCGTCGCAATGCGAGCCGCAGCGGAGCCATGCCAAGCGCTCCTCCGGGGACGCGGCGCCGGCCCGCCGCCGGAGCCCGCGCAGCGGGGACGCCGTGTCCCATCGATCAGGATGCATGCATCACTGTATTCGGCGGAAGGTCATGCGGCCATGAGGCGTGTCCTGTCCTGGCGCCTGACATTCAGGCACCCGACGACCATCTCACGTGCGAGCCTCCGGCGCGGTTTCAGGCTGGCGGATCTGCCCGCCGATGGCGGCGAGCTCGCGGGCAAAGAACGGCTCGTACAGCGAGCGATCGCCGTTCACTTTGAAGAAGCGGCGCGTCATCTCGTCCACACTGACCGGCCGGGCAAACCTGGCCAGCTCGCGATCGAAGGCGGCCAGAAAGCAAAAGAACTCGTCCCAGCCGGCTTCGCGACGTAGGCGCTGCCGCGCGCGGACGGCGATGCGCGGGAGCGTCCTGGCGCTCCCCATCTCACCGTGCGGGGCCGGCTGGGAGGCCAGGACACGGGCCGGCAGGCCGAGCACCACCTGCTGATAGGTGGCATAGAGCCTGGCCCAGCGCCGCTGGAGCTCATCCAGGCGGGCGGCCAGCCGCGGCCCGTCCTGCTCCCCGCCCAGCGCCCAGAGGTAGTCGCGCACGGCCTCACAGAAGTACCGGTTGCACAGCTCGGGGCGCCCGCGCTTGAGGGCGCAACCCTGGTCGGTCAAAGCGGCGCAGGGCGCGCCAGCGCTCTGCTTGACCTTGAGCCACCACTGCCGGCCCTCCTCGCGCGAGGCGACGATCCCCGCCAGCGACGCTTCCGACATGGACTCGATGGCGTGGTTCGCGTTGCAACAATTGGTCACCCAGGACTGCAGGCGCCAGCGCACGCGCCCGCCCGCTGATGAGCCGGCAGGGGCGCCCTCAGCGCCCGCCCCGACCTCGCCGGCGGGCTCGCCGGACGCGCACTGCTCGTTGACGCGAGCCGCGAAGAGCGTCCAGCGGGCGCAGATGGCGCACATCCGGCCGAAGTTGCGATCGGTGAACGCGCGCAGGGCGTCTTCGGCCGCGACGTAGTCAGCCAGGATCTCCTCGCCGTGCGGGGACGGGAGCGGACGCGGGGCGCGAGCGCGGAGCAAGACCATCCGAGGCAATTGTACGCCCCGCTCGTGCGATCCCGCCGCCACCCGCGCCAACGCGGGGACGCGGAGATACGGGGATGTGGGGTGAGGTCTGTTCCCCCTCTCCCGCGTGCGGGAGAGGGGGCCAGGGGGTGAGGGCTGCTCGCGTCGTCAGGGCGGGCGCATGCGGGGCCTGCAGCAGACTGGACGGAGCACCTACAATGGAGTGGCAGGCTGCCCGCGACGCAGGCCGTCGGGGCCAAGGCGCACGGGGGCGTTCCAGCGGCGGCTCCGCTGCGTTATAGCAGGAAAAGAGACGCTGGAGGGGGCGCACGCCGGTCTCGGTGCGGCTGCCGGTGGGAGCTGCGGACCTTTCCGCTATCCGCCAGGCGCGGTTCGCGCGTCTTACGTAGGGAACGACACGACGATGAGCAATCGAGATAGAGGCACGGCCGGCGCCGCCCGCGGCAAGCGGCAGTACCAGCCCCGCCCGGCGGCGCCGGAGCTCCCTGGGATCCCCGGCCTGGAGGAGGTGCTGGAACGCGGCAAGGAACGGGGCTATGTGCTGGAGGAGGACATTGAGAACCTCTTCGCCGATCAGGTCGAGCCCCCGGACGAGGCGGAGATCGAGGCGCTCCACCGCGCCTTCCTGGACGCCGGCGTCGAGGTCGTGTCGAGCGAGGCCGACCTGCAGCAGGGGCTGGACGACCTCCAGCTGGACAAGGAGCTGGAGAAGCTCGAGGCGGAGGGCGAGCCCCTGCACGCGGACGCAGTCTGGCAGTACCTGAAGGACATCCATGACATCCCGCTGCTCACGGCAGAGCAGGAGGTGGAGCTGGCCAAGCGCATCGAGCAGGGCGACCAGGCGGCGATGCAGCAGTTCGTGCTCTCCAACCTGCGCCTGGTGGT
>DAOTTI010000005.1:0-25813 GCA_034437795.1 Chloroflexota bacterium | reverse complement strand
CGCTGCTGGCCGGGCGCGCCCCCGGCCGCGCGAGCTGGCTCCTGGCCTGCGCTGGCGCACAGGCCGGCGGCTTCCTGATGCGTTACTCCATCATCTCCGCCGGCAAGCACTGCGCCGATGACCCGCAGCACTACTTCCGGTGGACGAGGGCAAGCGATTGAGATGGGCGGCCTGGACGGCGACGGCGGCCGCCGGCGGCTGTGTTGAGCGACTGCGAGGCACCAACTGAGGCATGACCATAGACGACGTAGCCACCCCGCAGGCACGGCGGCGGGTCGATCGTCTGCCGTTCTCGCCACCCAGCTCGACAGTGCAGTATCCAGCCCCGCCCAGGCGGCCTGAGCGCGGCTCGCTCATCACTCGCCTCGGGCGCTGGCTGGCTCCCTCGCCCGCGACGGGCCTCCCTTCACTACCGCCACAGCCGGAATCATGCGTCTCCGGCCACATCGTGCTGGTGCAGGAGGATCGTTTCCGGCTGATCGATCCGAACGGGCGGGGCTACCTCTTCACGCTCGGGCACCGCTCCGGCGTCACCGCCGAGCAGCTTGAGGCGTGGCAAGCGCGCCGCCAGGCGGTACGGGTCGGCTACTCCGGCCGCCCGGACCAGGGGGCCGTCGCGCATACGGTGCAGACGGATTGACGGGTGCTGCTTCTCATCCCTGTTGTCGGGGGTGGGGTCTACCTTCGCTACCGTACCTTCTCCGGCGGCAGGACCTCGTGGTCTACCGCCGGGATCTCCTCCGGCGCCAGGCGCACGTTGATGGCCCGCGGATTTTCGTAAGGCTGATCGCCGGGCGCCTCGGTGGCGATGCCGAACTCCACCGCCTGGCCAGGCGCGATCTCCTCCCAGTCGGTTCCCTGCAGCGCGCTACGGTGGAAGAAGTAGCGTAGCCCGTCCTCCCCGATGATGTACCCGAAGCCGCGATCGATCACGAGTTCGTCGATGGTCCCACGCATGATGGCTCCCTCTCCTCCCGCGCGAGCAGCCGCAGGGCTCGTCCGTCCGCTGCGCAGCGCCCCGTCACGGCGCCGGCCGCCCGCGTGCTCAATAGCGCTCATCTCGCAATCTCCATGCCGTGCCCCGACCGCGGGCAATCTCCTCTCCCCATGGCCCTCGTCCCCCTCTCCGTGTCGGAGAGGGGGCTAGGGGCCCAGCCGCACGGCCATGGCCGTCGGTCCCCCTCTCCGTGTCGGAGAGGGGGCTAGGGGGTGAGGTCCGCTCTCCCAGTGCGGCGCGCCCTCCGCCAGCTCACGGGTTGCTACATTGAGATGGCCCTGACACAATCACGCTAGCAGTGGCAAAGAGCGGCCGGCAGTGGTCGAGAAGGAGGTTAAGGTGAGTGAGGTCAAGGCGAGTACGGTGAGCGTCACGCGGCGCGCGCTCATGGCGCGTGCGGGCGGGTTGTGTGGGCTCGGCGGGCTGTGGGGAGCTGGCGCCGTACTGGCGGCCTGCGGCCCCGCGGGGCAGCAGCCCCAGACCGCCCCGACGGTGAAGTTTGAGCAGCCAATCAGCATTAGCTTCTGGCACACCCAGACCCAGAGCAACGCCAGGGCGCTGGAAGGCATGGTGGAGAAGTTCAACACCACGAACCCGCAGCGGATCACCGTCAAGGCGGAGTACCAGGGCAACTACGACCAGCTCTATGAGAAGAACCTGGCCGCCCTGGCGGCCGGCACCCCCACCGACGTGTCCGTCGCCTATGAGAGCCAGGTAGCGGAGTACATGCGGGGCAATGCCTGCGTTGACTTCGACGAATACGTCAAGCATCCGGACCTGGGGCTGAGCAAGCAGAGCCTGGACGACATCTTCCCCACCTATCTGGAAGGGCTGCGCTTCCCGCAATACGGGAATAAGCTGCTCAGCTTCCCGTTTACCAACAGCCTGGTGGTGATGTACGTCAACGAGGAGGTGCTCCAGCGGTCGGGCGTGAAGAGTATCCCCAGGACGTGGACCGAATTCGCGGCGGCGATCCAGCAGGCGTCGCGCGCCGACCGCTCGCTGATCGTCGAGCAGGAGGCCGGCGTCGCCGCCGACCAGAGCCGCGCCCGCACCTACGGTTGGGGGAACTACCCCAGCGCGTCCACGATCAACGCCTGGGCCTACTCGCGGGGCGGAACCATGCTCACGCCGGACAATAAGCAGGTCCGGTTCACCGAGCTGCCGTACCTGGAGTCCTTCCAGCTCACGGAGGACGCCTTCAGGCGCCAGTTCGCCTACAACCCGCCCCGCCAGCCGGGGATCGAGTACGACTTCGCCTCGAACCGGATGGCCTTCATCATGATGTCCAGCACCGGCCGGCCGTTCCTGCGGAACGTGCTCAAGGCGAACGGGCGGGAGGGGCTCCCCTGGCGGATCGTTGGCATCCCTCAGAAGGATCCGGCGAAGCCGCAGACGGTCCAGTACGGCGCGAACATCGCCATCTTCAAGACCACGCCGCTCAAGCAGGCGGCGGCCTGGCTCTTCATCAAGTTCTTCAACGAGCGGGAGCAGGACGTACAGTGGTCGATCACGTCGTCCTACATGCCGGTGCGCCGGTCGTCGGCCGAGCACCCGACGCTGAAGGCGCACTGGGAGAAGGACGATCCGCAGGGCCGCCAGGCGTTCGAGCTGAGCAGGTACGGCAAGCCGGAGCCGAACATCCGCGGGACCCAGGAGATCCGGCCCGTCATCCAGCGCGCCTTGCAGGACGTGATGGAGGGCAAGAAGACCAGCAAGGTCGCCCTGGAGGAGGCGGCGCGGGAGGCGAACCAGATCCTACAGCAGATGGGCCTGGGATAGCCCTCCGCCACAGCCCCTGCACGGACCGGGGACTGGTCAGCGGGGGCGCCTGGTCTCCACCATCCGCACGGCTACGTCCGATTGAGGGAGGTCGCGCCCCGACGTGCCCTGCTCGTCGTAGCTGGTCTCCACCATCCGCACGCCTACGTCCGATTGAGGGAGGTCGGCGGCGTCGCGGTCCCCGCGGGCGGCCGGCTGGTCTCCGCCATCCGCACGGCCACGATCAGGCCGGATAGCGCGGTCAGGAGCCCGACGGCGCCGATTGCCGCCGGTGAGCCGAGCCGGTCGGCGACCGCGCCGCTCAGCAGCGCCCCCACGGCCAGCCCGGCGTCGCGCCAGAACCGGTAGACCCCCACGGCACTGGCGCGCCATGATGGGTGCGCCACGTCGCCAATGGCGGCCAGCAAGGTCGGATAGACCATGGCGGTGCCGAGGCCGAGCAGGATGGCCCCGGCCAGCCACGGATCGAACGTCCGGGTGAGGGCGATCAGCGCGATCCCCACCGACTGGATCCACATGCCGCCGGCAATCAGCCACTTGCGCCCCATGTGGTCACTCACCCAGCCGGTGGCCAGCTGGCCGATGCCCCACACCCCCGGGTAGACCGCGGCGAGGAGGCCGATCTGGGCGATGCTCAGCCCGCCGGCCGCGTAGAAGAGCGGGAGCAGGCCCCACGCCATACCGTCGTTAAGGTTGTTCACCAGCCCCGCCTGCGTCACGCTGGACAGGTTGCGATCGACGAGGGTCGTGCGCACGAACACATGTCGGCGCTCGTCGCGGCCTTCCGAGGCTCGCGTCCCCCGCCCCGGGCTGTGGGGCGTGACTCGGGACCCCGCACCCGGGACCACGACCTGTTCCCGCGCCTCAAGCCGGGTGTGCCCCTGCGTTTCTTGCACCGCGAGGGCCGTCAGTACCAGGCCGGCCAGAGCGAGAGACACCCCCAATACGAAGGGAAGCGGGCGCGGCCCGTACGCCGCGGCCAGGTAGCCCGCCGCCAGGGCCGCCGCCGAGGCGGCCACGTAGCCGGCCGCCTCGTTCAGCCCCATCGCCAGTCCGCGGCGCGATGGCCCCACCAGGTCGATCTTCATGTTCACCGTGGTGGACCAGGCCAGCCCCTGATTGAGACCCAGCAGGACGTTGGCCGCCACCACCCAGCTCCAGGAGGGGGCCCAGATGATCAGCAGGGGCGCCGGCAGGCCGATGACCCAGCCAGCGAGCAGGACCGGCTTGCGCCCGAACCGGTCCGAGAGCCGCCCGGCCCCGTAGTTCGCCACGGCCTTGCTCAGGCCAAAGCCAACCAAGAAGGAGAGAATGGCCGTCCGGCTGACGATTGCGAATTCCCGCTCGGCGAGCAGCGACAGAATAGAGCGCTCCAGGCCGGCCACGCCGCCGACGAAGGCGTTGACCAGCACCAGGAGCGCGAACTGCTCCCAGTTGGCCCGCAGGCCCAGCCGCAGGGCGCCGCGGCACGCAGCAGCTTCGGACCTACCCGCGAGCCGGGACAGGAGCCGGCTCACGAACGAGGCCACGGTTGAACTGCCGGATGGACTCATACTCCGCCGGCGCGGGCGGGAGGGCCTCCAGCAGGCGCCGCACAAACTCAGCGCGGGAGCGGTGCCGCAGCGCCGCGTTCCAGCGCCGCTCGAAGCCGATGGTGGAGGCCGGCTTGCCGCTCATAGCGCGCCCGCAGGCGGAGCCAAGGAAGTGGGCCGGCCACACCTCCACCTGATCGTCGAGGCGCAGCAGCTTGCCAAAGAGGCTGTCGTAGAGCTGGCTGGCGAAGTCCTCCGCCCTGCCTTCCCCGTACAGGTCCGGGCGCCCGACATCGCCGACGAACAGCGTGTCGCCGGTGAGCGCAAACCAGGTCTCGTCGGTGCCCCGCCGCTGGTCTGCGCCCAGCAGGGTGATGCTGTCCGGCGTGTGCCCCGGCGTGTGCAGCACGCGCAGCAGGGTATGGCCGAGCTCAATGACATCCCCTTCCTGCACCGGCTGGTGCGGGTACGAGACGTCGGCCGCCGCCTGCAGGTAGATCGGCGCCCCCGTGCGGCCTGCCAGGTCCATGGCGCCGGAACGGTGGTCGGCATGCACGTGCGTCTCCACAATGGCCACGATGGGGCTGCCGGCGGCGTGAGCCAGGGCCAGGTATTCGTCGACGTGCTCAAGGTGCGGGTCCACCACGGCCAGCTGCTCCGTGGTGAGGCAGCCCAGCAGGTAGGAGGCGCAGCCGGTGGCTGGATGGAGGATCTGCCGGAAGATCATGTCGAACTACTCCAATGGAGATTTCGTGCGCGTCACAATCAGCTCAACCGTGCTGCCGTCGCGCAGGACGGTGAAGCGCACCGGCTCGCCGGGCGTACGGCCGCGAATCGCGGTCAGGGTGTCGGCGGTGGTGGCCACTTCCTGCCCTTCCACGGCACGGACAACGTCGCCGTCGCGCAACTCCAGCTCGGCCGGGGCGCTGGCCGTCCGAACCACCCTGAGCCCGCGCCCCGTCACCGCGGGCGCAGTCTCCTGCCAGCACCTATTGACGATCCAATTCGTGTTCGCCACGCAGAGGCAGACGCCCACGATGCACGAGGGGCACTGGCACTGGCAGCGCAGCCCTTGCCGGCGAAGCTCCCAGGCCACGACATCGGCGATCACCTGGTTGATCTCCTGCGCCGCAGCGGCGTAGCCATGCAGGTGCCGCTCAGCGATCTCGGCCAGCCCCAGGTCGAAGGCGATGCGCGCCATCTGGTGCAGGGCTGCGTAGCCAATCGCCGCCTGGCTGCACAGCGTGTAATCCTCCCGTAACGCCGCTGAGGCAAGCCGGGTACCTTCTCCAGCAGCGGTGACGGCCGGTGCCGCAGCGGGGGCGCCCGCGCCCTCGCTTTGAGCCGGCATACCGCCGCCCAGGCGGTCGGCGTAGGCCTGCAGCGCCTCACAGTGCGTCTTGGCGGTCGTGTAGAGGCGCTGGAGGACCTCCGCCGCTTCGCGCGGCTCACGGACCGCTCGCAGATGCCGGTCGAGTGTCTGTTCGACGCGCTGCTCGAGCGCCAGCGCCTCGGCAACGCCCTGCCATACAAGCTCTCTGCTCCGGGCTTCGCTCATGACTGATGCCTCCGTTCCACCTCATTGTGGACCCTCTTCCTTGCCGTGTCCAAGACATAGTTTGCATCTCTGCCATGCCACATCGTTATAGGTCCATCCCAGACGAGCGGCCTGGCCTCACGTGCTCGCGTGCTGCTCGTGCGAGCGTGGTCCTGGGAGCGCGTCGTGACTTCCCGGCGCCACGGCAGCAAGCAGCGCAATGAAGGCGCGCTCAGCGCGCGTCAGCACGTGGCCGGCGCGCTGCACCAGGTACAGGTCGCGCCGGCAGTGCCACCCCTCAAGGGGGACGATGGCCAGGTGGCCGGCCGCCAGCTCGGAGACGAGCGCGTGGCGGGAGAGGATGGCGTAGCCGGCGCCACCCATCACCGCCCGCTTGACCGCCTCGTTACTGCCCAGCTCCAGCGCCGGTACCAGACGCAGGCCCAGCGTCGCGGCGCAGCGTTCGGCCGTGGCGCGCGTGGCCGAGCCCGCCTCGCGGGCGACGTAAGCGGCCGCTGCCAGGTCGCGCCGGCTCACCGCGCCCCTACCTGCTGCCAGCGGGTGGAAGGGCGCGGCCACGACGACCAGGTCATCTTCGGCAATGGGCGAGAAGCGCAGGCCCTCAACGCGCTCGCGAGGTAAGGAGCCGACAATACCGATGTCCAGCCGGTGCCGCGCAATCTGCTCCACGATGGTGGCGGTGTTGCCCGTCACCAGGCGCACGGCGACACCCGGGTAGCGCTCGCGGAAGGCGGCCAGGACCGCCGGCAGGAGGTAGTCCGCCGGCGTGCTCGACGCGCCCGCCAGCAGGCGCCCCGCGCGCAGACCGTGCAGGTCGGCCAGCGCCACGGCCAGCTCTTCGGCCAGGGCGAAGATCCGTTCCGTGTAGCGCATGGCCACCTCGCCGGCCGGCGTCAGGCGCACGCCCCGCGGCAGCCGTTCGAAGAGGCGCTCGCCGCAGGCGTGCTCCAGCGCGGCGATCTGGCGGGAGAGCGCGGGCTGGCTGGTGTGCAGCGCCGCCGCGGCCGCGGAAAAGGACCCGGCCTGCGCCACTGCCAGGAACAGGCGCAGGGTACGAAGGTCGAGTGGGGCGCCCGTGCTGCCGCTGGCGGCGAGAGGCCTATCGCGTGCATCCATATCGGCAGGACCACTATACCCGCATCCGTGTGCGTGCTTACGGGATGTCAACGCCGATGTGGACCTGTTCGTGGTCCTCTCCACATCCGTGTGCGCATATTGACGTGATAGGGTAAAGGCGATATCGTGGACCTGTGCCCCTCGCCGCCATCTACTTGCTGGGACGGTTCGAGGTCCGGGCCGCGGACCGGGTGGTACTCGACCGATCCTGGGGCCGCCGCAAGGCGGCCGCCGTATTGAAGCTCCTGGCCATCCAGCGCTCTCGCTCGCTCCACCGCGAGCAGATCATGGATGCGCTCTGGCCGGACCTGGACCCGGCAGCGGCGGCGAATAACCTCCATAAGAGCCTGCACTATCTCCGTGCCGCCTTTTCCGAACAGGGCCTCTCGGGCCAGGTCATCCGCTTCACAGGGGACATCGTGGCGCTTTCACCGGACGTCTGGATCGATTGCCACGAGTTCCGCCGCCTGGCCGACGCCGCACGTGGCGCGGGCGAGCCGGCGGCGTTCGAGGCCGCCCTGGCGCACTACTCCGGTGACCTCCTCCCCGATGACCGCTACGAGGACTGGGCGGAGCCCCTGCGCGACGAGCTGCGGCAGCTGCGGGCGCAACTGCTCAGCGAGGTCAGCCGCATCTATGACGCGCAGGGGGAGACCGAGCGCGCCGCCGAGCGGCTCCGCCAGCTGCTCGCCGACGATCCGGTGAACGAGGCGGCGCATCGCGCCTTGATCCGTCTCTATGCCGAATCAGGCAGCCGCCACCGAGCGCTGCGCCAGTACCAGCAGTGCCGCGAGGCGCTCCGGCGCGAGCTTGGGGTGGAGCCCTCACCCGAGACGGACGCGGTGTATCAGGCCATCGTGCGCGGGGGCGCCTGGGCCGGCGCCTCCGGTCCAATCTCCGCTCCGCGAACGGAGGCAGGGGCTCAGGCCATCGTGCGGGGCGGGGCGCCGGACCAGCGTTCCGGCGGCGCTGAGGCCCGCAGCGCGCCGCCGGCGCCAGCAGCCGGACCCGCCGCCGGCCATAGGAGCGCTGCCGTGCCAGGCGAGGCCGGCGGCCCGCCGCCTGTCTTGGTCCCGGTGCCTGTGGCTCGCCCGAGCCAGCCGGTCCATCCCCTGTTTGGGCGGGAACCGGAGCGGGAGCAGGCGGAGGCGCTCCTCGACGGAGCGCTTGGCGGTCGGGGGCAGGCCCTGTTCATCACGGGGGCGGCCGGGATTGGCAAGAGCCATCTGGCCCAGCACCTGGTGGAGGCGGCGCAGCAGCGGGGGGCGCTGGCCCTGGCCGGCCGCTGCTACGAGCTTGAGGCGGCCGCGTCATACCAGCCAGTGCGCGACATGCTGGCACAGCTCATGGCCGAGGCGCGCCCCTCCGACGACCATCCGGCCGCGGCCCTGCCGCAACAGTCAGTGCACCTCAAACGGCTGCTGGCGGCGCCCGCCGTCGAGCTGCCGGCCGTGGCCGATCCGGCCCTGCTCCAGGTGGCGCTCTTCCAGGAAGCCGTGAACCTGTTCGCGGCCGTGGCGTCCCCGGCGCGGCCGCTGGTGCTCTTTTTCGACGACCTCCACGCCGCCGACGAGGCCACGCTGCGGCTGGTGCACTTCCTCTGCCGGCACCTGCAGCGGGAGGCCATCCTCCTGCTGGCCACCTACCGCGCCGAGGACGCCGCCCAGAGCCCCCCGTTGGTCTCGCTGCTGGCCAGCCTGCGCCGCGAACGCCTGGTCCGTGAGATCGTACTGGGGCCGCTCCCCGACGCGGCCATACGCCGCCTGGTCGAGCACCGGTTCGGCGGGCACCCGGTGGCCCCCGACCTGGTGCAGGAGATCGCCGGCCGCGCCGAGGGAAACCCCTTGTTCGCCACCGAGCTGGTGCATACGGCGATCGAGCAGGGCTGGGCCCGCGTCGTGGACGGCCAATGGCAGCGCCGAGACGGCAACCTGGCTCCAGTGCCTGGCGCCGTCCACGACCTGCTTGACCGGCGCCTGCAGCGCCTGAGCGACGCGGGGCGGCAGGTGCTGCACCTGGCGGCCGTGATGGGACGCGACGTGGACTACGCCCTGCTGCGCCGCGCGCTGCCGCTCCCTGAAGCGGCGCTCCTCGACGGCGTGGATGAATGTCTCAGCGCGTATGTGCTGCAGGAGGCGCCGGAGGGGTATCGTTTCCACCACAGCCTGCTGCGGGAGGCGGTGTACCGTCGCTTGACCCGCGCGCGGCGCCAGCAGCTACATCGCACGCTGGCCGCGGCCATCGCGGCGGAGCCGGCGGACGCGCCGGCTGCGGAAGGCGGGCACGCGGCGGAGGCCATCGCCTACCACTTCGCGCAAAGCGACGAGCCCTGGCGCGCGACGCCCTTCCTACGGAGCGCCGCGCGGCGCGCCGCCTCCGTGTATGCCAACGACCAGGCGATCCGGCTGTACGAGCAGGCGATCGCCATCCTGCGCGCGCACCCAGCTCGCGCCGAGCCCCTGCACCTGGCGCTGCTGCTGGAGGAGCTGGGCGATCTGCGCCAGCGCGCTGGCGAGGCCGCTCGCAGCGCCGCGTTGTTCGAGGAGGCCTGCGCGCTGCTGGCTAGAGCGGGGCACGATGAGCATGTGGTGCGTGTGCAGGGAAAGGCGGCCCTGGCCCAGATCGCAGCGGGCAACGTCCAGCGCGCCGGCCAGCTGCTCCAAGCGATGCTACAGGCGCTCACCGAGCAATCGCCGCAGATGGTGGTCGCCCGCACCTACTACATCCTGGCGCAGCTGCACTGGCACAGCGCCGAATATCGCGAGGCATTACAGGCGGCCGAAAAGGCGTTTCAGGCCGCCCAGTCGAGCGGGGACGCGGCGGAACAGGCGCACGCCTACGAGGTGCTGGCGCTGGCCTGCCACTCCCTCGGCGACTGGCAGAAGGGGGTCGAGTGTGAGCTGAACCGGCACCGGCTCGGCGTCCCCGGATTTGATACGGAGGAGGCGTTCGACGCCCACCTCTGACTGTGGGAGTATCACCTGTACGGTGATCGGCCTTACTCTGAGGTGGAGCAGTTCGTCCGCCACACCCTGGAACGCGCGGGGGAGGTCGGCAACCGCCGCGCCCTTTCCCTGTGCTACCACGCCCTGGGCGCGGTGCGTTACCAGCGGGGCGAGTTCCACGACAGCGTGGCTGCCCTTCGGCGTAGCATCGAGCTGGCGGTGTCGTTTGGCGGCACCTTTGGTGAGGTGCTTGGCGAGCAGCGCCTGGCGCTGGCCGAGACCGCGCTGGGGCGCTACCAGCCCGCCTACGAGCGCCTGCGGCGCGCCCTGGCCGTGGCCCGCGCGTCCGAGAACGTGATGGTGCAGTGGCACAGCGTAGGCCGCATCCTCACCACGCTGGCGCGCAACCGCTACGAGGCCGGCGACCTCACCGCGGGCGCGGACTACCTGGCCCAGGGGTTCGCCAACCAGCAGGAGATCGGGGAGTGTCCGGGCTGCGACGTGCTCCTGTACCCTGTGGCCGTACCGATCTACCTGGCCCTCGGCCAGCGGGATGACGCCGAGCGGGCCTGCCGGCTGGCCGAGGCGACAGCGCTGCACTTCCGCAGCCAGGCGTGGAAAGCCGCCGCCCGCCACGCCCGCGGTCTCGTCGCCGGCACCTGCGGCCTGTGGCCGGCTGCGGCGGGCCAGCTCCTGGCCGCGCGCGATCTCTTCCAGACCCTGGGCCAGCCGTACGACCTGGCGCGGAGCCTGGAAGCGCTCGCCGGCGTGGCGCGACGCGCCGGGCCCGCCCTACCGAACCTCGACGCGGCCGACCTGCTGCAGCAGGCGCGCACCATCTACGCTCAGCTAGACGCCGCCGGCGACCTTGGCCGTCTCACGGCAGCCGAACGTGAGCCGGTCGCTTAACGGGACACGCTCCGCGGCCGGCCGCCGGCCACGCCTGCCCCGCGCCGTGCGCCGGCACGAACGGCGCAGCAGGCACGGGCCAGCGGCAGCAGGCGCTCCACCCGGATGGTTCACGGCCAGCGAGGCGTTCCCGCTCCCTCTGGTCGTCCCGCCTCCGGCGGGAACCCTTGGCCATGGTGAGCCAGGGTGAGGGCTCCGCTTCTGAATAGTCCGGGCCAGTCCAGACGAGGAAATGGGCGGGAAACGAGGAGGAAGGGACGGGGAAGTGGCGGAGAAGGCCCGCGGCGTAGGCTGTGGCGCAGGAGGTGACCCACACATGGCGACCACAGCGGCTTCCAGCCAGCGCAATGGGATCGACGTTGACCAGCTCGTCCAGACGGTGAAGGCCATACAGGAGCATCCGGCTCTGGCCCGGTTCCAGTTCCGCGCGCACGCCACCTGGGAGGGCGGCGCGCGCTCACGGACCACCATCCAGGGGTTCTATGGCGCGGGACAAGAAGACACGTCGCGGGCGCAACCATTCGAAATCCGCGGGGACGAGCCGCCGGTGCTGCTGGGGACCAACACCGCCCCCAACGCGGTGGAGACCGTCCTGGCGGCCCTGGCGTCCTGCCTGGCCGTCGGCTTCATCTACAACGCCGCGGCGCAGGGCATCACCGTCCAGGCGCTGGAGTTCGACCTCGCGGGCGACCTGGATCTGCAAGGCTTCCTCGGCCTCTCCGACCAGGTCCGGCCCGGGTTCGAGCACCTCACGCTGACCTACCGCGTGCGCGCCGACGCGCCCCGCGAGAAGCTGGTGGAGCTCTGTCAGTACGTGCAGCGGACCTCGCCGGTGCTGGACATCATCCGCAATCCGGTGCCGGTGACGATTACGCTCGCCGACCGACCTGTTTCCAAGCCGACTGAATAAGAACGAGGAGGATCCCCGTGAGCGGCACCATGCAACCCGCCGTGCAGTACGACGCCCCGTCCGCCGGGGCCTGTCCCCTCAACCTGGACGTAGAGCAGCTTCGCCGCGCGGTGGCGGCGGAGTATACGGAGGTCGCGACCAATCCCGGCAAGGGCTTCCACTTCCACACCGGCCGATCTCTGGCCGCACGGCTCGGATATGACCCCGCCGACGTCGATCCCCTGCCGGATGCGGTCGTGGAGTCCTTCGCCGGCGTCGGCAACCCGCTGGTCTGGGGCCCCCTGCATGCAGGCGAGATGGTGGTCGAGGTCGGCAGCGGGGCCGGCCTGGACGCCATCATCTTCGCGCGGCAGGTCGGCCCCACGGGGCGGGTAATCGGTGTGGACATGACGCCGGCCATGCTGGAGAAGGCCCGCGCCAACGCAGCGCTGGTGGGCCTGGGCAACGTCGAGTTCCGCCAGGGGCTAGCCGACGCGCTGCCGGTGCCGGACGCCTGCGCCGACGTGGTCACGTCCAACGGCGTGATCAATCTCAGTCCCGACAAGAACGCCACCTACCGCGAGCTGTTCCGCGTGCTCAAGCCGGGCGGCCGGCTGCAGATTGCCGATGTCATCGTGCAGCGCCCGGTCTCCCCGGAGGCAAAACAGAACGTCGAGCTATGGAGCGACTGAATTGCCGGCGCTCTCCTGGAAGGAGAGACGAAGGCCGTCATCGAGGCAGCCGGCTTTACCGGTGTACGCTTCTCAGAGCAGCGCTGGGACTTCTACAGCGGCGCCCCGGGCGATGACGGCAGCGCCGCCAAGTTCGGCACCCAGGGCGTCGCCATCTACGCGGTCAAGCCTGATCGGTAACACCGAGTATGGTGCCATCGCTGGATGCACCAGGTCGGCAGGAGGTGACAGGCAGTTGCAACGCCGTACCAGAGAGCTGACTGCGCGCCTTCAGCGCGGTGAGCGCATCTGGCTTGCCTGGCGCATCGTCTGCATCTCCTCTCCGTCCTTTCGTTGTTCCTGGCTGGGGAGATGACGGCGTCCACGTCCTGCTGCCGGATGCGGACGTTCCTGGCCCCGACCCGGTAGGCGCGAAGCCTGTGGCAGGTTTGTGCCAGGCAGGACACTGAGTGGTGCCGGCGATTGACTTTCTGCTCGTCCCGGCCTACAGTGGATGCATCCGTCACGACGTCAGGAGGTGATGCGCAAGCGAGAGGCCAGGCAACGGGTGCGCGGCCGGACCAGCGGTCACTGTACAGAACGCGCGCAGGAGGGGATCCATGGCAAAGGGGCAGCACATGCGAAACGCACTCCGGTTTACAAGGGCAGCCGTGCTGCGCACAGGGACTGCCGGGGCCGCGGCCCTAGCCAGCAGCGCATCAGGGCTTGGCGGCGGGCGAGCGTTCGCCCAAGTAAGGGCACCCATCCGCTGGGACATCGCCAACCTGGAGCCGGTAACGGGCGGCCTCGCCGTCGCACCGGGTGGCGAGGCGTCGGCCCGAGCGGATGACTCCCCGCCAGCGCCCGCTCCGGCCGCGAGGGAGCGCATCACCTACACCGGCAATGGCCTCTTCGTGCGGAGCGCGCCGCGCAACGTTAGCGGCGGCGGGACCTACGTTATTCGCAACAAGCAGGGGGCGAGATCGGCCGCGGCACCTACCGCGTCACCGAACTCGTGACCTGGACCCGCGCGCCCGGCACGCCCCCGCCGCTCATCGTCGAGAACCGTATCCCGGTGACCGGCGATCCCAGCGCCGGACTGGCCATCTTCAAGATCGCCTACTCGGACGGGCGGGCAGGCATCCTCGTCGTCAGGTGCATGCTCGTCGGCACGCCGGGCGCCGTCTTCGAGGGCGTCCTCGGCACCCGCGCCTTTGCGCTCTTTTGGGATGCCGAGCGGCCGCAGGATGAGCCTTTCGTCAACGCCAACCGCACCATCTTCTTCGTGACCCGGGGCACCGCGGCCCCACCACCGGCCGCGCCTGTGGCGCAGCGCCCGGGCAGCGCCATGCGCTGCACATCGTCAGCGTGGACCCGTAGCCGACAGGCGCCATCATCAGCCCCGGCGGCGTGGCGCACTCGCGGGCGGCCAGCGCCGAGCGCATCACCTACACCGGCGAGGGCACGTTCACGCCCGGCGTACCGCGCGCCGTGAGCGGCGGGGGCACTTTTGTCATCTCCAGCGCCCAGGGCCAGCCACTCAACCGCGGCACGTACCGTGCGACCGAACTCGTGACCTGGGAGGACGCCCCCGGCACGTTCGGCACGCAAGTCTTTCGGACCGGCACCCGCGAGACCGCCCGTACCGGCATCGCCGTCCTCAAGATCACGTACTCGGACGGCGCCGAGGGCATCCTGCTCGTGAGCTGCCGCCAAGCCGACACGCCGGGCCCGGTGTTCGAAGGCGTGCTCGGCACGCACGGCTTCGAGTCTTACTACGCGCACGAGTTCGCCGTCGCCATGCCCTTTGTGGACGCCAACCGCACCATCTTCCACGTCATTGGGCCGGCGCTCAGGCTGCCGGCAACGGGGGACGGGAACACCGCCAACACCGACGGAGATGCCGAAGGCGCTGTCGAAGGAGACGCTGAACATGAGCTTGTTGAGGAAGGAGCCACTGATGGCTAGCCGCCTCCACCAGCCGGAGCGTGCCCTCGTCGTGGCGCGGCGGCGAGGCCTGGGAAGGCTCGCCGCGGGGGCGGTCGGCCTGGCGGCCGTGCCGCTCACGACCAGTGGCGTTGCCGCTCAGAGTGTCCAGCCGGAGGTGTTCACCGTCTCCGGCAGCGGGGTCAACGTCAAGGATATGCCGGGGCCAGATGGCACGCCGGTGCGCCTGCGCGAATCGTTCGGTTTTGATCCCTTCTACGCTCAGTGCCTTGTGGAGGACAATCCCGCCCGCCTTCGTGATGCCCACCTTTTCCATCGGCCAGGTGACGATCGAGCCGCACGCCTTCTTCATGGCCATGTACGCCCGCAACATCACGCTCGCCAGCGTGCGGGCGGAGGCAAACAAGCTCATTGCCACGCTCATCGGCGTGCTCGATTGCCACACGTACGCCGGCACGGCCAGCGTCACCGTCGGCTCGCGCGAGGCGGCGGAACCGGCGACGTTCGAGATCGAGGGGGTCGACGCGGGCCGCGGGGGCGGCAAGGCCGGCGACGGCTTCGCCTTCACTGTCGTTTTTGATCCGAAGGCCGCGCCGATCAACCACGCCATCTTCGGCCCTAGCTTCACCTTCACTGGCGATATGGTGGCCGGCGAGATCACCATCGCCCCACCCATCGCCCGCGCGCTGGCCTAGCACGCCGTTCAGAGCCACAGCGGGCACAGAGTACTCTCTCCTTCGCTCTGTGGTTCCTTCGACACCGCACGGAGGAGGGACGACGCTCATGTCGCCACACCGACGATCGCTCGCCCTACGCGCCGCATCCCTCGGCCTCGCCGCGCTCTGTCTTGTCGTCGTGGCGGGGCTTCCCTGGCTGGCGCTCACGCCGGCGGCTGAGGCCCAGGCCGCCCGCCCCGCCGGCACGCTGTGGGTCACCAACGCGCGCCTCAACGATGTCACCGCCTTTGACGTCGCCACCGGCCGCGTCCTGGCCACCATCCAGGTCGGCGCCAGGCCCATCGGCGTCGTCGCGCCGCCGCGCACCGGCAAGGTCTACGTCGCCAACGAAGACACCGGTACCGTCACCGCCATCTCCCGGGCTGCCAGGCGCGTCCTGGCCTCCATCCCCACCGGACCGCGGCTGCACCACCTGTCTCATAGCGCCAATGGCCGCTTCGTCTACGTCGCCGAGTTCGGCCGCAACACGGTCGGCGTCATCGACACCATCAGTGATCGGCGGGTGGCGGAACTGACCGCCGGTCCGCCGGAAACGCGCAGCCACATGGCTTGGCCGTCCGCCGACGCGCAAACGGTGTACGTCGCCAACTCGGGCAGCGGGACGCTCGCCGCCGTCGACGCCCGCACCGGCGCGCCGCGATGGTCGCTGCCCGTTGGCGACAACCCCAGTGAGGTCATCGTCTCCCGAGACGGGCGCACCGCCTACGTCACGATCCGCAACGAGAACAAGCTCAAGGCCGTCCATGTGGCCACTCAGCGCGTCATCGGCGAGGCAGCGGTCGGAACGCAGCCGGACACGCTGGTCATGACGCCGGACGGCCGCTGGCTCGTCATCGCCCTGCGCGGCAGCCGCGGCACGATCTCCCTTGTGGACGTAGCGGGCGGCCTCGCCGTGACGCCGGTGCCGGTTGGTGGGATGACGACCGGGCACAACGCCCTCTCCACGGACGGTCGCTTCTCGTACGTGATCGTGCTCGGCGACACGCCTGGCGTCGCCGTCGTGGAGATGGCAACCCGCAGCGTCGTCGCGACCTACGTGTATCCAGGCGGCGGCGAGCCACACGGTATCTACTTCGAGCCGTTGCAGGCCGGCCTGCCCCAGACCGGCGGCGCCCCGATACTCGACGTGCCGCTCCTCGTCGCCGTATCCGGCGCACTGGCACTCGCCGGCGCCTACCTTGTGCTCCGGAAGCGCCCTACGCTTGGGCCACGCCTCATGGGGCCTAACGAACTAGGAAATGACGCCCGCCGCTTCCTGGCCTCAGCCGGCGTAGAGTGACGGCAATGGCGCTCTAGGGTGACCGTAACCGCGGAGGATCTGCGGCGCGTTGAACCACTTGAGGAAGAACTCGCGGCTGAGGGGCGCGAACCAGACCGCCTGGCCGTGCGTAAGGGGCTCACGCTCCTCGGCCGGGCCGCCATTGAGCGCCAAGAACACGCCGCCGGCGTAGTGGCCATCCCACCGCGGAGTCTCCCAGCCGAGGGTCAGCCGCCAGTGCGTACCTTGGGCGACGACCAACAGCGACGACTTATCTCCCGCGCGGTCGGCGAATGCGAGTACCGCAAGACACCTGAACGGCCGGCCGGCCACGCCTTCGGGGTGGAGCACATCGTGCCCACGGCTGGCGGCGGCGACGACGCGCTCGATTGCGTAGCCCCTGCGTGCGGGCCATCCAACAAGGCCAAGGGAGTTCGGCACCAAGCACGCGATCCGGAAACTGCGGAGCTGGTATCGCTCGTTCACCCTCGCCATCAGGCATGAGACGCGCACTCTTCGCGGGCAGATGGGTACACCATCATCCGCGGTACGACCCCGACTGGCCGGGCTACCGTCGCCGCGTCGTGCCTAAACACCCTCCGGCGGCGCGACCCACCTGTCCTTCGGCGGGCCGTTGCCGAATTGGGCATTGGCGATCCGCCGTCTCAGCCACGCGGTTGGTCGCCTTTCCGATGGCCGTGGGTACGAACTCGCGCCCCCGTGCTCCCGGTCCATGTCCATAAGGCGCCGACCAGTGATGCCGGCATCGCTTATAGTCTTGCCCGTGCCACGCCAGAACCTTCTCTTCATCACCACCGATCAGCAGCGCTGGGATAGCCTGCCCTGCTACGGGCTCCACTTCATCCGCGCCCCCAACCTGGACCGGCTGGCCCGCGAGGGGCTGGTCTTCGACTGCGCCTATACGCCGGCTCCCCTGTGCGTCCCCATGCGCGCCGCCATGATGAGCGGCCAGTGGCCGTCCACCACCGGCGTGCTCGGGAACGGCGCCTGGCTCGATCCGTCCGTGCCCGTCTGGCCAGAGCGCTTCAGCGCCGCCGGCATCTGGACCGGCGCCATCGGCAAGATGCACTTCCATCCCTGGGACGCGCGCTACGGCTTCCACGAGCGGACCAGCGCCGAAGACAAGCGCCACACCTACCTGCCCGACGACCACAGCAAGTTCCTGCGCGCCCACGGCTACGAGCGCGCCCATCCAACGGCCAACCCCGGCTACTTCGAGTGGCTGCAGGCCTCCGTCACGCCCCTGCCCAAGCGCTTCCACGTCGACGCCTTCGTCGGCGATCAGGCGGCCGACTGGCTTGCACGAAATGCCCGGCGTCCCTTTGCCGCCTGGGTCAGCTTCCCCGGCCCCCACGACCCCTACGACCCGCCGGAGGAGATGGCGTCTCTATACTACGATGCGCCGATCCCCGAACCGGTGGGTTCGCGCGAAGAGCTGGCGACGAAGCCCCGCGCCCAGAGGGCGAGAGGCCGGAGCTACGTCGATAACGTCCAGTACCAGATCGATCCGTCACAGGCCACGTCGGAGCAGATCCGGCGCTGGCGGGCCCACTACTACGCCAACATCACGCTCATCGACGAGGGGATCGGCAAGATCCTGGCGGCGCTGGAGCAGGCCGGCGTGCTCGACGATACGATGATCGTCTTCACCTCCGACCACGGTGACGCGCTCGGCGACCATGGGTTGGTGTATAAGAGCTTCTTTTACGATTGCATGGCCCGCGTGCCCTTGATCATCCGCGGCCCCGGCGTCGCCGCCGGACGGCGCTGCGCGGCCCTAGTCAGCCTGCTGGACCTGGTGCCGCTCTTCTATCGCGTCGCCGGCGTTGAGCCACCGCCGGCATTGCAGGGCGTCGACATCAGCCCGCTGCTGGCCGAGCCGGACCGGCCGCACCGCGAGGCTGTAGTCAGCGAGAACCTGGGCGCTGTGATGGTCCGCGACCGGCGCTACAAGTACGTCCACTACCGCAACGGCGACGCCGAGCTCTACGACCTGCAGGCGGACCCGAATGAGCTCCGCAACCTCGCCCACAACCCCACCGATGCCGAGACCATCGCCCACATCGCCCGCCTGCGCGCCCTGCTGGTCGAGCACACCCTCGCCAACGCGGGCGCTCGGGCCAGGACGACCGAGCGCCCGCCGGAGCCGCAGCGGGCGCTGCTCCAGGCGGCATACGATCAGGCGCGTCGCAGCGCGTCACCCTGAGCGATTACCCTGGGCAGCGGGCTCTGAGCTGGCTCTCCAGGTGTCACCGCGGCTCTGGTTAAGAACCTAGAACAGCTCCTCCTCGAACAGGTCCTGCCGGATCCGCCCCTCCGAGTGCCTGGGCACGGGGATGCCGCTCACATAGGCCAGCGTGGGGGCCGCATCCACCAGCTCCACGGGGGCCGGCCGCCGGTAGCCGCGGCGCACGCCGGGCGCCTTGACGATGAACATCGCGCGGCCACCAGGAGCGCTGCCGTCACTGCGCGCCGGCATCTGCCAGTAGTAGTGGTGCTCGCCGTTGCCGGGCAGCATGCGCGCCGCCGCGCGGCGCCCGCCGGCTTCGGTCTCGCCGGGGCTCACCGGCTCCTGACGCGTCTGCGGCCCCGGCCCCTTCCCGCTCAGTCGCGGCTTCTGGAGGTAGCAGATGTCCCCTACTCGCTCGCCGTACCAGCCGAACATCTGGGCGTCCTCCGAGCGCACCACGAGCTGAAACACGCGCTCCGCGGTAAGCGGATCACGGTACTCCTCCAGCGCGCGGATCACCTGGTCGCGCACCGCCTCGTACTCCGCACCCGGCTCGACGATCCCGCCTTCGTCCCGCCCGCGCACGTTGATGCGGATCTGGCTCTCGTAGAACCAGGCCGCCTTGGACTGCGCCGGATCGCCGCCCGGGGCGTACAGCCCCGCCTCCGCCAGCACCTTGTTCACGTCTACTACCGGCAAGCGGACGGGGTACATACCGTGGTCGGAGACGACCATCACCGTCGCGTCGTCCGGCACGTGTTCGAGGATCGCTCCGACGTACTGGTCGGCCAGCTCGTAGGCGCGCCGGTAGCCCCTGGTGCACGCCTCCTGCAGATCGGGATTGAAGTAGTAGGACTCGGGGTCGGTGTGGCCGAGCATGCTGTGGCCGGCGTGGTCAGTGATGTGGAGCTGGGCCATGAACAGATCCCACTCCGTGCGGGGCATCAGGTAACGCGCGGCGGCGGAGAGCCAGGCTACCTGCTGCTCGCACTCCTCCAGGAACGTCTCGGCGTCGGTCCAGCCGGAGCGGAAGGGGGCGCCGATGCCGGCTGTCTCGACGTACGGCCCGATCTCCTGCACCAGGGTGGCACAGAGGCCGTCCGGCACCGTCCAGCCGTAGTCGGGGAAGCTCCCCGGGGCGTAGAGCTTGAAACGCGAGCCGTCGGGCGCGAGCTCCATCACCTTGAAGCGCAGGAAGTAGCGGGCAGCCACCGGCCCGTTGCCGTCCCGCGGGTCCCACTCGTGCGCCGGCGGATAGAGCTTGACGGGCAGCGTGAGGAACGCGGTCCACTCGCCTGGCCCCGCGCCCACGGAGCCTTCCCAGTCGCGCCGCGCATTGATGCGCACCTCGCTAAATCCCTGGCCGTTGCCGTAGTCCACCAGCAGCGCGGACAAGGGCTGTTGCTGGTGGCCGCGGCTCAGCTTCAGGGTGATGTCTGCCTCCAGCGTGCGCCGCACGCCGTCCGGCGTATTGGCCCAGGCGCCCGGCCGCAGGCTGATCTCGCTAGCATATGGCGTGAGACCGTTGTCCTTCGCCGCCGGCGGCATGGCTAGCGGGTACGTCGCCCAGGCATGGCGCTGGCTCACCTGGTGGAGGTTGGCGCCCGGATGGCCGTGCCCGTCCACCTGCACGCCCCGTGTCAGCGTGGGCGGCCAGGTGCAGGTGTAGCGCAGGAGCAGCGACGACCCGCCCCCGCGCTCGTTGGCATCCCAGAGGGGCTCGGCGGTGCGGTACCGCGCGTCGAAGGCGCTCACGTTCGGCGCGGTGATGGGCGCGCCCATGGTGCGAAAGTTCATGCCGTGCACGCCGTGCCCGCCGGCGTAGCAGCCGGTGGCGATGGTGTTCCAGTTCACCGCTGTCGCCGGAGGCGGGGCGCTATACGCATCCGCGCTCGCCCCTTCCCGCAGCAGCCGCGCGATGTTCGGGCAGCGCCCCTCAGCGATGTACCGGTCCCAGTACTCCAGCATCGCCGCATCCAGGCCAATCAGGACCGCCTTCTTCCGCGGGCGCCGTAACGCCATACCTCCTGCTCCTTTCTTACATGCCCTCGCCAGTTGCTTGCCAGCGTGTGCTGGCCGCTCGCGCGAGTATAAGATGTGGCGAGATGCGCCGCGCCGCATGCTACGCTCCGCCATATCTCGTTGAGGGCTTGGGCGCTGCGCGACGAGCCGTCCACCCCCCGCTTCGGAAGGAGAGCACATGCCACCGGCCAGCGTCCCCAGGATCAAGCGCGTCTTGCACATCGGTATGGACGGCATGAACCTCCCCCTGCTGCGCCGCTTCGCCGCCGAGGGGGTCCTGCCGACCTTCTCCGCTCTGATGGCCCGCGGGTCCACCAACCGCATCCTGCCGGCCATCCCGGCGTGGACGCCCACTAACTGGGCGACCATGGTCACCGGCGCCCCCGCCGGCACCCATGGCCTCGGCGGCTGGAGCGTGCGCCGCAAGACCGATCCCTGGACCGACCACCGGCTGGACTCCTGGCACTCTGACGCCATGACCGCGGAGACCATCTGGGAGGTGGCCGACGAGGCCGGCCTGAAGGTGCTGGTCAACTTTTGGCCGTCCGGCTCCTGGCCCTCCCGCCTGAAGCACGGCTACATGGTGGCCTCCGGCTTTCACGACTCGCCATTTCCCATCGCCGCCCCCGTGCAGTTCTTCTGCACCACCCGCGCGGACGTGCCCGAAGGCCGGCGGGGCCAGGTCCGGCGGGGCGGCCGCACCGGCACCACCGTGGACACGGCAGAAGAGGGGATCGCCCCGGGCAGCATCGTCTGCCGGCTGCGCCCCGCCGCCGAGAGCGGCTGGCGCAACGTTCCTGACGGCGCGCTGGGCGCCACGCTGACCATCCCCAGGCTGCGCGGGGGCGAGTCGTCGCTCTACCTGCTGGTCACTCGTGATGGCCAGGGGCGGCTCGATCGCGTCGCCATCTGCGACCGCCAGGACGGGGCAGCGGCGCGGGTCACCCTTGAGCCCCGCGCCTGGTCGCCGTTCATCATCCGCTCCTGGGGCGACGGGGCCGGCGCCAGCAGGAGCGGCGGCGGTCCTGCCCCGAACGGTCTCGAGGGGAGCATCCGCTTCTACCTGCTGGGCGCCACGTCTACCGGCGGTGAGACGACGCTACGGATCGTCTCATCCCAGGTCTACGCCACGCGCGGCTTTGCCGCACCCGCTGGACTGGACCGTGAGCTGCTGGAGCACGCGGGACCCTTCTTCGATACCTTCTCCGTCGGCCCCACCGCGGGGGAAGCGGAGCTTGATTGCTTCTTGGGCGACATCCGCTACCAGGGCGAGTGGCAGGTGCGCGTGGCGCGGTACGTCCAGGAGCGCTACGGCTGGGACCTACACTTTTCGCACTGGCACCTCTTCGACCACATCAACCACCCCACGGTGAACGGGGCGGACCCCGAGGGGCCTAACTACGACCCCGCGCGCGCCGAATGGCTGCTGGAGTGCCAGCGCCAGACCTACCGCGTGGGCGACGCTGTGCTCAAGCAGTTCCTGGAGCTGGCCGATGACGAGACGCTGGTCTGCGTCATGTCCGATCACGCCATGCCGCCGGCGCACCGCTGGGGCCACCCCATCGCGCGCCTGGAGGAGGCGGGGCTGGCCGTGCGCGCGCCCGACGGCCGGATCGACCTGGAGCGGTCCAAGGTGTACATGCTCCCCGACCGCGGCTCGGAGGTGTACGTCTCGCTGCAGGGGCGCGAGCCGTTCGGGATCGTGCCGCCGGACCAGTTCGATGCAGTGAAGGACCAGGTCATCGACGCCCTGCTGGACTGGCGCGATCCGGTGACCAACAAGCGCGTGGTGGCCCTGGCCCTCAAGCTGGAGGACGCGGCCCTGATCGGCTACTGGGGCGACCCGCGAGACGGAGTGTGCGGCGACGTGGTCTTCACCTTCAACCGCGGCTTCGGCTGGGGGCCGCCCCTGGAAGGCGGCAGCGTCGGCACCGGACGCGGCGCGCAGCACGGCTCGCAGATCCCGACCATGGAGACGCCCTACTTCACCAACATGGCCACGCTCATCGCCGCCGGGCCTGGCATCCGGCGCGGCTACGAGCGCGACTGGCAGCGCTCCGGCCTGATGCGCATGGAGGACTTCGCCCCCACGATTGCTTACCTGCTCGGCCTGCGCCCACCCCGCCACAGCCGTGGCGCCATCCTGCACGATCTGTGGCTGGCGTGACCCTCTGGCCAGAGCGCGGTCGACCAGATCCTGCGGGGGCGCCAGCAGATCGGAGCATGCTGCAGCTGCCGCTGAGCAGAGCGCTAGCCTGGATGCCCGTGAAAGTGACCAGCGTTTCCAGTCCCCGCCGGCGCCCCTAACGGGGCATGACTGATCATTCACGGTCAGTGTGGGGTCCCGTCACCCAAAGGGAGAGGTCCACTCCGGATGGGCCTGGAAGGCCAGGGCGCGTGGAGTCCCGTCGCCCAAAGGGAGAGGGCTAGAGGGTGAGGGCTCCGCACTCTGGTTGCATGTGAGCGTTCTGCCCCCCGCGAGAGGGCGAGGGCTCCGCGGGGGAGGAATCCGGGCGGGAGTGAAGAGGCCGTGAGGACGCGCGCTGGCTCACGCTCCCCGAAGGCGGTAGCGGAGCGCCTGCGCCTGATAGCGCAGAAAGCACAGGGCACAGAAGTTCAGGGTGGCGTCCAGCAGGATCATCAGGCTGAGGGGCACGGTGATCACCGCCGCCAGCAACGGGTTCCCTGCGTACAGCGCCCCTGCGCCGGCCAGCAAGCCAAGACCGCCAAGCACGCGGGCGATACGGCGCGTGCCGCGCTCTTCAGGGACGGGGTTGGGCCGGAGCCAGCCCCGCGGTTCGGCCACCCGCCAGACGACCTGCCGGAAGACGTCGGCCGGCCCCCAGAACCGCCCCACTGCCATGATCAGGCCGTCAACCAAGAGGAGCGCTGCTCCGGCCGCCCCGCCCAGGAGCAAACCCAGCAGTGCCACCGCAACGACGGCGAACTGGTGCGCCTTGCGCGCGGTGACGTCGGCGCACTCAATCTCTTTCGGCGGCGCAAACGTTCGGCCGGTGTGGTGGAGCGCCTGAGCCATGTCCCTGTACCTCAATAGAAACTCTACTTAGTTAAGTACCATAATACACTACTGCCGGCCGGTCTGGGTCGGGGCCCGTGGTTGAGGGGCAGGCGCCACGAACGCGGCGGACCTCGCCTCCCACTCCTCCCGTGCGCGACGCGGGGGGCCAGGGGGTGAGGTCCGCCCTGTCCGCCATCAGGAATCACGGTGGACAGGGCCGGCCGGCTGTAGTACGGTAGTGGGGCAATCTGTTCTGTGGCGGAGGTGCGCGCATGCGGCGCGTCGGCAGCAGATGGCTCTCGTGGCCCGTTCTCCTGGCTCTGGTGGCCGGCCTCACGGCGGTCCCGCTGGTCGCGGAGGCGCAGGTGACCGCCCCCTACGAGCTGTGGGTGGTCGACCAGGCCAACACGGAGGATGGCGGCAACAAGCTCTACATCTACCAGGGACGGCAGCTTGAAGGGACGGCGCTCATCGGTGGGCCGGAGGTGATCGACCTCCAGGCGGCGGCCACGGGCGTCGGCGACGGGCCGGGGGTGCGCCCGCACCTGCTCCTGTTCAATAACCGGCACACGCACGGCATCCTGGCCGCTGTAGCCAGCGGGCACGTCCTCTTCATCCGCGCGTCAGACCGGCGCGTGGTGGGGAGCGTCGACGTCGGCGAGCAGGCCCACGGCGCCGTGCCGTCCGCCGACGACACGATCGCCCTGGTGGCGAACCAGAATGGCAAGAAGCTGGCGCGCATCCGTACCGACTATGCCCGTGACGTCTACCTGCACGAAGCGGGGGCGGACCTCAATCTGGGGGCGCTGGAAGACGCCGAACACCCGGACAACGCGCCGATCTGCCCCGTCATGTTTGTAGACGGGGTGAGCAAGGCCTACGTCACGGTGCGCGGCGGCGGGCTGTACGTCGTGGACACCGCGGCGACACCGATGCGCGTGCTCAAGGAGTTCGGCCGTAGCCAGGTGGCGCCGGCCGGGTGCGGCGGCGTCCTGTTCGGCAATAAGGTATACGTCAACTCGGGGACGGCCACGTCCTCCGACCTCTACGTCTTCGACCGCCGGACCGACGCCCTGTTGAAGCACCTCTCGCTGACGCCGTATGGCACCGATGCCCACGGCATGGCGCTCACCGGCGGCGGGCGCTTTCTCTGGGTGGCCAATCGTGGCGACGGCGATAACATCGTCGTGATCGATACCGCGCGTGATGAGGTGGTCAACGTCATCCGCGACGTGGGGGCGGCGCCGGACCTGATGGACGCCGCACCAGGGGTGCTGGGCCGCGCGCGCTGCGAGCCAAGCAGCACCGTGATGTGCCTCGCCCCTGGCGGCACGCGCATCTTCGTCGCCATGCGCCCGCCCAACAACCTGACGGGCGGCCCATCGGGATCGGGCGAGCGCGCCGGGGTCTCGGTGATGCGGGTGAGCGACGGCGGGCGCAGCGGGAGCCGCGCCTTCTTCTTCCCCGTGGGCGGCGACCGTACGGACACGCACGCCCTGGCGGTGCGCGTGGTCACCGCGCGTGGCCTGGCGCTCCCCGCTACTGGCCGCGGCGCCGTCCGGTTTGACGCCGCGGCGGGCGCCCTGGCCGGCGGCGGCGCCCTGGCGCTGGCCGCCGGCGGCGCGGCTCTGGCCCGCCGGCACCGAATGCGGACCGCCTGAGGCCAGCCCAGATCGTTCACCAGCCGCGCCCTCACCCTCTCCCTATGGGAGAGGGAACGCCTCACTGGCCATGGAATGCTCCAGGCCAGGCGACATTGATTGCCTCGATGGCCGGCGCACGGACGATGACGCACAGGCGCCCGCGTCATCGCCGGATTGTGTCGATGGCCGGCGCGTAGGGGAAGCCGTCCACGGTCCAGTGCAGCGGGGCCAGGCTCATCTGGCGAGGGGCGTCCAGCGCGCCGCAGCGCGCCTGGACCAGGAGTCCTGGCCGGGCTGGGGCGGCCCATCGAGGACGGCGCGCCGTAGCGCGCGTGGACCAGGAGCTGGTAGAGCTGGCGCACCTCGTCCACGGTGCGGCGCGCCGTAGCGCGCGTGGACCAGGAGGTAGAGGCCACCGTCGTCGGTGCGCAACCAGCAGCAGTGGCCGGGGCGGAAGCAGCCGCGGTCTGGGTCCGGCCGGAGCACGAAGTGGCGTTCCTCGTCGGTGACCTGGAGCACACGGCCGTCGGGCTGAGC
>DAOTTI010000004.1:0-6972 GCA_034437795.1 Chloroflexota bacterium | reverse complement strand
CCAGAAGAAGGCACCTCGACCATCTCCCTGCCACCTCACTGAGTTACCCGCTGCCCCTGCGGGGAGAGCTTCTGGATGCGGTGGTTGCGCGTGTCAGCCACGTAGACGTTGCCCTGCCCATCCACGGCGATCCCTCCAGGCAGGTCGAACTCCCCGGGGCTGGTGCCCCGGCGTCCCCACACGGCCAGCACCTGCCCCTGCGGCGACTGTGGTTGCGCTCGCCATTCTGTGTTGGCCGTTGTTCCGTGTGCTGCGACGTAGAGGTTTCGATCTGAGCTGGGCTATGAAGCTCGCGTTAGTGTGGGGGTGGCAACGGTTTCGGCGGTGGCGCTGTCGATGGCCGGCATCGCGTTGTCTGCGTCGCAGGTCTGTTCGCAGGGCCCCCCAGGCAGTATCTGAACACGAGCGGAGATTGGCTCGCCCGTCGACTGCCTTGCTGGAGGATCGCCCCCACCCGTCAGGTAGCACATGCCACGATGGTGAGACTGGTGGGTGCCTCGCCGCGCCTGTGCTCGGGCGGGCGAGGCCCCATGCTGGCCAGTTGAACCCCAAGTGCCCCATCAGGCCAGCGACCTGGCATGGCCTTCCCTGGTGCGCGGGCTGGCATTCCCAAAGAGGTCGTCTGAAACAGCACTAGTGGGTCGGAACCAGCGCCAAGTACCGCTGCTTCACCAGGTCCTGACCTCCTACCAGGCGGCCGCAGTATAAGCGGTGTCGCTTCCAAATTTCCAAATATCAACCGATGGCCTGATCCAGACGGCCGCTGCGCTGGACGTGCCGGCAGCGTGGAGATCGCTGGCGTGACCGACGGCACCGAGACGTGGCTTACCGAGTGCAAGCACGGGCGTGGCGGGATGGTGGGTGCCGACGTCGATCGCTTGCTGCCTATGCGCGAGTACGTTGAGCAGGCGACCGGCCGGCTGGCAGGTTGCCTCTGGATCGTCTCCAGCTCAGGCCTGCGGCGCGAGGCGCGGGAGCGCTGTGAGGCGAGCGGTGTCTACTGTTTAGGCATTCAGGCGCGCGAGGTTGCCCAGCTCGAGCGGGCGCTGGCCGACTGAGCGCGCCCAGCCGGCGCGACAGGGTCGGCCCCCTCGCGCTGCCAGAGGCCACAGGGCACGCGGCTGGTGGCAGGCGCCTCCGGCGGTGCGGCCAGCTACGCCGCGTCGCGCGCCGCAGGGCGCATGAAAAAGGTCCGGAGACGGCACACGCACGGCTGCTGTCTCCCCTTCTCGGACACGGCGCGGCGCCGGCACGGCCCCCGTGGGCCAGATCCTCACCCCCTGGCCGGCGTTCCCCCGCTCCGTGTCGGAGCGGGGGCCAGGGGGTGAGGTCCGCCGCGGCTGGCCGCATGACGCGCCACCCCCTAGAATGGCGCATGCACCCCAACCGTCCAACAGTGGACGGCGTGGACGGAGAGGAGCAACTGGCACGATGACAGAGCTAGCAGAGAGGGCGAATGCGTTGGCGGCACGTGCGGCACAGAGCGGCATCTACGCGGGGCTTGGCGTGCGCCCGCTGATCAACGCCTCAGGACACAATACGGCCCAGGGCGGGTCGCTCATGCCCCCGCCGGTCCTGGAGGCAATGCGTGAGGCCGCCGGACGCTACGTGCAGTTGCGGGAGCTTCAAGACGCGGCCGGCCGGCGCATCGCCGAGGTGCTCGGCGTCGAGGCCGCCCTGGTCAGCGCCGGCGCCGCCAGCGGCATCCTGCTGGCGACCGCCGCCTGCCTGACCGGCGACGACCGCCAGCGCATCTGGGCCTTGCCCAGACCCCCTGGCGATGCCCCGCGAAACGAGGTCGTCGTTCTCGGATCGCCTCGCCCAAACTACATGTACCAGGCGGCCGAGGCCGCCGGCGCCCGGCTGGTCGAAGTCGGCCATGAGCAGGGGGATGGCCCGCTGGCGCCGGAGCTGTTCACCCAGGCCTTTGGCCGGCGCACCGCGGCCGTCTTGCTGGTCGTCGCCACGCTCGATCGCCTGCGCCCGCGCACCGGCGGCGCCGAGCAGTTCATCGCCGGCGTCGCCCGCGCCGCCAGCGCGGCCGGCGTGCCCGTGCTGGTGGATGCGGCAGCCGAGCTCCCGCCCAGGGCCAACTTCCGCCGGTTCCTCGACGCCGGCGCCGCCGTGGCCATCTTCTCCGGCGGCAAGGCTATCCGCGGCCCGCAGTGTACCGGCCTCGTCCTCGGCCGGCGGGACCTCATCGCCGCCGCTGCGCTCAACAACAACCCGAACACCGCCATTGGCCGGCCGATGAAGGTCGGCAAGGAGGAGATCGCCGGTCTCGTCCGAGCCGTCGAGCTGTTCATGGCCATGGACGAGGCCGAGCAGCTCCGAGGCTGGGAGCGCCAGGCCCGCACGGTGGTCGATGCCCTCGCCGGCCTGCCCGGCGTCGAGGCGGCGGTCGTCGCCGGCCATGACCACTACGGCCGCCCGCCGGTGGCCCCCAAGGCGGTGATCCGTCTGGCTCCCGGCCACTGGCCCGCGCCGGAGCAGGTGGTGCGTGCCCTGCTCGAAGGCGACCCGCCGATCGCCATCAGCCGGTTCGGAGGCGACCTGGTCGTGAACCCCATGACGCTCGAGCCGGGGGAGATCGACGTCGTGGCCGAACGGCTGCGGCACATCCTATCCCGTGCGTGAGCTTCTAGTGGGTCGTTTGTCATGCCCATTGCCATTCCACCAGGGGAGCCGATAGCCATAGCCAGGGCAGGTGACCCACTCGCCTGCCATCTTCTCGCTGGCGAGAAGTCCGCTCTCCCTTTGGGAGAGCGGGGGCCGCTCCGCGGGCGACGGTGCGGGCTCCGCCTTGTGAATAGTCCAGGCTAGCCAGTCACGCTGGCAGCCCGGCCCGCCGTTTCCATCGCGCCGTCCAGCGCCGCATCCGCTCCAGATCGTGCGCCTGTAGCCACACCCCGCGGCTCCCGAGCTTGGGCGCCAGGTCGCGCACCATGAATGCCCCCGCCCAGGCGTAGAACAGCGCCTGGGCGGGGGCGATGGCTGACAACGAGCCCCGGCGCGCGGCCTCACGCCGGTATCCGTGGCGCCACCCCGCTTCCAGGAGCCGGCGACCGGCGGTCACGGCCTTCGCCAGGAGCGACGGCATCTCCGGGGGTACTGGAGGCAGACGCAGGAGCGTCACGGTCCGCGCGAGGTCGGCGCGCGGGTCCCCCGCGCACGCGTTGGCCCAGTCCAGCACGCACGTAATCTCCTTCCCTGCCACAAGCACGTTCAGCGGGTGGTAATCGAGATGCAGCAGGTGGCCGGATTGCAGGGGCAGTGACCGCAGCCGCTCCTGCAGCGCCTCCTCCTCGGGCCCCGCCCGCGCAATCCAGGAGTGATCCGAATGCCCAAACGGCGCCGGCGCAGGCACGGCGTGGATGCAAGCCTGCACCCGCCCGAACTCGACGGCGGCCCGCCATACGCGCCAGGGCCTCGCCAGCACCTGGTGCAGCAACGGCCGGCCGGCGCACCACGAGAGCAAGAGCGCGGGGCGGTCCTGCCATCGCCCCTCCCGCTCTAGCTGGGGCACGGGCACGCCGCCCGCGGCCGCCGCCCGCATGGCCAGCGCCTCGCGGCGCCAGGTCTGCTCCTGCTCGGGGCGAAAGACGCGCAGGGCGAAGCGCCGCCCGTCCGCCCGCTCCACCTGCCAGAGCGCGGTATCCCACCCTCCGGGCACCGGCGCCACCCGAGCGACGCCGGAGACGCCCAGGGCCGCGAGGATCTCATCCGCATTGAGAGCATCAAGCGTCGCCATTCCCGGCCGGCTCACCGGCTTGACCCTGCTTGACCTACCACCACTTCACGACCACCGCTCCACCGATGCGTTCCCTCTTCCGCTGGCCCTTCGCCTCCGGCAGAAACCCCCGCCACCTGCCAAACTCTCCTCACTCGCTACTCAGCCCTCGCCACTCGCTACGCGGCCGTCGCTACTCGCTACGCGGCCCTCGCTACTCGCTACGCGACCCCTTCCTTGCCGTAACGTAAATGGCCTCGCTAGGGAGCCGGATCTCTCCTCCCTGCCGGTAGCGCTCCAATTCCGCCACGAACCGGTGATGTAGCTGTCGGCGCTCGTCGGGGTGGAGCCTCGCCACCGCCTCTCGCACTGCCGGCGGACCCTCGATCACGCGGAAGCGCCAGGCCTCCTCCGGCGCTTCCGAGATGTAGTCCAGCACCCGCCGCTCAGAGTTGAGCGCGCCAAACCCCGCCTCAGCGATCAGACGCTCGATCAAGCCCGGTTCGCTCAAGCTGAGCGCTGTGGGGAGCTGGGCCTCCGGCGGCACCGCCGCCAGGAGCGGCGCCAGCAGGCGATCCAGAAGCCCGACGCACACGGCCCGCTCGGCCGTGCTCCATACCACGATGCCCAGCCGGCCGCCCTGGCGCAGCACCCGCCGCATCTCCCGAAGGGCCTGCAGCGGGTCAGGCACGAACATCAGCCCGAACTGGCACAGGGCCACGTCGAACGTCTCATCGGGCAGGTCAAGAGCCTCAGCCCCCATCGCGCGGAAGGCGGCGTTCCGCACTCCCGCTGCGGCGCAGCGCTCGGCAAACAGATCCTCCCACTCGGGCACCAGGTCCGTGGCCACGATGCTCCCGCTTGGCCCGACCAGCCTGGCGGCCGCCACCGCCACCACGCCGGACCCCGTAGCTACGTCCAGCACCCGCTCTCCCGGTTGCGGCCGCACCAGGTCGAGCAGTACCGCGGCGAACCTGGCAGTATTGGGCGCCGCATGCTGGTCGTAGTGGCGCATCCGCGCCGCCCAGTTCTTCCGCATCGCCTCGCGGACGAATGACGCTCGCTGCTGGCTCACCATCGTCACCTTCGTCTTCCTTCCAGTCGTCTTGATCTCAGTACGCTTGCCCAGCCTGGATTCCCCCCGCCTGCGACAAGCCCCCTCTCCCCTTGCGGGAAAGGGCCAGGGTGATGGCTCCCTTAGTCCCCTCTCCCACAGGGAGAGGGTTAGGGTGAGGGCTCCCTTCTCGCTACTCCCGACTGAGCGAGCCCCGTCTCCCCAAGAGAGAGCTAGGGTGAGGGCTCCGCCACATGACTACTCCAGGCTCGCGCCCCGTGTCAGGGCAGTTCAAGTACGCCCTGCGGTCTATCATGCCAGGCCAGCGTACACCTCCCGCGCCTGGCGGAAGAGGGCCAGCATCCGATCCCGCTGCCCAGCGTGGTGAAACTTGCCTTGGGTGGCGATCCATTGCAGCGACCGATCGATATCCGCCACGAACCGCTCCGCCGCGGCGCGGCGCGCCGGACCCGTGCCGGGCGCCCCGCTGGCAGGAACGGCGCGCAAGTACACCGGGCTGGTGTGCGCCCACAGGAAGTGCCCGTAGCTGTTGCGCGCATCTCCGAAGCACCGCGCGGCCAGCCAGCCGTGTCCGTCGGCGGGCGAAGCGGCTACCTGCACGCGCAGCTTCCCCTCGCGGCGCCCATCGCCCCACGCCTCCCGTGCCGCCACCTCGCCGTTGTGCACCACCTCCACGCGGTTGACCGGCAGCGCGCTCTGCCAGCGGACGGTGCATTCCAGGCGAGTGGGGCCGCTGATCTCCAGACGTTCCCCCGCGCCGCGGCCGGCCACCTCCAGCCACAGCGCCGGGCCATTGGTGATGAATGTGCGCCCCGCCTTGAGCCCCTCCAGCCACGCCCCGTAGGAGAAGGCGCGCGCCACGCGCCCGTGGTCGCCCGCGTGCCGGCCGTGCCCGCCGGCAGGTTCGTCTGAGCTATCGGTTGCATTACGCCCGCTGTCGTGCGGGGCGGGCCGGATGGCGCCCGGGTCCAGCGGGTGCGTCAGGCCCCCGTGTGGACCGGCATGTTGCTCGATTGGGCCGTGCGTCAGGGGCAGCTCCTCGGTCGCGCTGCCCGTGTGCACGTAGACGCGATTACTGGAGCAGATGAACCAGTCGGAGCCGGTGCTGGCCGGCAGCGTGAAGCCGCAGTTGAGCAGGGCATACCAGATCTCCCACTCGGGGTCCATCCAGTAGGGGTCGAACAGATTGAAGGCGTCCAGCTTGCCCAGCGCCGCCGCCACCGGTGCCTCCATCCCCCGCCCGTTGTGGCACCAGATGGCCACGCCGCCCTGGCGCCGCGCCTCGTCACAGGCGTCGATCAGCGGCGGGTAGTCGGGATCGAAGTCGTCTACCAGGATGCCTCGACTGAGCGGCTCGACCAGATGCTGCAGGCCGATCAGCATCACGTGCCCGTAGCCAATCTCCCAGGGCTGGCTGTTATGGCGCGTCTCCTCGCCCACGTCGATGGCCAGTCGCTCACTGGAAAGGTGTGAGGCGAAGCCGACGCGATACCGGTTGCTGGCATAAGCCAGCTCGCGCCGCCGGAGTACGCTGATCACCGCCACGGAGAGGTCCTCTACCCGTGGGTCCAGGCGCAGGCGCTCATCGGGGCGCGTCTCCTTCTCGTCATAATGAATGTGCGTGTTGCCGGCGTGCCAGCCCGCGCCAGGCAGGTCGATCCAGCGCTCCAGCCGGAACTCCACCTCCACCGCGCCATTGCGCGGGATCTCCACGTGCCGGTAGAGGGGCCGGTACTCGATGCCCCGTTCCAGCACCAGTTGTGCCTGCCCCACCGGCAGGTCCAGGACGAAGCCGCCGTCGGCGTAGAAGAAGGGTGGGCCGCCGCCTGCCTTCAGGATGGCGTCCGGCGGCGCGCGGAACTGCCCGGTACTGGCCAGGGCGTGGACCCGCGCCTCCAGCCGCCGCCCGGTCTGTGCGTCGACGATGATCCCCCTCAGCGTACCCATCTGGCCTGGCCCTCCCTCGCCTTCTGTCCGTTACCCCTCGTTCCACTCTCGCTGCTTCGCGCCTGTGATACCAATCCGCTGAACGGCTCGCTGTCGCCGTCCTGCCGCGGAAACTCCTCTGCCCATGGCCGGCGTTCCCCCTCTCCGCGTCGGAGCGGGGGCGGCGGGGCCCAGCCGCACAGCCGTGGCCGGCGTTCCCCCTCTCCGTGTCGGAGAGGGG
>DAOTTI010000003.1:0-9276 GCA_034437795.1 Chloroflexota bacterium | reverse complement strand
GGATTTGGCCAGGCCGGCGGGGCTGGCCCGTCGCGCAGGCTCGGGGTGGACGCGCCTGGCGGACCGCATCCGCGCCGGCCGTACCCTGCTGAGCCTGCCGGCCACGCGCCGGGCGCGGGGCGGGCGGCGCGCGGCGCGCCTGCACGGCCGGCGGCATGCCCTCGCGCGCGACCGAGCGGCCGTGACCTACCACTACGACGTCTCGAACGACTTCTACACGCTGTGGCTGGACGAGCGGCTGGTCTATTCCTGCGCCTATTTCCAGTCTCCGGACGATGACCTGGATACCGCCCAGCGCCAGAAGCTGGACTACATCTGCCGGAAGCTGCGCCTGCGCCCCGGCGAGCGCCTGCTGGACATCGGCTGCGGCTGGGGAGCGCTGGTGATGCACGCGGCGCAGGCCTGGGGCGTGGAGGCGCATGGCATCACCTTGAGCGAGCCCCAGGCGGCCCTGGCCAGGGCGCGGATTGCCGTGGCCGGATTGGGCGACCGGTGCACGGTCACGGTCCGCGACTACCGCGAGGTGGACGAGCCGGAGTGTTATGACAAGATCGCCAGCGTGGGCATGTCCGAGCACGTGGGCGAGCGCCAGCTGGAGCGGTACTTTGGGCAGGCGTGGCGGCTCTTGCGGCCCGGCGGCGCCATGTTGAACCACGCCATCGCGGCCAGCGGTGCGCAGACAGGACAGCACAGGAGGGGGACGAAGGGCGGCGCGTCGTTCGTGGAGCGTTACGTCTTTCCGGATGGGGAGCTGGTGCCGATCCACGCCGTGCTGCGGGCGGCCGAGGCCAGCGGGTTCGAGGTGCGCGACGTGGAGAGCCTGCGGGAGCACTACGCGCTCACCCTGCGCCACTGGGTGCGGCGCCTGGAGGCAAGGCAGGACGCGGCGCGCAGGGCGACTGACGAGACGACGTATCGCGTGTGGCGGCTGTACATGGCGGGGGCGGCCCGCGGGTTCGAGACGGGGCGGCTGAACGTGTACCAGGCGCTGCTGGTCAAGCCGGATCGCGGGCGGAGCGGGCTGCCGCTGACGCGAGGGGACTGGTATGCCGGAGACGGCCCTGGCGCTACGTAAAAAGGGTGAATACGCCTGCCGCCACGAGGGCCCCGGCCCAGATGACGTCCAGGTTCACCCATGCGCGGCGGAGCACGGCCACGCCGAGCTTCTCGTAGACGAGCAGGGCGACGATGCCCATGGCGAGGAGCATGGCCAGAGTATGGACCACCGACGCCGTGACCGCCTGCACGAGCGGCGCGGCGCCGGCCTGATCCAGGCCATTCCAGGCCAGCATTGGCGCGCCGGCGGCCTCCGCACTGGCATGCTCGCCCGGCGCGCCCGGAACGGGGGTCGCGCGGGTCAGCAGCAGGGGGAAGAGCATCAGCCCGGCCCCGTGGGCAGTGGACGTGAGGAAGGACCAGAGGGCCAGCTCGGCGGGGGACACGCGCAGGCCCACCCAGCGCGGGTGCGAGCGGGGGCGGAGGAACTTATAGAGCCCGAAGCCGATCAGGAGGCACGCGCCGAGCGGGCGCAGAACCTGGGGCGCCACCGCCAACTGCACGACGCCGGCCAGCACCAGGACGAGGGCAACGGCGAGCTCGTGGCCGAGCGCGATCGGAAGCAGGGCCTGCAGGACCGCCGCGCGGCGCCGTTCTTGCAGGCCCAGCGCTACGGCGAAGAGCCAGCCCATGGCCGGATTGACGCCGTGGTAGGCGCCGAGCAGGCTGAGGGAGAGCCAGGGGAGCATGGTGGGTAGTGCGAAAGGCGAAAGGCGTTATGCGTCATGTGGCGGTCACGGGGCCGGCGGGAACGGGGGGCGAGGGTGAGGGGTTCCTCTTGGAAGAGCCCCTTTGGGAGAGGGTGGAAGCAGAGTTCCCTCTCCCAAAGGGAAAGACTGAGGGCGAGGACGTGCTTTGGGAGAGAGTGAGGGTGAGGGCGCCGTTCGGGAAGGAGCGGGGTTAGGGGAAGCAATAGGAATCAGACGACGAGTCGCCGCCTTCGAGGCGGATCTGGTGCGGGCGCTCGCCCTCGAACTGCAGGAGGAAGTTGGGATCCACGCTGAGCCCACCCTGGGGGGCGGCGTCGAGCTTGGCCACCCAGCCGCGGATCCCTTCGGGGTAGAACTGGGCGTCCCACGAGGCGTAGAGGGAGTTGCTCACGTAGACGCGACGCCCGTCGCGGCTGACCTCGACCATCTGCGGACCACCATTAAGCGGCCCGCTCTTCGGATGGGGAGCGCGGGAGACGATGCCCCCGAGGCGGACCGAGCCGGTGAGCTTGGGCTGGAAGGGATCCGAGACGTCGTACTGGCGGAATTCGCCGGTGCCCCAGCACGAGACGTAGAGGAAGCGGTCGTCCAGGCTGAGGTTGATGTCCGTAATCAGCGGCGGCACCGCGCTGAAGGGCTGGAGGGCGGGCGGGAGCTGGGCCGGATCAGCCGGCTCGGCGGGGATCTCGATCACCTTGCGCACCTCCCACCGCCCGTTGGGGCCGCCGGGGCCGGTGGCGCGGTGCCAGAGCCAGACGGAGGCCGACAGGTCCTTGAGCGAGACCACGACCCCCACGAACCCGTAGGCCTTGGTCGGGTCATGGGCCGGGCGCAGCTCCAGCACCATCTGCTGCTCCTCACCCAGATCCAGGGTCTGGACGTGGCGCCGGCGCCGGAGGTCCCAGACGTGGAGGGCGCGGCCGAACTTGCCCAGCAACTCCGGATTGAGCCCGCCTTCCACCATGTTCGGCGTGCCCCACTCGCTGGTCAGCATCGTGTCATAGCCCAGGTGCCACCAGAAGTCGTAGGCCAGGTACTGCGGGCCGCGGTCGACCTCCCAGCGGCCGAGGACGTTGAAGGAGTCATGGTCGAGGACGAAGATCCCGCCCGGGCCATCGCCATTGGGGGCGCCCAGGGCGCTGACGTAGATGCCGTCGGGGCCGCAGTGGACGGTGTGGGGGCGGCTGTAGCCGGCGCGGGCGGCGAGGTCGTCCGGCTCGATGACCTTGACGATCTGTGGCCGGCGCGGGTCGGGCCGCGTATCGATGACATGGATGCGGGACGAGCGCAACCCGGGGACAATCAGGTAGCGGCGCTCGACGTGGGGGTGGGGGGCGTAGGGGCAGAGGGCGGCGCTGCAGGCGTTCCAGCCGAAGTGGTGCAGTTCATCGCCGGGGGTGGGCATGTCGACGCGCCCGACGATCTGGCCATAGGCCGGCGAGCTGGGGTCAACGTCGGCAACGACCAGGGCGTCGGGCCGGCCATCGCTCTGATCGCCCTGCCCGGCCTGCGGGTTGAGCACGGCGATGTAGGCGAGGCGCTCTGGCGGGGCCTGCATCGCGAGGCGAGGGGAGGGGTAAAAGGTCGGGTCCGGTCTCCAGGTAGTCATGGCGCGCTCCTGCTCCGGCGACCCGCAGTCCGCGGACGGACCACCGGCGCGGTGGCACGCCAGGGCCGGCCCGGCGAACTACGCTCGCGGGAAGTAAATTCGGTCGCTCTACATAGTCCACAATAGGCCCGCACCGGCCGCCTGTCAAGGGCGGGTGCCTCACCACCTTCGGCCGGGGCCGCACGGGGGAGGCAGCCCTCACCCCCGGCCCCTCTCCCGCACGCGGGAGAGGGGAGCAGACCTCACCCCCTTCGGCCGGGGCCGCGCCGCACCCCTGCACCACCCGGCCCCACCGGGCGGCTTGGCCCCGCCGCCCCCGCTCCGACACGGAGAGGGGAACGATGGCCATGGGGGAGGACATTACCCGCGGCTGGCCCACTGAGCCTACTCCGACGCGGAGAGGGGAGGCAGCTAGGGTTTGGCGCCATCGGGGCCGGTTGCGCGCCTTGGCGCAGATGGGGCCGTGATGCGAGGTCAGTCAGGATACGGCGTCCGCTCCCCCAAGTGTGCTACCGGCTCAGGTCCGCCGCCCTTCCTGCCGATGATCCGGACAGGACGGGCGAGGCACAGGTGGCGCTGGAGCCAGGACGGCTATGAAGGCCACGACCGCCACGACGGCCACGCGGGGAGAACACAATGGACAGGGATCCGAGATTGGACGTAGGGGAGACCGAGGAGCTGGATGCCACCCTGGGGGATGCGGATTGGCCGCTGGTGTTCCAGCTCTGGCGGGCGGGGGTGACCAACGCGGCGGTCTACCGCCTGCTGCGCCTGCGCACCGCGGTGCGGCGCACCGACCCGGCGATGGACGGCTTCGAGCACGATCGGCGGGCCATGTTCGCGCGGTGGCTGGTGGCGCACGGGCGGCTGCATGAGGGCAGCGAGACAGGGTAGGAGCGTCCCCGACTGTCGTTCCTCGCTGACGGAGCCGTGACCCTGGCCCAAAGTTCCTGCCGGAGGTGGGACGAGTGGGGAAGAGTAAAGAGTGGCGAGTGACGAGTAGCGAGTGGCGGGCCCCTCGCCCCAGGGGGGCTGTGCCGTAGGGGGACGACCATAGGGAGAGGAGACGGGTGGTCCCGCGGCGCCGCTCCGAAGCGCCATGGCTCTCTCCCAGGTGGAGCCCTCACCCTGGACCTCTCCCGGTGGGAGAGGGGCGACCCGTCATGCGCTGCCGTGCGCGACGAGCCCCTGGCTCTGTTCCACGGGGAGAGGACCTGTCGCTGGCCCGTGGATGAGCCAGGCTGGGCGTTACGCTAGGCGTTACGGGCCGAGCCGTTGCGCTTTGGTGCGGGCTACCCCTAGAATTGCGTGGGGCTTCTACACAGCGAGGGATTCGAGCCATGCCGGTCGAGATGGTCGTCGAAAGCATTCGCATGAATCTCCTCTACCCGCACCGGGTGGTGATGCTCAAGGAGGTCAAGCGGGAACGGTACCTGCCGATCGTCATTGGTATCCCCGAGGCGGACGCCATCGCCATCAAGCTGCAGAACCACGAGGTGCCCCGCCCGCTGACGCATGACCTGCTGTGCAACATGATCACGACCCTGGGCGGGCGGGTGACGCACGTCATCGTCAACGACCTCTCCGGTGAGACCTTCTACGCCCGGATCGTGATGGACGTCGATGGCCGGCACGTGGAGGTGGACTCGCGGCCGTCGGACGCGATCGCCCTGGCCGTGCGCATGAACGTGCCGATCTACGTAGACGAATCGGTGCTGGAGCGGAACGCCCTGGAGCCGGAGGGCGAGGCCGGCGAGGGGAAGAAGGAGAAGGAAGAGAAGATCGACGAGGAGCAGCTGGGCGCCTTCCGCGACTTCATCAATCAGTTGAACCTGGACGACCTGGGGAAGAAGTAGAGAGGCTCTCGGTCACGCCCAGACCAGGACCGTCCGGCAGGATCAGGCGGCCGGCGTCGCAGCGCACACCCTGGAACGGATCGCTGGCCAGGAGCAGATGGCCATCCAGGTCCGCGTAATCCAGGAGCGGCAGCAGGTGGCTGGCGGCGGTGATGGCGAGCGAGCTTTCGATCAGGCAGCCGCACATCACACGGAGGTGGTGGGCGCGCGCGACCTCGATCATGCGCCGGGCGCGTCGCAGTCCGCCGCATTTCATCAGCTTGACGTTGATGCCGTCCACGCATCCCACCAGCGCCGGCACGTCTTCCTCCGTGGCGCAGCTCTCGTCGGCGATGAGGGGCACGGCGACGCGCTCGCGGACGTAGCGCAGCCCGTCCAGGTCGCGGCCGGCGACGGGTTGCTCGACGAACTCGATGCCGAGGGGCTCAAGCTGGCGGATGATCTGCACCGCCTGCTTTGGCGTCCAGGCGGTGTTGGCGTCCACCACGAGGCGCGCCGCGGGTACGGCCTCACGCACGGCGCGGACGATCTCCAGATCCCGCGGGGTCCCCAGCTTGATCTTTAAGATGGGAAAAGTGGCCGCCTCGCGTGCCTTCTGCGCCATGGCCGCCGGCTCATCGAGGCCGATGGAGTAGCTGGTGAGTGGCCCTCTGGTGGGGTCCAGGCCCCAGAGCTGCCACAGGGGCCGCCCGAGCGCCTTGCCGATCAGGTCGTGCAGGGCGATATCCACGGCTGCTTTGGCGGCCGGATTGTGGCGGACCCGTGCCTCCAGGCGGTCCAGGATGGCATCCAGCGCGAAGGGGTCGTCGCCCAAGAGGGGCGCGAAGGCGTCGAGGCAGGCCTCGACCGTTCCGCGTAGCTCGCCGTAATAGGCGTAGGGCGCCGCCTCGCCCAGCCCTTCCAGCTCGCGGCCGTCGGGCGCCTGCCAGCGCAGGCGCACCAGCACGTTCTCCGCCACGCGGCGCGTGCCGCGGGAGATCGTCCAGGGGGTCTTGAGGGGCAGGTCCAGGGGCTGGTAGTGGAGGCGCATCATCTCTACTTCAGGTGCCTTGGTCGTTCTCGCGGGGGTCTGTGGCGGTGGGGGGATCGTCAGGCTTGGGGCGCGGTTACCGGCCGCGGAAGCGGTCCGGCTATCACTGTGCCACGCCCGCGGACGCGGGCTGCTTGATCAGCGGGGCCCTCACCCTAGCCCCTTCCCTATGGGAGACGGGCTGTCAGGAGCCCTCACCCTAGCCCTTTCCCAGAGGGGCAGGGGATTTCTTTCTGGCGGTGAAGAATGCAGGTTAGCCGGCCGCGGCGTGGGGCGCGATGGCGCGCTGCGCGTCGTGCTCCTGGGCCCAGGCCATCGCCTTGCGGATGCCGTCCGGCACCGGCACCCTGGGGGCAAAGCTGAGGACGCGCCGGGCTTTGGAGATGTCGGCGACATACCACGTTACCTCGCCGGGGCGGGGCGCCTCGAGGCGCAGGTCCACCGGCTTGCCAAGCGTCTCGGCGATGAGGTGGACGACGTCTACCAGCCGGCGCCCTTCACCGCAGGCGAGGTTAAAGGCCTCACCGACCACGGCCGGATCGCGCGCCACCAGGCGTTGCAGGCAGCGCACCGTGCCGTCGACCGCGTCGTCGACGTAGGTAAAGTCCAGCGTCTTCTCCGCGCCGTAGACGGTGACGGGGCGGCCCTGGTCGATCGCGCGCCGGAAGATCCAGATGGCGCGCTCCAGCCGGCTGAGGTCATTGTCGTACCGGCCGTAGACGTTGCTATAGCGGATGACGGCGAAGGGCAGCTCGTAGCAGCGCCAGTAGGCGGCGCCGAGCGCCTCACTGGCCAGCTTCATCGCGGCGTAGGGGCTGGGGGCGTTGCGGAAGTCGGCGGCGCACTCGGGGACGGGGACGCCACGGGGCACCCCGTTGCCGTATACCTCGCGCGAGCTGGCCAGGAGGACCGGCACGCCATTGGCCCGCGCGAACTCCAGGGCGTTGGTCACCATGACGTGGTTCTCCAGGGCCCCCAGCGGGCGCTCCACTAGGGCGTGGACCTTGGCGTGCGCCGCTAGGTGGACGACGGCGTCGACGCGGCCTACCTCCGCGGCGCCCAGGCGCCCGCGCCCCACCGACTGCACCTGGGACAGGTCAAGCAGGCTAGTGGGAATGGCGTCCGTCCACGGATTGGGGCGCACGTCGATGCCCACTACCGCGTGGCCGTCCGCCAGCAGGCGCAGGCCGAGATTGGTGCCGATCTGGCCGCTGGAGCCGGTGATCAGGACGCGCATGGCCAGGCACTCCGCCTCACGCCGCATCGGGATGGCGCAGCACACGCCCCGGCAGCGCGCCGGTATGCTCCCCGTGGCTCACGACCGCGACGCCGTTGACCAGGACGTGCTCGATGCCGGCGGCGTACTGGTGGGGCTCCTGGAACGTGGCGCAGTCGCGGACGGTTTCCGGATCGAAGACCACCACATCGGCGTAGGCGCCAGGGGCGATCCGGCCGCGGCCGGCCAGCCCCAGGCGCGCCGCCGGCAAGCCGGTCATCTTGTGGATCGCTTCCTCCCAGGTGAGCACCCCCAGCTCTCGGACGTAGCGCCCGAGCACCCGCGCGAAGGTCCCGTAGGCGCGCGGGTGGGGCTTCCCTTCCGCCAGTGTGCCGTACGGCGCGACCGATGAGGCGTCTGAGCCGATCATCGTGTAGCGCCAGCGCATCACCGTCTGCACGTCCTCCTCGCACATCGAGAAGAAGACGCAGCCGACGTAGCCATCTTCCTGGATGAGCAGGTCGAAGCAGAGGTCGAAGGGGTCGCTGGCCTGCTCGATGGCGATCTGGCCCAGGCGCTTGCCTTCCAGGGCGCGGTTGCCGCGGCAGCGGGCGACGAGCACCTGGTGCCAGTGAGAGGCGCCGTCGAGGGTGGCCAGGTCGGGGCGATCGGCGATCATCTCGTCGCGGATGCGCTGGCGGATGGCCGGATCATGGAGGCGCGCCACCAGACGCTGGCGCCCGCCTTCCAGCGCCCACTTCGGCAGCAGGGAGCTCAAGCCGGTGCTGGAGGCGACGTACGGATACTGGTCGCAGGCCACGTCGACGCCGGCAGCGCGGGCCCGCTCCATCGAGGCCAGGCTGTCGTTGACGCGCCCCCAGTTGGGCTTGCCGGAGGCCTTGTGGTGAGCGATCTGGACGGGCACGCCGGCGCGTCGGCCGATCTCGATGGCCTCGTCGACCGCCTCCAGCAGCCTGGAGCCTTCGTTGCGGATGTGGCTGGCATAGACGCCGCCGTACTCGCGCACCACCTCCGCCAGGGCGACCAGCTCGTCGGTGCCGGCATAGCCGCTGGGGACGTAGATGAGGCCAGTGGAGAGGCCGAAGGCCCCCGCCTCGAGCGCCTCGCGCAGGAGCGCCTGCATCTCCCGGAGCTCGTCGTCGGACGGCGGGCGCATCTCGTAGCCGATGACGCTGGCGCGCAGGGTGCCGTGCCCCACCCACGTGGCGTAGTTGCCGGCGATGCCCTGGCGCTGCACGTAGGCGAGGTACTCGGCCATGGTAGGCCAGGAGCCGGGGTGGCCATCCCGTGCGGCCTCGCGCCGTGCCTGCTCCTGGGCGGCCCGCCGCGCCGGGGCCACGCCGGAGCCGCAGTTGCCGCCCACCTCGGTGGTCACGCCCTGGCGGACCTTGCTCTCCATGCGCGGGTTGAGCAGGATGGAGCGGTCCGAATGGGTGTGGATGTCGATGAAGCCGGGCGCAACGTAACGGCCGGTGGCGTCGATGAGCAGGCGGACGCCAGCGCCGGCAAGCGCGTCGGGAGGCCCGACGTAGGCGATGCGATCCCCGTGAATAGCCACGTCGGCACCGAAGGCCGCGCGGCCGGTGCCGTCGAGCACAGTCCCGCCGTGGATGACGACGTCGAAGGTCACTTGAGCACGAAGGAGAGCGCGATGATAATACCGAACATGATCGCCGCCAGGATGGCGATGCGCCGCAGGTCCGCGCGGATGTGGGTGTAGTTGGCGGCGGCCAGGTCCATCAGCGACGGGCCGCGGCGCGGCGCCGCCTGGCGGGCGG
>DAOTTI010000002.1:0-3563 GCA_034437795.1 Chloroflexota bacterium | reverse complement strand
CCGGATGGCTGGGGTGGGCGCTGGCGCCGGCGGCGCTGGCGGGGGCCGGCCTATGGCTCCTTTTCTGGCGCCAGTTCGGCGAGGTGCCGCGGGTGGAGGAGTACGGGGTCGTGGCGCTACGCAACCTGCTGGCCGGGGTGCCGGGGCTGCTGCTCGACCAGCAGTTCGGGCTGCTGACCTACGCGCCGATCTACCTGGTGGCGCTCTACGGGCTGCTGCTGGTGCCGTCTGGCCTGAGCCGCCTGCACGGCGGGGCCATTCTGGGCCTTGTCGGCACCTACTTTCTGTTTATCGCCAGCTTTAGCCAGTGGTACGGCGCCTTCAGCCCGCCAGCGCGGATGCTGGTGCCGGTCGTGCCGCTGCTGGCCGTCCCCCTGGCCCTGGCGCTGGCCTGCTGGCGAACGGCACGGCTGCGGGCGCTGGCGCTGCTGCTCTTGCTGGCCACGTGGTGGATCGCGCGGGTGCTGGTGGAGGCGCCTCGCCTGCGCTACAACCTGCCGACGGGGGAGAGCGAGCTCCTGGCCTATCTCTCGCAGCTCTGGCAGCTAGACCTGACGGCGCTGCTGCCCTCCTTCATCAAACCCGGTCCGGCTGCGCCAGTGCAGACGCTGGCGCTCCTGGCCGGCGCCGTGGCCCTCTGCCTGGCCAGCGTGGCGCCGATCAGGCGGCGGGCGCCCCATCCGCGACAGGCGCCGGCGCCGCTGGCGGTCGCGTCCCGCCGCGTGTGACACCGGTGGCGGACCTCACCCTCTGCGGCCGCGGGCGCGCTGCGAGGGGAGGGAGGCAGCCCTCACCCCCTGCGGCCGGGGCCGCGCCGCACCCCTGCCCTACCCATCCCTGCCGTGCGGCTGGGCCCCGCCGCCCCCGCTCCCGCACGCGGGTGAGAGGGAACGACGGCCACGGCCCAGCCTGCATTATTCACGAGCGGAGCCCTCACCGCCGCCCGCTTTGCGAGCTCCCGCTCTCCAAAGGGGAGACGGAACTCCTCACTGGCTGTGAAGAAGCCAGGCGAGCGCCATCCGGGCCTATGGCACACGCCCCTCCACCACTGAGACGGATACGATCCTGCTGGGCGCGCGCTGGCCGGCATGGCACCCTTTGATACGGCCGCTGGTACGGCGTTGATGCGGGACGTCGATACGGCGGGACGCTGATGCGGATGGAGGGCGCTGGTTCTGGTCTAGTCGCGGGCGCGCGGTGGCGCCGAGCCGCGGCCGGGGCGCTGGTGGCGGCCGCGGTGGCGGTCGACGTGGCGGCTACCTGGCTGCTGGCCGGCGCGCTGGGGGCGACCAACGATCTCTTTCCCCGCTGGTACGGCGCGCGGGCGTGGCTCCTCGATGGCCTGGACCCCTATTCCAGCCAAGTGGACGACGGCATCCGGCAGGCCATGGGCGGCGCGCCGGGCGAGGGGCTGGGGGCCTTCGTGTTCGGCTTCGTCTACCCCGGCTACGTCGCGCTGCTGCTGGCGCCCCTGGCGGTGCTCCCGTTCCGCGTAGCGGCCACGATCTGGCTGCTGGCCGCGCAGGTGGCGGTGTGCCTCGGCACGGCGCTAGTGTGGCGTATGGCCGGAGATCCGGCCCCCGCCTCTCCAGCGCGGCCCGCCGGCAGGGCTGCCTCGCTCCCGCTGGGGGTCATAGCGGCGGCCGTACTCTTTCCAGGCAGCCTGCTGAACCTGGCGTTCGGGCAGTTTGCGGCCTTGGTGTACCTGGCGCTGGCGGCCGGCTGCTGGCTGCTGGGGCGGGGTCGGCCCCGCTGGGCCGGCGTGGTGGTGGCGCTGGCGCTGGTCAAACCGTCGGTGGCGCTCCTGCCGTCGGCGGCCCTCCTTGTGCACGCCGTGTGGTGGCGCCGGTGGCGGTTTGCGCTCACCTGGGCCGTGGCCGTCCTGCTGCTCCTGGCGGCGAGCCTGGTGGCACTGCCTGACTGGCCGGCGGCGTTCTGGCGCTCGACCGTGGACTACGCGCGGGTGGCTAGCGCCATGAGCGCGGCCGGCCTGCTGGCAGCGGTTGTCGGCCCCGCTGACCCGCAAGGGCGCGCGCTGCTCACCGTGCTAATTGGCGCGGGGGCGCTGGCCGCGGCGGCCTGGGGCTGGGCGCGATCCCTGCGCCGGCCGGCCGACACGCTAGGGGCAGCGATCCTGGCGGGTTCCTGGCTGGTGCCGCCGCTCTACGAGTGGAATTCGCTCCTGCTGCTCGCGCCCCTCCTGCTCCGGCTCTCGCCTGCGGCGACCGGCCGGCTGGCGCGGCGCCTCGTCTGGGTTTGCCTGGGCGCCGCCTTCCTGCTCAGTCTTGTGGCGGTCGCGGCGCGGCCCTTCGAGAGCCGGCTGCTCTGGCCGGCCATCGCGCTTTTCCTGTGGAGCCTGCCGGCAGTGCCGGCAGGGGAACGTCAGCCGGGGACGAAAAACGTGACCGAGCGCGCGGGGACGTCGCCGTCGGTTCCCGCCGCCACGTAGCTGCGCTCCAAGGCCCGGCGCACGTCAGCGAGGTACGAGAGCCGAAAATCGGCGGCCACGAGAGGGAGGGCGCGCTGCTCCAGCAGCGCCGCAGCCTGCTGCGCCAGGACCGCCTCCCGCGGGCGCCCGCCCTGCGCCCGCAGGCCCCACACCGTCCAGTCGGGGTAGTCGAAGAGCATGCGCCGGCCGGCCAGCACCGCGTAATAGGGGGGCGCGAGCACCTCCGTGCCGGGAGGCGCCGCGCGGGTGATCCGCGCCAGGACCGGCCCGGGGTCCACCGTGGCCGGCGGCAGCAGCGCGCGGGCGCTCTGCGCCGCCGGCTGGGCGGCCGCCAGGGCGGTGAGCAGGGAAAGGATGACGCCGGCCCCGAGCGCCGGCCGCACAGGATGACGCCGGCCCCAGGGCCAGCCGACCAGGGCGTCGGATGCGCGGAGCAGGGCAACCGCCGCCAGGGCCGCGATGAACGGCTCCGCCGGCCGCGCCACTGCGACGAACGTCCCGTGATGGATGGTGAAGATGGGCAGGCCGGCCGCCGCCACGCCAAGCCAGAGCGGCGCGCCGTGGCGGGGCAGCAGGCGCCAGCCGGCGCACGCTAGGGCGATTGGGATGCCCTCGAGCTGGGCCAGCTGAACGAGGGCCAGGGCGGCGCCGGCCACGGCCAGGGGACCCTCGAGCTCCCCTACCAGGCCATCCACGGCGGGGGCCCCGGAGATAGCGAGCAGCAGTGCTGCCGTGGCGCCCAGGGCGAGGGCCAGCACCGCCAGGTACACGGCCAGGGGGAGCAGCCGGTCCCATGCATCGTCCGTCACCCACCGGCGCACGCTGAGCCGGCCTGAGCGGTTCGCCACCCGAGCGCAAGGGGCCTCCCCTGCCGCTGGAGCAGGGAACGGGGGAGGACAGGACTGGGGCGGAGCCTCGCTCGCGCTGGGAGCCGGCTCTAGCTGTCCGGGCTGCACGGGCGCCGGGCGCATCCGGCCTCCTGACGGGAGTTCGGCACCGCGGCTCGCCGGCGCCCAGGGCAGGAGCGTGGCAAGCACCGGTACGGCGACGAAGGGGGCGAAGGTGAGCTTGGTGGCAAGACCGGCGGCGGCCAGGACGCCGGCGGCGGCCGCCC
>DAOTTI010000001.1:0-2267 GCA_034437795.1 Chloroflexota bacterium | reverse complement strand
CTCTGCCGGCTGGCCGCCGGATCGCCGTGCACGGGGGCGCCCGGTCCCGGCGCGCCCGGCGCCGGGCGCGAGCGCCTCAGGCTCATCATCGCCACGCTGGCCCCGTACGCCAGCCCCACCAGGGGAAAGAGCGCGGCCATGCCGTACTGGCCGGCAATCCAGCCGCCCACCGGCGGTGAGACGGTCATCGTGGCGAACTGGGCCGCCCCGATCGCGGTATAGATCGATGGCACCGGCACTCCCTCGTCGTCAGCGGCCTGGGTGATGAAGCTATTGATCGCCGGACTGAACAGCGCGACCAGGTTGGCGCACATCACCCCCGGCACGACGTGCCACCACTCGCCCGCCAGGCCGAAGCTGGCCGTGGCCAGCGTCGCCAGCGCGTGGGCCACCACCAGCTGCCACTTGTGGTGCCCCAGCTGCGCCACCAGCCCGCCCGGCAGGTAGACCAGCGTCGCCACCAGGCTCCCAACGCCGACGACCACCCCCACCTCCACCGCGTCCGCGCCGAGGCGCGCCAGGTACACCGGCCAGAGGTAGCTCCACAGCCCCGCGCCGATCCCCCACAGGAACCAGGCCCAGAAGAGGATGCTGGTATCTCGGCGCAGTCCAAACACCCGCGGCACTGGCGCGGTCTCCAGCCGCGCTCGTAGCCCTGCCCGTAGCCCCGCTCGGTACGCCCGCGCCGCTACCGCCATCGCTGTATCCTCTGTGGCCTGGACCTCCCTGGGCCGCCGCAGAGCCGCGTCGGTCACGCTTGCCCACCTGCGACTTCAGGGGCCGCGAACCGTCGCCCAGGAGAGGATCGATATCTCTCTCAACGGATTGAGCGGCGGTCCGCCCCGTATCTATCCTCTACCCTCTCCCGACGCAGCTCACAGGGGATGGTCGACCTCTCAACGGATTGAGCGGCGGCTCGCCCGCACCGACCGCTCCAGCCCCGTACCGGCATCCGTTCTGCTACACAAGGAGCTGATGGTTTCCCGCCTCTGGCTGTCGGCGCTCGCTTTCGCGCTCCTGCTGCTCCCCGCGCCGCCCGACGGCATGCTCCCCCCGTTCGCGCGGACGCGGGCCGGCGCTCCGCCCCTGGCCGCGGGCGTCCACGCCCCCAACCGGCCGTGGCGGGAGCTGGACTACGCGCGCGTGGCGCAGGGACGGTTTGGCGCCGTGAAGATGATGAGCTATCACCCGCCGGAGGCATACGCGCGCCTGCGTCGTGAGCTGCCCCAGCTCCACTTTACGGTCCGGCTACACACGCCGTGGAATGAGCTGCCGCCGGTGGAGCCCTTCGTGGCCACGAATGCGCGCTACCTGCGCCAGCTGGTCGACGCCGGCTTTGACCTGTGGGTGGAGATTGGCAATGAGCCCAATCTGGAGCTTCATCCCCACGCCGAGGCCGCCTTCGCCGCCTGGTATGGCCAGGTCCTGGCGCGCCTGCGCCAGGAGGTGCCGCAGGCCAGGTACGGCTTTCCCGGCCTGGCGCCGAACCGCAGGGAGCAGGCCTGGTGGGACGCCAATGCACGCCTGATCGAGCAGTCGGACTGGGTCGGCGCGCACGCCTACTGGCACCACGAGCGCGAGATGCTCGATCCACGTCGCGGGCTGCTGCAGCCGGTTGAGCTGCGCCGGCGCTTTCCGCACCTGCCGGTCCTGGTCACTGAGGCAGGGAACGAATCGTACGGCGTCACGCCGGCGGAGCGCGCGCGGCAGTATGCCCGCTTCACTCGCGCCGTGGCTCGCCTGCCGCACGTCCGCGCCCTGCACTTCTTTATCCTCTCCGGCACTCCTGAGTGGCAACGCTTCTTCTTCGATGAGCGGATGGTGGCGGCGCTCCGTGACGCGACCAGAGACCCCGTGCCGGTGTTAGATGGCCTGGTGGACGCCCGCCGCTTCGTGGTGGCCACCATCCAGCCTCTGCTGGCGTTCCGTGGCATGGGCAGCGCGCCCCCCGAGGAGTCGGCGCCCGTCGCGCCCCCGCCCGCACCGGCGCCCTTTACCCGTAACCGGCTCCTCGTCGACCGTGCGCCGGCCGCCGGCAATGGGCGCTGGCTCGCCGGCGCACCGGCCGCCGGCCAAACTACCGCCACCGGACGCGGTGAGTCGCCGGAGCCGCCGCCGGCGGGGCTTCGCTCGGCCAGCACCTACCTGGCTACCCACCTCTCCGTCCGGCTGGAGCTGCCTCCGCCCCATCCCGGCTCCCCCACAGCGATCCAGCTGGCTGAGACCGACCTCTACGCGGCCGCGCCGCCCATCTCTGCACCGGAAGG